>NZ_JBEYVO010000045.1:0-98704 GCF_040644055.1 Streptomyces sp. NPDC047043
CCCTCGTAGCGGAGCTACTAGGGCTTTTGACCGGTGCGGCGAGAGGGCGTGCCGGGCGTCGCGACGCCGCGGAGATCCATCAGAAGAGCCCTAGGGCACTCCGAGTTCGAAGAGCACGTACCCCGCGTACGAGCCCGACGCCACCGCCGTGATGCCGAGCAGTGCGCACAGCAAGGGCAGGCCGAGGGTGCGCAGGCGGACGGCGAGCGGGATGAACAGGGGGAAGGCCGGGAGCAGATAGCGGGAGACGTTGCCGAATATCTGCTGGCTGCCCAGGACCAGGGCGAAGGTGAGGACCGTGTAGACGGTCAGCACGGCGGGCGGGCGCAGCCGGATCAGGAGAGGGATCAGGAGCAGACCCAGCAGGACGGTCAGCACACCGATCAAGTCCTCTATGGGGCAGGCGAAGAGGTAGTCGGAGCGGCCCACGGCGAGGGAGGAGAAGACGTCGAGCGTCTGCCTGCCGTAGTCGAAGGTGTGCGCCCAGGCGCCCTTCTGCAGTGCGAAGTAGCCGCCGAGATCGCCCATTTGGTTGCCGACCCACAGCAGATAGCCGAGGAGCCCGAGCGGCGCGATCAGGATCGCCGCCATCGGGCGCGCGACGTCCTCCTGGCGATGGTACAGCGTCCGCAGCGCGGCCACGGTGAGGGCGGCGATCAGCGCGACGGCGGTGGGGCGGCCCAGGCCGGCGGTGAAGGTGAGGATGCCCGCGGTGAGCCAGCGATCGCTCATGACGGCGTGGCAGGCCCAGACGGCGAGGGCGACGTAGAGGGACTCCGAGTAGCCCGACCACTCCGTGCCGGAACCGGGCCAGACGGCCCACAGTCCGGCCGCGGCCAGCCCGGCCCGTCGGCCGCCGAACCGGGTGGTGACGGCGTAGATGCCGAGGGCGGCGACGAAGGAGGCGACGACCGAGACCAGCAGGCCGGCGCCGTGGAGCCCGAGGCCCGTGCACTCGGAGACGAGCCGCATCGTCGCCGGGTAGAGCGGGAAGAACGCCGCCGAGTTTCCTTCCAGCGTGATCAGTCCGGTGGCTCCGGGGATCCGGACGAGCGCGGGGTCGTACCCGTGCGCGGCGATCTGCTGGTACCACCAGCCGTCCCAGCTGGCCAGTACGTCCCAGACGTGGGCGCCGCCGCCGAAGCGCGGCTCCTTCTTGCGGAAGTCCCCGGCGGAGTCCAGCAGGTACATGAAGACGGAGAAGCCGATGAGCTTCAGCACGCCGTACATGGCCAGCACGGGGAGGTAGTGCCTCGCCGCCCGGCGCAGCTTCGGCCCGCGGTCGCCGGGGAGGAGGGAGCCGGCGTCAGGGCGGTCAACTGTGGTGCCGGTGCGCTCGATCGGGGTCATCGTGTGGTTCATGCGGCCGTGGATCCCGTCCCGCGGCGGCGGTTGGGGAACACCCAGGCCCGTAGCAGCAGAAAGCGGACGAGAGTGGCGGCCAGGTTGGCGGCGACGAGCACCCCGATCTCCGTAGAGCCTGCCGCAGCGGGCGCGAAGTGGTGCAGCGCGGCGAGCGACCCGCTGGTGAGGGCCAGTCCGACGGCGAAGACGAGCAGGCCCTTCGCCTGGTGGCGCAGCGCCCCGCCGCGGCCGCGGAGCCCGAAGGTGAGCCGCCGGTTGGCGGCCGTGTTGGCGACGGCGCAGGTCAGCAGCGCGAGCGCGTTGGCGGCCTGGGGTCCGGCTGCGGGGCGCAACAGCGCGTACAGCAGTACGTATCCGATGGTGCTGACGGCTCCGACGGCGCCGAAGCGCAGCAGTTGGCCGATCAGGTCGCCCGGCGGCTTGTCGTCGCTCCGGTGCAGTCCGGCCGTGGGGAGTGTGCCGCGGGCGAGGTGCCGGCCGATTCTGGCGATGCCGCGCAGGTCGGCGAGGGCCGTGGCGAGGATGTCGACCCGGCTGTCGGGGTCGTCGACCCAGTCGACCGGCACCTCGTGGATGCGCAGCCCGGCCCGCTCGGCGATGACGAGCAACTCGGTGTCGAAGAACCACGCGGAGTCCTGCACCAGAGGCAGCAGCCGTACGGCGACATCGCGCCGCACCGCCTTGAATCCGCACTGCGCGTCGGAGAAGCCGACGGCGAGGGTGGAGCGCAACAGGGCGTTGTAGCAACGGGAGATGACCTCCCGCCGGGTGCCGCGCACCACCCGCGAGCCGCGGGCCAGCCGGGTGCCGATCGCGATGTCGGAATGCCCGGAGATCAACGGGGCGACCAGCGGCAGCAGCGCGGCCAGATCGGTCGACAGATCCACGTCCAGATACGCGAGCACCGGCGCCGTAGAACCCGACCAGGCCACGTGCAGCGCCCGCCCCCGACCCTTCTCGTCGAGCCGCAGCCACTCCACCTCGGGCAGTTCGGCGGCCAGTTGGGCGGCGGTCAGCGGGGTCGCGTCGGTACTGGCGTTGTCGGCGACGGTGATCCGGAACGGGTACGGGAAGGTCTCACGCAGGTGGGCGTGCAGCCGCCGCACGCTCATCTCCAGATCCCGCTCCTCGTTGAAGACCGGGACGACCACGTCGAGGACGGGCTCGTGCTGGTGCGCCGACAAGGGTGTACGAAGTGGCAGTCGGTCCTTCAACGGGTCCATCGACGAGTCCATCAACTTTGTCACGATCTATCCAAGTTTGGGTTCCGTGGCAGGGCATGCCGAAGTCACTCGTGGCAGTGCTGCGATCAGGGCTTACGGATGGTCGGTCGCCGTCTCCTCCGTCGAAGGCGTGCTTGACGGTGTCGTCGGGGCGGTCGGCGTCCCGGTGTCGGAGGGTGGTGCCGTCTCGGTCCTGGTCGGAGTCGGGTCCGAGGACACGGTGATCGAACTCCCGGTCGCGGTGGGCGGAGGGGAGGCCTCCTCGGTGGTCCCGGTGGGGCTCGCGTCCGGTACCTCCGTCGGACTCGAAGTCGGAGTCGAAGTCGCAGTCGATGTCGGGCTGGGGGACGCCGGGCTCACGGCGGGCCGCGGAAGGGGAGCCTGTGGCCGGTTCTCAGCGGGGGCATGGGGCAGCAGGAGAAACCCGATGCCGAATCCGATGACGACGAGGCCGGACCCGAGGGCCTTCTGCACCACGCGCACACGACGGCGGGCGCGCACCCCGTTCCTCAGACGCGCCTGCTGCTCGGCCTCGAAGGGGGTGTGCTCCTGGGCGTCGCGCATCATCCGCGCCAACTCCCGCTCGAAGTGATCCATCAACTCCCCTTCACCCCACCGGCTCGATGACGTCGGACAGGATCCGGCGCAACCGCGCCACGCCACGCGAGGCATGGGACCGGGCGGTGCCCACCGGGCAACCGAGCATCTCCGCGACCTGTCTGTCGGGCAGGTCCTGGTAGTAGCGCAGCACCACGGCGGCCCGCTGCCGCGGCGGCAGTTGGGCCAAGGCGGCTTCCAACCGCGACCGCTCCGCCACGACGGCCGACACATCACCGGCGTCCGCCAGATCCGGCAGCTTCTCGACCGGCCGCTCACCCCACCAGCGCCGCCGCGCCGACCGCGCAGCCGCCCGCACCAACACCTTTCGTATGTACGCCTCGGGCGCCTCCTCCGCGACCTTGGGCCAGACGAACCAGAGCTTGACCAGGGCTTCCTGGAGCAGGTCCTCGGCCCGGTGCCGATCGCCACCCACGAGCAGACGGGCGAGATGGAACAACGCCGACCAGCGCGCCGCCACAAACCCGTCGAACCCTTCGGCTCGACCCTGCTCCATCCGCACCGTCCCCATTCCGCCCAGCTCCCGACACCTAGGGAAAGACGGTGGGCCGGTGGGGACGCTGCAGTTGGTGAGTGTGATCCGGGTTACACCGCGGCCCGGGATGAGGCACGGCGATGCTGGTGGCTGGTGGTCGGCTGCTGGTTCCTTCGTGGTGTTGCCGTCGTCAGCGATCGGCCCAGCGCCCGCGCGGCCGGGCAGGCGCTCAGACCTCAGCCACTTGGATCACTGTCGCCTGAGGTCCGCGCTGCGGGCTATCGGCCCAGCTCCACATGCATGTGGTTGTGGTGCCCAGAGAAGTAGCGCACTCCGGAGATCTCGTCGTCGTTGAAGAGGATCCGGCGCACCGATGAGTGGGCGAGCAGTGCCTCGACCAGGACACGCGTACTGTCGCGGCTGTATTGCGGTTCACCGATCGAGACGGGGGCCCGGGCGTTGTCGGTGCGCAGCGGGCGCAGGTCGGCATTGCGGCCGCTCTGATGTGTCGAGTGAGGCGGCATGTGGCCGCCCTGTTCGAAGCTGATGTCGCCGATGCCGATCTCGAGGCCCGCGCGGTGCAGCGTGGCGGCGGTGTCGGTGAGCAGTTGCAGCATCTCGTCGGTGCAGTACTGGCGCTCCGGGGGCTCGTAGGAGTAGTAGCCCAGGCCCTTGCCGGGTAGTTGGGTCAACCTGAGCCCGTCGGTCGGGCCGGCGGCTGCCGCGGGGTCGCTTCGAGGCGGACCTGTACGCTCCTGCGCCTCGGCTGAGAGCCTCCGCAGTGTCTGTCCGCCTGGGTCGACTCGTCCGTCGGGCCTGCTCAGGAAGCCGGCCTGATAGGTGGTGATGGCGTCGCGGGTCGCGGGACCGCACACACCGTCCACGGCCAGGCCGGCGTCTTTGGCGCGGTTGAGCAGGTCCTGCACGGTGCGGACGTCGGCGGGGGTGTTGGTGCCCCCGGCGCCGACGGTGGCGGAGATGCGCGGGGTGGTGGCAGTGGTCATCGCCCACCTCGTGTGGGACGTGTCGGACGGCGCGACACCGACCGCGGTGAGTCGCCCTCGGGGAGGGCGAGGGTGTAGGAGCGGGCTTCGCCTGTACGGCGGACCCGCGCGTGGCCGTCGGTGACGAGGCCATCGAGTACTGACTCCACCGCATCGGCGGTCAGCCCCGTCGCGCGGATCAGTACGGAGAGCGAGGCTCCTCGCCGACCGCGTCGTCGCAGCTCGGCGAGGACCGCGGTGCGAGCGACTGCGGTGTCGGCGGCCGGGGCGCCGGTGGCGTCTTCGGTTGGCGGCCCGAGTGCCGCCAGCCGCAGCATGACGGCGGTGTAGGGATGCAGGATCCCGTAGATGCGGCCCGCGGTCCGTCCGATGTGTTCGAATCCATTCATCAGCTCCGGATCCGGCGATGCCGGGTAGAGCCTCTGGGCGAGCAGTACGTCGGCCATGCGTTGGTAGGCGCCGGTTCCGTCGGGGAAACCGGCCGCCCGGAGCGAGTGCTCGAGATGGTCCAGGGCTTGCGCTGCGGCGTTCAGGCTCTGGGCGATGTTGTCGCGGTCCGGCGCCCCGGTCATGGCTGGTCGTCCTCGGCAGGCCGCGCCACCGTCAGCTCTGTGAGGTCGATCAGCCGCTCAAGGCCGATCGGGAGCGGCACACTCTCGACAATGACCTCGACGCTGATACCTGCCGTCTCTCTGCTCTCCCGTGTCGTACGGGTCCGCGGCACGAAGCCCTTGAGGACGACCGGTTGAGCCGTAAGGCCGCCAAGGGCGCGCGGACCTGGCGTAATCGTGCGGGGGTCCGCCTCGGCCGCGGGTTTTTCGACCGTCGTCTCGGTGACGTCGTACGTGAACGCCACCTTGGCATGGCTCACGGTGAGGGTGGGGATCGCCACCATGGCCAGCAGCGGCACTTCGAGGGCGAACTCCGCGGGTTCCTGGTTCTCGTCGAGCTTGGTGTAACGGATGGTCACCGTACGGAAGTGTTCGTCGCCGTCGGTACCCCGTACGAGCCCGATCTGCTCGACCAGGGCCAAACTGCTGGCCGTGGCCTCGCGCTGGCCGCCCACGACGGCCGACAGCAGGGCACCGAGCAGCTGGTCGAGCCCCAGCGTGTTCAGGTCGCGAATGGGCATGGCTCAACTCTCCGTGTCGGTGGCCAGGTCGATGAACTCCTCGACATCCGCGAGGGAGAGGGTGAGCTCGATCTGCTGCAGGGTCTCCGCGGGCCGCTCCTGCAGCCGGTCCGCGGCCACCTCCACGTCGAGGCGCGATCGCAACGCCTGCTCGGCGGCCTGCCACTGCCGCACCTGCTCGGCGAAAGGCGGGGCCTCCCGGGCGAACTCCCGCTGCAGCTCCTCCTTCAACCGGATCTTCCCCAATCGTGCCTGGGAGGCAGGCGGCAGCGTGCGTACACGCTCCAGCACCTGAGAGAGCGTCGAGTCGACGAGCGGAGTCACGTCGCCGTCCAGGGCGCGCTGCAGAGCGCGGATGTCCACGGCCACCGGATCCGCCCGCACCGCGTCACGCCACTGCTGTACCGGCTCCCGCAGACCCTCGGTATCCCGGCCGGGGCCGATCAACAGCCGCGGCAGCACTCGATCGCGCACCGTCGCGTTCCACACCCGGGCTGCGCGCACGGTGTCGGGCGGCGACGGCTCCGGTACCAGGACACCGAGAATGAGGAACTTGAGCCGCACCGTCATGTCGGACACCGCCACACGCGGCACGGACAACGAAGCCAGCACCGGATCGGCACGATATGCCTCCACGGCGCTCGCCGTCAGTGCATCGGCCGCCAGCCGCGCGCGCACCACGTCGGTCAGCAGACTGCCGAGCACTTCCCCCAGTCTGGGCACAGCCACCCCCGCCCGTCCTCGCCGCCCGCCCTGTGGCCGACTAGGCCGGTGTCTTCGGCTGCTCCTGGATGGCCTGTTCGAGGATGTCGAGCATGCGTGACAGCCCCGCGGGCATCTCGTCGGCCCCCGCGCGGACGTGGATCTGCATCGTGTACTCGCGCTGCTGGTTCTCGCTGGTGCTCGACTTCTGGTTGTAGGTCGCGGACACCCTCGCCTCGATTTTGATCGGACTCCAGAAGGCGCTGTAACTTCCCTTGACCGACGAGTCGAGTTTGAACTCGGAGCTGGTGTTCCTCTGAACCGAGTCGGTGAGTTTGGCGTTGAAGTCGATCGTTATCTCGTCGATCCTGATGTACGGGATCGGAGTGATCGCAAGAAACGGCACGGTCAGCGAGAACTCGGCCGGTACGTCGTTCTGCCCCTTCTTGGTGTAGCTGAAGGTCACCGACCGCAGTTCACCCGCATTGGCGTCCTCGGAGACATCGGAGAAGACAAGGTCGGAATCCTCGCCGCCAACGGACGCCTGTTTGAAGCCGACCTTGTGGATGAATTCGATGGTCGACTGTGCGGCCAGCGCCTGCGCTTCGACGGCCGCCTTGAGCGGAGCGCCGATGAGCTGTGAGAAGGGAATTTGCTGGAGTTCTTCAACGGCACGTGGCATGGAATCCCCCTGTTCCCCCGTGTCCCGTAAGCCTGCTGGCCATGCAAAGGCAGAGATATGACCCTGTCAACCTGCCCGCCCCCGCCCTCCGACCACCGGCCGTGAAACCGACCCTCGACGCCCTGGCGCGAACCACGCATTTGGCGTAGGAGGCGTAAGCCCCGCTCGGCCAAGCGGGCGTCTGCCCGATCAGTGCGCTGGGTCGTCTACGGCCTCGACGGCAAGAGGACTGACACCAGCGGCGACCGATGGAACAGCGGTCGCGGGCTGCGCTCAGGTGCCTCAACTCGCTTCGGCCCGAGGTCCCATGGCGACACCCGCGCCCGGCAGCGTGGCCAGGAGAGTCGTCAACTGCGTCATGAGGCGACCGCGTTGTGCTGTGTGCCGGCGTCCACGGCGATGTGCGCCGTTCCCCGGCGGTCCGCGCGGAGTACGGCGCGGGCCGCTGCGTGGAGTTCCTCGTCGGTCTCCGCCGCGGAGGCCGTCAGGACCTGGAGCAGTCGGGTGCGCCAGACGTCGGGGTCCGTCTCGTACGCGTCCAGCACCCGTACGCCGTAGCCGCCCCGGACGCCACCGCCGTCGGCCAAACGGCGGCGGACCGCTTCTCTCAACGCTGCGTAGAGGTCGTGGACGACCCCACGTGCAGTCGACGTGCCGGTGAGTCCCGTCGCCGCCCCCGTGGCCAACGCCGTGGCCAGCAGCTCCACTTCGGTCACTCGGACCCCCTTCGGTTGTGCGGGTTGTGCGATGTCGTGGTCATCACCGTGGCCCGAGGTGCTGCAATGCTGATGAAATTCCGATGACGTACGGCAGCGGAGGTTGCACGGTGGACGGGGGAACTCCTCAGCCGCTTCGGATCGAGGTGCTCGGGCCGTTACGGGCCTGGCGGGGCGCAACACCCCTGGATCTTGGGCCGGTCAAGCGGCAGGCCGTGCTTGCCGCGCTGCTGCTGCGCCAAGGCGCTGTGCTCAGTCACGGGCAACTGCTCGACTCGGTGTGGGGGACGGAGCCTCCGGCAGGCGGTCGCAAGGTGCTGCCCACTCACGTCAACTCGCTGCGCAGGGCGCTCGATCCGGCGGGCACCCCGCCCGCGGAGTCGGTGATCAGCAGTGGCAAGGGCTGGTACGGCTTCGTCGTCGAAGCAGTCCGGCTCGATACGGCGGATCTTGGCGAGCGGGGCGATGCGGCGATGCGGACCGTCGCATCGGGCGATCTGGCGGGCGCGGCAGACCAGTTGTCCGCCGCCATCGAGCTGTTCCGAGGTGAGCCCCTGGCCAACCTGCCGGGACCGTTCGCCCAGGACGAGCGGCAGCGGTTGGAGGAGCGGCGGCGAGCGCTCCGCCTGGAGCGGCTCAAGTGCCTTGTTCTGCTGCGCCGGTTCGGCGATGCCCTCGACGACCTTGCAGGGCTGTCCGCTTCCGACCGCTACGACGAGTCGCTCGTGGCCTTGCGGATGCGGGCACTGTACGGCTGCGAACGTCAGGCGGAAGCGCTCAACGCATACGAGGACATGCGTGTGCGGCTGCGCGACGAGCTCGGGGTCGATCCCGGTGAGGAGCTGCGCCGGGTGTACGAAGCGGTGCTGCGGCAGGACGACGAGCGTCTGTTGCTGCCGCCGGCTCCGTGCGTGCAAACGGTCTCCGGGCCCGGCCTCCCCCATGGTCCGGCAACAGCCGCCCCTGCCCCTGCCGAACTGCCCCATGACACCGCCGGATTCGCCGGCCGTACCGGTGAACTCGCCCGGCTCCATGCCCTGCTTCCCTCCGCACAGGAGCAAGGCGCAGCGAACACCGTCGTCATCTCCGCCATCGGCGGTGCCGCCGGTATCGGCAAGACCGCGTTGGCCGTGCACTGGGCGCACCAGGTGCGCGATCGCTTCCCGGACGGCCAGCTCTACGTCAACCTGCACGGCTTCGACCACGACCGGCAGCCCCTCGAACCCGGTGAGGCGCTCGAGTTGCTGCTGCGGAGCCTGGGGCTGGAGGCTTCGGACATCCCCTCCAACGACGAGGCGCAGGCACGCCTTTACCGGACGCTGCTGGCGGACCGACGCCTGCTCGTCCTGCTCGACAACGCGGCTTCGGCGGAGCAGGTCCGCCCGCTGCTCCCCGGCAGCCCGACCTGCTGCGTCGTCGTCACCAGCCGCAACCGGCTCGGCGACCTCGTGGCCCGCGACGGGGCGCACGCCCTGCCCTTGGACCTCCTCCTGCCTGCGGAGGCCCACGCCCTGCTGAGCGAGGCCCTCGACGGGAAGCGGCTGGCCGCCGAACCGCACGAGGCCGACGAGTTGATCCGGCTGTGCGGCAGCCTGCCGCTGGCCCTGCGCGTGGCCGCCGCCCGGCTGGCGGGCGATCCGGGTCTGCGTCTGGCTGACCTGGTCGCCGACATGTCCGAGGGCAACCGGCTGGCGGCGCTGGAGCCGGACGAGGACGACAACTCCCCTCTGCGGGCGGCGTTTTCCGTGTCGTACCGGGTGCTGGCGCCCGCGGCGCGCCGACTGTTCCGGCTGCTCGGCCTGTTTCCCGGGCCGGAGTTCAGCGCCGAGGTCGCGGCGGCCCTCCTGGACGCACCGCTGCCGCAGGCCCGACGGCTGCTCGGCGCGCTCGCCGCCGCGCATCTCGTCGAGCCGGTGACGGTGGGTCGTTACCGGTTCCACGATCTCCTTCGCGAGTACGCGCAGGAGTGTGCGCAGGCGGAGGAGGCGGCGGGAGATCGGGATGCCGCGCTGGGTCGCGTCCTGATCTGGTATCTGCACGCGGCTCGTGCCACTTCCGGCACCTGGCTCTTCCCTGAGCTACCGAGCTGCCTCGACCCTGGCGGACAACAGGGCCTGCCGTCCTCGGCCGGGGCTGGACAGTGGCTGGAGACGGAGCGAGCGAACCTGCTCGCCCTCATCCACCATGCGAGCCGTCACGGTCCCCGCTCCGTTGCCTGGCACCTGACCGACGCGCTGCTCGGCGACTTCTGGCTCCATCTGCCCAGGGCAACGTGGCAGGTCGCCGCGCAGGCGGCGCTGGACGCGGCCACGGTCGAAGGCGACCTGATCGGACAGGCGGCCATGCACAGCAGCCTCGGGCTGGCCCTGTTCGATCGGGGGCGCAACGGGCCGGCGCTGGATCACCACACTCGCCTGCTCGACATCAGTCGGAAGGTCGGCTGGACGACGGGCGAGGTGGCGGCTCTCGGGGGCAGAAGCCTCGTTGAGTGGAGCATGGCCCGCCTGCACAGTGCGCACGAGCATCTCACCACCGGCCTGCGGCTCACCCGTGCGGTCGGTAACCGGCACCTCGAAGCGCTGGGGTTGGTCGTCCTCGGTGTGACCTGCCGGGATCTGGGACAGCTCCAAGAGGCTGCCGATCATCTGGAACTGGCCATCGGCCGGAACAAGGAGATCGGCTGGCAGAACGACAGTCTGGCGCTGCAGAACCTGGGCGGGGTGTACTGGGAACTCGGCCGCCTGGCCGACGGCCTCGACGTCCTGATGCCGGTGGTCACCACCGACGACAGCGGTGTGTACCGCACCGGCCGCGGGATGATGCTCGACGCAGTCGCGAAGATCAACATCGAACTCGGCCGCCACGACGAAGCGCTGAAACACGCTGAGCGCGCCTACGCCACGGTGAAGGACGCCGGCCGACGCTGGATTCAGGCCGGCATCCTCAACACGATCGCCGCAGCACATCGAGAACTGGCACATCTCGACCGAGCGCTTCAGATCGGCAGCCAGGCGCTCGCGATGGCTCGCCTGGCGAGATTCAGACGCACCGAAGCCGACAGCCTCCTGGGCCTCGCCCTCACCCACCAACAGACGGGCAGCCACAACGAAGCCCGCCCCCACGCCGAGCAGGCCCTCACCCTGTCCCGCCAGTACGGCTTCCGCGTCGTCGAGGGCCAAGCCCTCACCGTCCTGTGCAACCTGGCGGAATCCGAGTCTGCGTACGACACCGCCATCACCCTCGGTCAGGACGCCCTGGCCCTCCACCGCGACACGGGCCACCGCCTCGGCGAGGCCCGCACCCTCGTCGCGCTCGCCCGCGCCCACCGAATGACCGACCGCGCCTCCGCCGACGCAATGCGACAGCAGGCATGGGACATCTTCTCGGACGTCGGCGTTCCCGAGTCGATGTACAAGGATGCCGACTGATGACCTGAGTCGCTGTCTCGCTGTCTCAGTCCACCGGCCACGTATGCGCCGGCGCGTTCAGGTGCATGTAGTCCATGTACGTCGTCGTCATCTGCCGCAGCGCCTCCCGGCGGTCGGCGCCGGTCTTCTCCAGGTGGTGGACCGTGTCCGCCTGCCACAGCGCGCCGTTGCGGGCGGTGACGCAGCGCTGTTCGATGATGCCGAGCATGGGCTCGCGCCAGGTCGCGTCCATGCCGGCCAGTTCGAGGCCCCGGTGGGCGAGGGGCAGCAGACGCCGCAACACCAGTTCCGTGACCGGGACTTCGCCGACGCCCGGCCAGTAGAGGCGGGCGTCGATGCCGTCCTGGGCCGCGGTGTGCAGGTTCTCCTCGGCGACCGAGAAGGACATCCGTGTCCACACCGGACGGTCCTCGTCGACGAGGGCGCGGGTGAGGCCGTAGTAGAAGGCGCCGTTGGCGATGATGTCGGCGACGGTGGGGCCGGCGGGCAGGACGCGGTTCTCGATGCGCAGGTGCGGTCCGCTGTCGGTGACGGCGTAGACGGGGCGGTTCCAGCGGTAGATCGTGCCGTTGTGCAGGGTCAGTTCGCCCAGTTCCGGGACTCCGCCGCTGTCGAGTGCCTCCTGCGGGTCCTCCTCGTCGCACAGTGGCAGAAGCGCCGGGAAGTAGCGCACGTTCTCCTCGAAGAGGTCGAAGACGCTGGTGATCCAGCGCTCTCCGAACCACACCCGGGGGCGTACTCCCTGGGCCTTGATCTCCTGCGGGCGGGTGTCGGTGGCCTGCTCGAAGAGGGGGATGCGGGTCTCGCGCCACAGCTCCCGGCCGAAGAGGAAGGGCGAGTTGGCCGCGAGGGCGATCTGCACGCCCGCGACGGCCTGGGCCGCGTTCCAGTAGTCCGCGAACTCCTTCGGCGCGACCTGGAGATGGAACTGGGTGCTGGTGCAGGCGGCCTCCGGGGTGATGGCGTCGGCGTACATCGACAGGCGCTCCACGCCGTCCACCCGGATGCGCAGGTCCTCGCCCCGCGCCGCGAAGATCTGCTCGTTGAGGAGTTTGTAGCGCGGATCGCCGGACAGGGCGGCCTCGCCCACGTCGGACTCCCCCAGCGTCGGCAGGATGCCGACCATGATCAGGTGCGCGCCCACCGCCGCGGCGCGTTCCTCGGCGTGGTTGAGGGCGTCGCGGATCTCCTGCTCCCAGGAGCCGGGGCCGCCGGCCGTCAGCCGGCGGGGCGGGATGTTGATCTCCAGGTTGAAGCGGCCCAGCTCGCTCGACCAGGACGGGTCGGCGATGGCCTGCAGCACCTCGGTGTTCCGCATGGCCGGGAGTCCGTCGCCGTCCACCAGGTTGAGCTCGATCTCCAGCCCCACCTGCGGGCGCTCGCTCTCGAAACCGGACTCGCGCAGCATCTGCGCGAGCACGTCCAGGCAGGTGTGCATCTTTTCCCGGTACCGCCGGCGGTCCTCCCGGGTGAACACCAGAGCCGGCACGTCACGTCCCATCGGGCCTCCCGAGTTCTCCTCGGCGGTCACCTCTCGTCCCAGAGTCGCACCTCCGGCCGATCTCGGACAGTCAGTGCGCGGCTGTAAGGCCTGCGCACCGACTTCCCATTTACAGAACGTGCACACCTATACGGCGGAGGGTGATGAGCGCGGTGCGGCGCCTCGGCGTTCGTAGGCCTCGGCGAGGAGGAGATAGCCGGCGGCCGTCCAGGTGTAGGCGCGGTCGCGCAGGCCGGTGCCGGTGAGGGCGTCGAAGTTCTCCGCGAAGCCGTGGGTCTCGCACAGGGCCCGGAAGCGGGCGCTGATCTCGTCCGCGAGGCGGTGGTGGCCGGCGCGGCGCAGGCCGTCCTCGACCAGGACGGTGGCGGGGGCCCAGATCGGGCCGCGCCAGTAGCCGTCGGAGCGGTAGTGCGGGGAGCCGGGCAGTTCCGTGGCGAGGCCGTACGGGGTCAGGTGTGCCTCGATCCGGACGGCGAGGGTCTTGGCGACGCTCTCGGGCAGGTGCTCGCCCAGCGTGATCGGCAGCAGGTCCAGGAGGCTGGAGGTGCTCCAGGTCCGTGCGCTGTCGACGCCTTGGGCCACGAAGCGCTCCCCGGTCCAGAGTTCGTCGAGCATCGCGGCTTGTGTCGCCTCTGCCGTACGACTCCAACGGCTCGCCTCGTCGGCCAGTCCCAACTCGGCTGCCACAGCGGCCAGTTCGTGCAGTTGGAGGGTGAGGAACGCCGCCAGGTCGGCGCTGACGATCACGCGCTCGGGGTCGAAGGTGGTCGCGTTGTCCCAGCCGCTGTCGTTGCCGTGCTGGTAGTGGGGCAGGGCGGCGCCGGGTGCGCGGCGCGCGGTGAGCCAGAAGTCGGTCCAGCGGCTCAATCGGGCGTAGGTCTCGGTGAGTTCGGCAGAGGTGAGGGGTGTGGGCAGGCGCCGTCGGAGCAGGCCCAGGGTCCAGCCGTGGATGGGGGGTTTGACGAAGTTGTGGAGGACCTCGGAGTGGGTCACCGAGTCGGGCAGGGCCCCGCTCTCGTCCTGGTGGTCGAACGGCAGTGAGAACTGGTCCCGGGCCAGCGCGGGTGCTCCGGGTGCCAGGGCGAGGGCGTTGAAGCAGTGGTCCCAGCTCCACACCTTGTCCATCCAGTGCTTGGACATCAGCACGGCGGGCCGGGTGACCAGGCCCGCCGGGTCGACGGTCGCCGACCACAGGACGTAGACGGCGAGTTCGGCGGCCGGGGTGCGCGAGGAGCGCCAGGGGGCGACCGCGTCGGCGAAGGCGGCGAAGGCGCGTTCCGCCGCGGTGACGACCTGGCCGAACTCCTCCGTCCCCACGTAGGGGCGGCGTGCGGTGTCGAGTTCCTCGACGGCGGCCTCCCAGGTCCCCCCGGCCTCGGCGGTGATCGTGAGGCCACGGTCGGCGGCGCCCAGCGCCTGGCTGCCGGAGACCTCGTCCACCACGCCGGACAGTACGGTCACCCGGTAGCGGCGGCCGGTCTCGTACGACGTGAAGACGTACGCCCCGGCCACCGGGTCGCGGTAGAAGTACGTACCGGTGAAGGGCGTCAGGGTCTCCGCGGCCGCCATGATGCGCAGGCCGAGCCCCGTGCCGCGCATCCGGACCGTGTCCGGCCTCTCGTAGGCGCAGTCGATGCTCCCGCGGCCGTGGACCCAGCGGAGCAGGCTCGGCGTCGCCTGGACGCGGCTGTCGGCCCGCTCGCCCGTCTGCGCGTCCAGGGGGACGAGGCGCAGCACGGCGTGCATGCCGTTCTGGTGCGACACGAGGTGGAGGTCGTCGGCGCGCCGGTGCTCGCCCAGGACGGGCGAGATGCCGAACCAGGAGCCGTGCGTGCTGAACGGGATGTCGTGGAGGGAGAAGGCCGGGCCGGATCGGTCGGCGGTCATCAAGCGGTACTCGTTTCTTCGACAGGGACGACGACGTTCGACGGAGAGGTCAGTCCTTCACCGCACCGGCGCTCACACCGGCGGCGACATAGCGCTGGGCGAGGACGAGGATCACCGTGGCGGGCAGCGAGGCGACGACGGCGGTGGCCATGATGGCGTTCCACTCCTGGTTGTTGTTGCCGATGTAGTGGTAGATGCCGAGGGTGATCGGCTCGTGGGCGCCGCCGCCGTCGAGGGTGCTGGCGAAGACGAAGTCGGACCAGGACCACAGGAACGCGAACAGGGACACCGTGACGACGGCGTTGCGGCTCATGGGCAGCACGATCGACCCGAAGGTGCGCGCGGGTCCGGCCCCGTCCATCTGCGCGGCCTGCAGCAGCTCGCCGGGGATGCCGGACATGAACGCCGTGAAGATCAGTACGGCGAAGGGGACGGCCAGCGTGGAGTCCGCGACGATCAGGCCCGGCACGGACTGGAGCAGGCCGAGGCTGAGGTAGATGGCGTAGAAGCCCATCGCCATGATGATGCCGGGGATCATCTGGGCGACCAGGAACAGGAAGCCGAGCACACCGCCGCCGCGCGGGCGGAGTTTGGCGAGCGCGTAGCCGGCGGGTGCCGCGAGGGCCACGGTCAGTACGACCGTGCCGAGGCCGATGACGAGGCTCGTGCCGAGGTAGGGCAACTGGTCGTCCAGGACGGCCCGGTAGCCCTCCAGGGTGCCGTGCACGGGGAACAGGTCGGGCGGGCTCTTGCGCAGGTCCTGGTCGCGGGTGAAGGAGGCGTTGAGCATCCAGTAGACCGGGAAGAGCATGACGGCGGTGAGTGCGAGGCCGGTGGCTGTCTTCCATCCCGAACGGCCTTGCCGGGTCAGGGAGTTCATGCCAGTGTCTGCTTTCGCTGGACCCGGAGATACACCAGGCCGAAGACCAGGGCGGCGACGACGAGCAGGTTGCCGACGGCCGCGCCGGGGCCGAAGGCGGGCAGCAGGTTGCCGAAGCCGAGCCGGTAGGACCAGGTGGCGAAGGTGGTGGAGGAGTCGGCCGGGCCGCCCTTGGTCATGATCCAGATGATGTCGAAGACCTTGAGCGTGTAGACCAGGCCGAGCAGGAGGGTGACGGCGGAGACCGGGCGCAGCAGCGGGAAGGTGATGTGCCAGAAGCGCCGCCAGGCGTTGGCACCGTCGAGGGCTGCGGCCTCGTACAGGCTCGCCGGGATGGACTGCAGACCGCTGTAGAGCACCACCAGGTTGAACGGGATGCCGATCCAGATGTTCGCGATGATCACCGAGGTGAGCGACCAGGACGGTGACGTCAGCCAGTTCACCGGGTCGACGCCGACGATGTGCAGGGCGGCGTTGACGATGCCGGAGTCGCTGTTGAGCATCCACGACCAGGTGGACGCCGACACGATCAGTGGCAGCAGCCACGGTACGAGGAACAGCGCGCGCAGGGTCGCGGAGAGCCGGAAGTGCTGGTTGAAGAAGACCGCGAGGGCCAGGCCGATGGCGTACTGGAAGAACAGGCACACGGCGGTGAACACCACGGTGTGGGTCAGTGCCGGGCCGAAGGTCGGGTCGTCGAAGACGGTGCGGTAGTTGGCGAGACCGGTGAAGGGTGCGTCGCCCTGGACGAAGGAGCGGACGGTGTAGTGACGCAGGCTCAGGTCGAGGTTGCGGTAGAGCGGATAGGCGTAGAAGAGGCCGAGGTAGAGGGTGACCGGGGTGAGGAAGGCCCAGGCCGCCCACTGTGGGGAGCGGGGGCGGCGCCGGGGCCGAGGGGCCCCGGTCGTCGTCCCTTCGTTCTGTTCGAGCACCGGCGGTCGGTCCGGCGGGTAGG
Source organism: Streptomyces sp. NPDC047043 (assembly GCF_040644055.1). Taxonomy (NCBI): domain Bacteria; kingdom Bacillati; phylum Actinomycetota; class Actinomycetes; order Kitasatosporales; family Streptomycetaceae; genus Streptomyces; species Streptomyces sp. NPDC047043. Next base: position 16,569 of record NZ_JBEYVO010000045.1, read on the forward strand.
TCGTCTGCTTCATCGGACCCACGTCACTTGACCGCGGCCTGCGCCGAAGTCAGCGCGTCCTTGGGGGACTTGGAGCCGCTGAGGGCGGTCTGGACCGCCTTCCACAACTGCTCGGAGATCTTGGGGTACTTGGTGCCGAGGTCGTCGCTGGTGCGCCCCTTGGCCGCCTTGACCGCCTCGACCCACGGCTTCAACGCGGCGTTGGCGGCGACCTGCTTGGCCTGCACGGCGCTGGTGGGGGCGACGTAGGACAGCGTGGTGTCGGTGTCGTAGAGGTTGGTGTCGCTGGTCAGGCAGGAGACGATCTTGCGGGCGGTGGCGTAGCGGGCGGTGGCGCCCTGGACGGGGACGGTGACGAACTCGCCGCCGGTGGGGGCGGAGGCGTTGCCGCCGTCGGCGCCCGGTATCGGGAGCACGCCGTAGTCGAGCTTTGCCTTCTCGGCGTTCGCCAGCTGCCAGGTGCCGTTCTCCGCGAAGGCGTAGTCGCCGGTGGCGAACTCCTGCCAGCTGGTGGTCTGGGTGTTGTTGATGACCGAGTTGGGGGCGTAGCCCTGCTTCAGCCAGCCGGACCACAGCGACAGCGCCGACTCGCCCTGGGCGGAGTCGAGTTGGGTCAGCTTCGCACCCGAGCCCCAGTACCACGGCAGGAACTGGAAGCTGCCCTCCTCGGTGCCGATCGCGGAGAAGGTGATGCCCTTCTTGCCGGCCTTCTTGACCTTCTCCAGGGCGGCCGTCAGCGACTTCCAGTCCTTGACCGAGGCGATGTCGACACCCGCGGCCTTGAGGACCTTTTTGTTGTAGTAGAGGGCAAGGGTGTTGGCGCCGACGGGAGTTCCGTACGTCTTGCCGCCGGACTGGCCGGCCGCGAGCAGGTTGGGGTCGACCTTGGAGGTGTCCACCTTGTTGTCGGCCGTGGTCGTGAGCACACCCGCCTCCGCCAGCGTGGAGACCACGGGGTTGTCGACGATGAGCACGTCCGGGGAGTTGTCCTGCTGGGCCGCCAGCAGCGTCTTGTTGGCCAGGTCGCTGGTGTCGAAAGCGGTCCGCTTGATCTTCACCCCGGCCTTGGTGCCGCAGCCGTCGAGCAGCTTCGCCCAGGCCGAGTCCTTGGCGAACTGCGGGTAGGGGTCCCAGATCGTGTACGTCCCGCCGTCGCCCCCCTTCGCGGACGAACTGCCGCCGGACGAGCATGCGGTGGTGCCCGTGGCGAGGGCGACGACGGTCAGGGCCGCGGCGGCGAGTCGCCGTCCGGTGGATCCGTTCATGGCGCGTTCCTTCGTGTTTTCGGCAGGGCATGCCGAAGAAAGGCATGCCGGCGATGCGGGTCGCGGGTCGGGAATGGAACCGGCCGGGCTGCGGCCGGTGCAGGTGAAGTGGTTCTGTGGGGAGGTGAAGTGAGGGGGCGTCAGGCGTTCGTGCCGGGCGCCGGGTTCGGGTGGATGTGCGCGGGGCCGGTGCTCGCGCGCAGCGAGATGGGCGGGGCGAGCAGGTGGTGGCGCGGTCCCGCGTCGGGGTGGTCGAGCCGCTCCACGAGGAGTTCTACGGCGAGGCGTCCCATCTGCTCCGCCGGTACGTCCGCAGCGGTGAGCTGCGGGGTCACCGTCTCCGCCCAGCGGCCGGCCACGACTCCGGTGACGGAGAAGTCGCGCGGCACATGGCGGCCCGCGACCGACAGGCCGCGGTAAATGCCGCCCAGCGCCGCCTCGTTGAGCGTGACCAGCGCCGTGGTGGCCGGGTCGTCGTGCAGGATCCGCTCCACGCAGGCCTCGCCGGCGGGCGCGTCGTCGCCGCAGCAGTACGTCCGTACGGTGAGCCCGCGCTCTGCTGCGGCCTTGGTGAAGCCGTCCAGGCCCCGGTGCGCCGACTCGTAGCCGGCGCGGAGCATGCGCTCGGGTCGGTTGACGAGGGCGATCCTGCGGTGGCCCAGGTCGGCGAGGTGGTGCACGCAGGCGGCGGCCAGCGCGGTGTGGTCCAGGCCCACCCACCAGTCGCCGTCTGGGCGTGCGGTGCGGCCGATGCAGACGGCGGGGAAGTTCTCGGCGACGAGGTGTTCGAACCGGTCGTCCTCGAGCCTGATCTCCATCAGGATCGCGCCGTCGACCCGCCGCTCGGCCAGCAGCCGCTGGAAGGAACGGTCGCTGTCCACGCCGCTCGGGGAGAGCAGCACGTCGTAGTCGTAGGCCGCGGCGGCCTCCACCACGCTGCCGATGAAGTCCAGCTGCATCCCGGTGTAATGGGTGCCGGCCGGCGGGAAGACCAGGCCGAGGGTGCTGGTGCGGCCGTTGGCCAGGGCGCGGGCGCTCGCGTTCGGGCGGTAGCCCAGTTCGTCGATGACCCGCTGGATCTTCTGCCGGGTGTCGTCCGAGACCGGACGCTTGCCGCTGAGCGCGTACGAGACGGTGCTCCGGGAGACACCGGCCCGCCGGGCGATCTCACCGATGTTCACGGGGCTCCCTCGTCTTCCTCGGTCTTCGTCGACATGCATTGAACGGGTCGAACCGGTTCGAGCGCGAGTCCGATCGTCGAACCGGTTCGCGTGAGGGGACGGTAGGAGCCCACCGAAGCGGGTGTCAATGCCTTGCGTCCACTTCCCCGAAATCCCGGTTCAATCGATGCCCAGGGTATTGCTGGCGCTCTTTCGGCACTGCTAGCGTCCGCCGACGATTTCATCGAACCGGTTCGAGTCACGTGTTTCATCCCCGCACGGAGACCCACGGAGACCTCATTGCCACGCATCCGCAGCAGAACCAGAGCCGGCGTCACCGCCACCGCGGTCCTTGCCGCCCTGCTCACCGGGGGCACCAACCGGCTCACCTTCACCGCCGAGGAACTGCCCGACTTCAACGGCGACACCTACCACCAGTACGACCAGCGGTCGCCGTACGCGCCGGTCATCGACCGGATCGCCGTCACCCCGCTCGCCGAGAAGTAGTCGGCGCCCCTCCCCCTCCCCCTCCACACACGAAAGAGCCGCACATGCGCCTGAGTTCAGCACGCCCAGTTTCAACAACGGCCGTCCTGTTGGCCGCTCTGGCGGCGAGTCTGCTGCCCGCCTCCTCCTCGCGGGCCGCCGACACCGCCGTCACGGTGGACTTCGCCACCGCCGGCGGCGCCCCGACGTATCACGCCTCGGGGACGATCTACGGGATGACCCCGGACGGATCGCTGCCGCAGGACCACTTCTTCAAGGACGTGAAGTGGCACTTCATGCGGGCCGGCGGCGCCCAGCTCAACAGCGGCGGCTATGCCACCAGCCTCGCCGACTACCAGACCCGCTGGAAGTCGACCCTGGCCCAGTACAAGCGGACCGCGGCCCTCGGCGGCACCTTCGTGCTGCTGCCGCACGACCTGTGGGGCGCGGACGGCACCACCAGCCAGGGCTGGCCCGGTGACAACGGCGACTGGACGCAGTTCGACGCCTTCGTCACCCAGCTGATCAGTGACGTCAGGGCCAACAACATGACGGTCGAGTGGGACCTGTGGAACGAGCCCGACGGCAGCGGCTTCTGGGGCGCCTCGCAGAGCCAGTACCTGCAGATGTGGTCGCGCTTCTACGCCAAGGTCCGGGCCGCGTTCCCGGGCCAGTTGATCGTCGGGCCCAGCATCGCGGGCCAGCCGAACTCCGCCAACTCCTGGTGGACGACGTTCCTTTCCTACGTCAAGGCCAACAACGTCGCGCCGGACATCTGGAGTTGGCACGACGAGCCGGGCGACCCGGTCACCGACGTCGGCCGTGCCAACTCCACGCTCGCCGCAGCGGGGTTGACGAACACCCGGCCGTACCAGATCAACGAGTACGCCACCTTGTCCATGCAGTCCCCGGGCGGCGGCGCCTGGTTCATAGGCCGGCTCGAGCGGGCCGGCGCCGACGGGCTGCGCGGCAACTGGGCCTCCGGCACCAACCTGCACGACTACGAGGCGAACCTGCTCACCAAGAACAGCGCCGGGCAGTACCTGCCGCTCGGCGAGTGGTTCATGTACCGCTACTACGGCTCGCAGACCGGCAACATCGTCAACCTGGTGCCGGGCACCGGCACGGACGGTCTGGCCACCAAGGACAACTCCGCGAAGAACGCCAAGATCCTGCTAGGCAGCAGCGGCAACACGGGCACGGTCACCGTCAACCTCACCGGTCTGAACACGACTTCGGTGGTGGAGAGCGGCAAAGTCCGTGCGGTCGTCCAGCGCGTCCCGTACAACAACGGGGCCGCGGTGACCGGTCCGGAGACCATCTCCGACACCACCCTGACGGTCAGCAACAACGCCGCCTCGCTGAGCATCCCGTGGTCCAGCGCCAAGGACGGCTACACGGTCACCCTGCTGCCGCCGTCGAACACCACCGTCTCCACGGTCGCCGTCAGCCAGAACAGCGGCCAGTGCCTGGACGACACCAACCTGAGCACCGCCAACGGCACGCAGTACCAGCAGTACTACTGCGAGGGCGGCTACCAGCAGATGCTCGACCTCAAGCCGGTGTCCGGGCGCATCAACACCTACACCGTCGTGAACGAGCTGAGCGGCAAGTGCCTGGACGTCGCCGGGGCCTCCACGGCCGACGGCGCCGCCGTCGCCCAGTACACCTGCAACGGCGGCACCAACCAGATGTTCACCCTCAACCCCGTCACGGCGCTCGGCAACAGCCACGACTACCAGCTCGTGGCCGTGCACAGCGGCAAGTGTGTCGACGTCTCCGACGTGTCCACGCAGCCGCGGGCCCTGGTCCACCAGTGGACCTGCGACGCGGCGAGCGTTCTCAGCACGAAGAAGAACCAGATCTGGCGGCTCCAGGGCAAGGCCTGATCCGGCGGCCCACTGAGGGGCCCGGCGGTGACCGGCCCCTCAGTGGACCTGCGCCCGCCCGTAACGGGCAGCGGGAGTCGGCCGGTTGCCGCCCGCCATGAGGGCGGTCTCGGCGGACAGCAGGGCTTCGAGTGCGGCGGTGCGGTCCTCCAGTCCGGGGACGCACACCGTCTCGCCCTGGCGCAGGCCGGCCAGCCCGGCCTGCGCCACGTCCTCCGGCGCCATGGCGACGGGGACGTTGCGTGCGGCACCGCCGTTGAACTCCGTCGCCACCAGCCCCGGGCAGACCACCTGGACGCGGACGCCGGTGCCGGTGAGCTCGTGGGCGAGGGTCCGCGTGAAGGCCACGGTCGCTGCCTTCGCCGCCGCGTACAGGGTGCGGGAGGGTATGTGCGGGTTGGCCTGTCCGGCGCTGAAGGCGAGCAGTGACGCGACCGTGACGATCGTGCCGTTTCCGGCGGCCAACATGCCGGGCAGGGCGGCACGCGCGAGTTGCACGGGCGCGACGGCGTTGAGGGCCAGCAGCCGGGTGACCTCCTCCGGGGCGACGTCGGCGAGCCGGGCGTAGCCGCCGGCTCCGGCATTGCTGATGAGCAGCCGGACGTCACCGGCGGCCAGCCGGTCGGTCACCACGGCGAGCCCTTCGGGCGTACCGAGATCCGCGGGCAGCACCTCGACTGCCGCGCCGACTGCGCGGAGTTGGTCCGCGAGGCCGGAGAGTCGGTCGACCCGCCGGGCCACCAGCACGAGGTCGTGGTCGTCCGCGAGGAGACGTGCGTAGGCGGCTCCGATGCCGGACGAGGCACCGGTGATGAGAGCAAGAGTGCGAGACATGGGCTCATCATTGTTCAGCCCCTTGGGGAGTATCAAGCTGCTTTACATATCTCCACTCAGTTGCCACTCATCCACGTGTCGTATTCTCGGCGCGTGAAACACGAAGACCACGACGGGCCGGTCGCCGCCGACGCCCTGGCGCGGGTCACCTGGGCGCTGCGGCGGGCGGAGTGGGCCGTGCAGGCGCGCAAGGAGCAGCGGCTGCGACCGCTGGGCATGGCGGCCGCGCAGTACTCCCTGTTGATCTCCGTCCACAGCGATCCCGGCCTGACCGGCGCGGAGCTGGCCCGCCGCCTCAACGTCACTCCGCAGGCGGTGGCCTCCCAGGTGGCCCGCCTGGAGGAGCGGGGGCTGCTGGAACGCCGGGCGCATCCGCGCCACCGCCATGTGCAGGAGCTCCATCTCACCCGGGCCGGCCGCGAGGTGCTGGGCCGGGCCGATGGCGTGATCGTGGAGATCGAGCGGCGGATCGCCGAGCAGTTGGGGCCCGAGAAGGCCGCGCAGCTGACGGCGCTGCTGGACCAGGTGGCCGACGTGGTCCGGGAGGCGTGACGGACCGCCGGGTCCGGCGTACTCCCCCCGTCCCAGGAGAACCGGTGGACTTTCCGACACTCCCCTCGTTCGACCCCCTCGACCTGCAGGTGCTCCAGGCGCTGCAGGTCGACGGGCGCGCACCGTTCAGCCGTATCGCCGAAGTCCTCGGGGTCTCCGACCAGACGGTGGCCCGGCGCTACCGCCGGCTGCACAGCAGCGCCCATGTGCGCGTACTCGGCATGACGGACGAGAACCGGCTCGGCCGGCAGACCTGGCTGGTACGGCTGCGCTGCATCCCGGACGTGGCGGAGCAACTCGCGGACGCACTCGCCAAGCGCCCCGACACCCTCTACGTGACCCTGACCTCGGGCGGTACGGAGGTCATCTGCGGTATGAAACCCCGCAGCCGCAAGGAGCGGGACGAGCTGCTCTTCGACCGGCTGCAGCGCACCCGGCAGATCGTCTCGGTGACCGCCCACTGTCTGCTGCATCCCTTCTACGGCGGCTCACTGGGCTGGCTCCACAAGTCCAACGCGCTCACTGCCGACCAGCAGTCCGCGCTGCGGCCGCCGGCTCCGCAGCCGTTCGAGGGCCCCGTCATCCTGGACGCGGAGGACGAGGCGCTCCTCGCGGTGCTCCGCCACGACGGCCGGGCCACCCTCACCGAGCTGCAGAAGGCCACGGGCCAGACGGAGTCCGCGGCCAAACGGCGGCTCGAGGCCCTGATCTCCAGTGGCGTGCTGTACTTCGACGTGCAGTACGATCACGAGCCGCTCGGCCTGGACGTCAGCGCCATGCTCTGGCTGACCGTGCTCCCCCGCGCGCTCGCGGACGTGGGCCGCAGCCTGGCCGCGCACCCGGAGGTGCACTTCGCCTCCGCGACCACCGGCCAGGCCAACGTCGTCCTCTCCGCCCGCTTCCGCAGTACCGACGAGCTGTACACCTACCTGAGCGAGAAGATCGGCGCCCTGGACGGCATCCAGGCGGTCGAGACGTGCCTCGTCCTGCGCCAGGTAAAGCAGCTCACCTACGAACCGAGCCGCTGACCGCGGCACATCGTGGTCCGGGACCCCGGGGGATGTGGATCCCGGACCACGCGCTGGCGCGCTCCCGTCCCCACGGACGCGCCCCCTACCGGACCGGGTCACTCAGCCCCGGGCAACCCGGTCCGGCAGTTCCGACGCCTCAGCTCTCCGCATGAGCCAGCGCCACGTCGAACTCGACCCCCGCCCCGTCCACGGCCACCGGTGCGGCCACCGGCGGATAGCCGCTCGCGATCAGCGAGTAGTCGCCCTCGTCCAGGTCGGCGAAGGCATAGGCACCGTCCGGCCCGGTGGTCGCCGTGCCGATCACGTTGCCCGCCTTGTCCACCAGGGTGACCCGCGCGTCGGCGAGCGGCAGGCCTTCGGCGCCCGCCCGCACGGTTCCCCGAACCACCGCGCCCGGCCACAACTCCACGTCCAGTCGGGCGAGTCGGGGCCCGGAGACCCGTACCGGCCGTGCGACGGGCCGGAATCCGACGGCGTTCACCACCACCGTGACATCGCCCTCCGGCAGCTCGCCGAATGCGAACTCGCCGTCCGCGTCGGTCGTTTCGGCGGCCGGCGCCTCGCCGCGCACATCCGTCACCGCCACCGTCGCGCCTTCTACGGGCGCCCCGTCGCCGGCCGAGACGACCGTGCCGACCAGTCCGCCGATCACGGACAGCAGCACGTCGTGGGAGAACGGCTCCTCGCCGACCACCACGGTGGACGCCTGCGGTTGATGGCCCTCCGCCGCCGCGATCAGCACGTACGAGCCCGCATACGGCGCACTCAGCCGGTAGCGGCCTTCGGCCCGCGCCACCGCCCGGCCCAGCTGCCGCCCGGCAAGAGAGATCAGCGTCAGTGTGGCTCCCTCGACGGCCTCTCCCGCGGCGTCACCAATACGGCCGTACAGTACGGGACCTGAGGTGCCGTCAGACGTGGAGGTGTCACCGCCGGTTGTGGAGCCGACCGGGCCCGTCCGCCGCCCCGGCCGCCCAGCGGCATGGGCGCCGACCAGCACCGGCTCCGGCTCGAACTCGACGGTCGGCTCGGCGTCTTGGGGCGCCGCCAGATCCGCGGAGCCGGCGGCGGGTGTGGTGGTGCGCTGCGCAGTCCGCAGGAGTACGGCGCCGACGAGTGCGGCGAGGAGGGTCAGGCACGCGGCGACGATCAGGCACAGGTGGAGTCCGTCGAGGAAGGCCTCGCCCAGCGCGCCCATGGCCCGGCCGGTGTCCTGGCCGAGGTTCATCCGGGCCGCCGCGCCCAGGCCGTGGGCGTTGACGGCGTCGGTGATCCGCTGGGCGACCGGTCCGGTGACGCCGGCGTCGTGCAGATGGCCGGGCAGGGCGTCGGCGCTCTTGGTGGTCAGCAGGGTGCCCAGGACGGCCGGGCCGAGCACGCCGCCGACCTGCCGGAAGGCGTTGTTGCCCGCCGACGCCATGCCGGCCAGGTGATGCGGCACCGACGCGACGGCGGTCGCGGTCATGGGAGTGATCACCAGGCCCAGCCCGAGGCCGAGCACGCCCAGCCGCCACACCAGCGGACCGAAACCGGTCCCGGCGTCGATCGCGGTCAGGGACAGCAGCGCGCCCGTGGCGGCCAGCAGCCCGGTGGTGATCATGACGCGGGCCGATACCCGGTGCATCAGACGCCCCGCCAGCGCGCCCACCACCAGGGAAACCAGACAGACGACCAGCAGCCGGTAGCCGGCGTGCAGGGTGTCGAGGCGCTGCACCAGGCCGAAGTAGAGGCTCAGGACGAAGAAGAAGCCGATCAGCCCGAGGAACGTGATCATGGCAATCAGGGTCGTCGCACTGAACGCGGGGCTGCGGAACAGCGACAGGTCCAGCATCGGGCCGGCGCTGCGCCGCTCGGCCAGGACGAAGGCGACGACACCGACCGCCGCCAGCGACAGCGCGGCGATCACCCTGCCCTCGGTGAAGGAGGCGCCGCCGCCCTCGATGACGCCGTAGACGAGCGCGGTGATCGTCACCGCCGCGGTGATCTGGCCGGGCCAGTCAAGCCGTCGCTGCCCGGGGGCGCGGGAGTCGGTCACGAGCGGTGCCGCGACCGCGAGGGTGAGGACCGCGACCGGTATGGCCGGCAGGTAGATCCAGCGCCAGGTGGTGTGCTCGAGGATCACACCGGCGACCATGGGGCCGACGGCCAGCGCGGCCATCAGGGACGCCGCCCACAGTCCGACGAACGTGGCCCGCTTGCGCGGGTCGGGCACGGCATGGCTGATCAGCGCCAGCGTCGAGGGCAGCAGAGCGGCCGCGCCCAGACCGGCGCACGCCTGGCCGACCCACAGGATCTCGACCGACTGCGCCGACAGCGCGACGGCTGCACCCACGGCGGCCAGCGCGAGCCCCGCCAGATACACCTTCTTGCGGCCGTGTACGTCGCCGAAGACCCCGGCGGTCAGGATGAAGGCGGCCATGGGGAGCTGGAACGCGGACGGCACCCAGGTCAGCTGGGAGGTCGAGGCGTGCAGGGCGCTCTGGATGGCGGGCAGGCTCACCGAGACGGTGGTCACTGGCAGATAGGCGACGAACATGCCGAGACAGGCCATGACCAGGGTGGCCACCTGCCGTTCTCGGGGCGCGTTCACCGTTGGTGCGACGTTCACGAATTTCTCCCCTTGTGGCGCGGCAGAACCGCACGCGGCTTACAGCGCCGACAGCTTCCGGCCACCCCTTTCCTGGAGGCCAGCCACGACCTCCGGATCCGGGAAATCCGACACGGGGAGAGGGTTTGCGAGGGATTTCCGACAGGACTCCTGACTCATGTCCGGCTTCGGCGGGGACACCGCACCGGTGCCCCCGCCGAAGCCGTCGTCACGCGTCAGCGCAGTCCGGCGAGGAAGGGTGCAAGGGTGCGCGTGAGGGTGTTGTGCGAGGGAGCCGCGAACAGCGGGTCGAGGTGGTTCATGCCGTTGTCGGTCTCGTACGTCGCATACGGAATACGGGAGTTGTGCACGACCTCGCGGGCGGCCGACACGATCGTCCCCTTGGCGTAGCTCGTCTGGAAGGCGTAGAGCGGGGTGTCCAGGCCCGCCGCGTGGCGCAGCCGCAGGCCGAGGGAGCGGGTCAGGTCGGTGTCCGCGTAGGCGTCGGCGACGTCGAGGTCCACCGAGAGACGGGCGGGCCAGTACCACTCCCAGACGGCCGGCTGCGGGCCGCCCGCGTAGGCCGCCGCGACCCGGGCGAGGGGTGTGATGCCGGTGTCGACCCAGCCGCGCACGTCGCCGCTGTCGGCGAGGTGCCCCGAGTGGACGCTGATGTCGTTCGGCCAGCCGAAGCCGGCGTCCACCAAGGTGCCCAACAGCCCGGCGTTGGTGACGGGTTGCGGCGGTCGCAGGGCGTCGGGCATCCGAGGTTGCAGGACCGAGCGGCCGTCCGGGTCACGGTGTGCGTACCAGCCGGCGAGCTGGTACCAGATCTGGGTGCTCTCCGCCCGGCTGCCCAGCCCGACCGCGCTCAGGGTCATGTCGAAGACCGACCCGCCGTCGATGGCCGCGAGCCGCTCGCGCACCTCCTCCGGCGAGTCCTGCACCGGCTCTCCCGTCCCGTCGAACGCGCCGCGCACTCCGCCGTCGATCACCACGAGCCCGGCGAGATCCCGGTACCCGGGTCGGCCGTCGAAGTCCCAGGCGGCGTACGTCATCGCCGTGGTGGCACCCCAGGAGTGACCACCGAGCACGACCCGCCTGCCTCCCTGACCGGCGGCCCGTACGACCGTGCGCAGGTCCTCCAGGGTGCGGGCCAGGCCCCACCGTGCGGCGAAGGCGGAAGCGGCCGGGTCCTGCGAGCGGTAGTGGCCGTCCAGGTAGTACCCGGCCGGGTCCGGTCCGGTGAACCCGGAGCGGTCGGCCAGGTTCTCCTCGCGCCGGTCGAACGCCCACACCTGCACCCCGGGCACGGCCTCGACGAGGTCCCGGCCGAGCAGCCGGAAGTCGCCCGCGGCCCCGAACATGCCCGGAACCAGCACCAGTACCGTGCGTGCCGTATCCGGGCCGACCTTGAGCACATGCACACGGTCCGTCCCGACGGGACCGCCGCCGCTGCCGACGCCCAAGGGAACGTACGGCTCCCATCCGGCCACCCGGCTGCGGCCCGCCCCGACGGCCGCACCGCCCGACGCGGAGGCGAGGGCGACCCCGCCGACCATCCCGCCCAGCAGCGCCCGCCGCGACAACCCTCTCTGCGGCCCTCCGGTCGGATCGCTTGTCATGAGCCGCACCCGCCCACGCGACGGGTGCTCAGCGCCACGTCGTCCATCCGCAGGTCGTACGACGACGGTGTGGGGTCGGCCTGGTACAACTGCCAGCCCAGCTTGAGCCTGTCGAAGTGCGGGAAGACGAAGTCGTCGGCCGTGCCGCCGTGTTGCTTCGTGGAGACCGTCAACTCGGTCTGCTCCTTGCCGTCCAGGTAGACGGTGACGAGGTTGTCGGCCGCGTCGAGGTGGAACTCCACGCACTGCCAGGTCGCGGCCGTGGCGGGAGCGGAGGTCTTCCAGGCGGTCCAGTCCCCGGTGGGGCCGAGGTCGGAGCCGACCCCCCACAAGTCGGCCCGGGAGGTCGGGACGTACTGGCCGCCCAACGGCCGTACCAGCGTGGGGACATCGGAGCCCGAGGCCTCGGCGATGGTCCAGTGCGCCCAGTCGGGCGCGGTGGGGAACCGGTCCACGCGCAGCCGCAGCCGGGCCCAGAAGCTGTTGCCGGGAGGTGCGAGGTCGGAGAGAACGAGGAAGGCGCGGCCGTTGCCCTCCGTATGGAGCCGGAGTTCGCGGCCGCGCCCGCTGCTGCTGGGTTCGACGGTCAGCGAACCGTCGGAGGTGTCGGTGGTCCAGCCCCGGCCTGCGGTGACCGGTCCCAGGGGCAGGCGGTCGAAGTTGTCCCTGAAGAGGGTCCCGTGCGGGGCCGGGGCGGTGGTGGCAGAGGGGGATGCGGAGGCGGTGGGGGATATCGCGAGCAGCGCGGCCGAGGTGGCCAGCAATGAGGCCGCGATCTTCCTCATGCGTGTCATGGGGACAGTGTGCAACACCCGTCACAGGCGTAACACAGCCTGCATGTCGGGGAGTTGGCGCCTACTCCACGGCCATCTCCCCGAGCAGGGACCAGTCCTCCTGCGGAATGGTCGCGTTGACGATCCTCGGGGTCTCGGCGAGGTACGGGGGCAGCGTCTGCTGTGCGGCCTTGAAGTGGGCGGAGTTGACGTGCGCGGCGCCGGCCTCGCCGTCCCGGAAGGCCTCCACCAGGACGTACTCGGCCGGGTCGTCGACGCTGCGGGACCAGTCGAACCACAGGCAGCCCGGCTCACTGCGCGTCGCCTGTGTGAACTCGGCGGCGATCTCGGGCCACCGGTCCGCGTGCTGGGGCTGGATCCGGAACTTCGCGGCGATGAAGATCATCTGGGCTCCCGTGTCGGAGTCGGATCGGCTCCCCATCATCATGCCGCCGGGCGCCCGAGCACGCTTCGGTGCGGCCGGCTCAGGTCAGCGGCATGACCTTGCGGTAGGCGGTCACCGCGACCGCCGCGACGGCGACATGCATCACGAGCAGCGCCACGACGCCGGTGGCGCCGCCGTCGCCGTAGAGGAAGAAGTCGGGGACGAAGGAGACGACCACGACGACGGGGACGAGCCACCGGATCAGCCCCTCGGGCTTCCCGGAGAGCTTGCGGACGGCGCTCCATCCGGCGGCGCCCGCCAGCACGCCCACCGCGGTCAGGAATATGTACGACCCGGGCTTCAGCGGCTGGAAGTCGTCGGGCGCACCCGCGGCGTGGGCCACGACGGCGATCACCGTGTTCACCAGGGAGGACAGCACGATGGCGGCGAGCACCCCGCCGGCCACGACGAGGGGGCCGCGGCGGACGGAGGTGTTCTCGGCAACTGCGGACATGGCGACTCCAGGACGGAAGGGGCTACGGGGGGACCTCGCAGAAGTTTGAAACATCAAACACAACCATGGCGGAGCGAGCTTGAAACTTCAAGCGCCAGCAGGATCGCGCATACCGGAAAACGATTTAAGGCCTCTCGCGTTAGACTTGCCTCGCCTGTCAGGACCTGGTCGTGCCTGGTCGCACGGCTGTCACAACGAGGGGGTGGACGCCATTCCGGTTCGCCCCGCCCGCATTCAGGACGTCGCAGCCGCCGCCGGGGTCTCGGTGTCGACGGTGTCGAACGTGCTCAACCGCCCCGAGCGCGTCAACGCCCGCACCGCCGAGCGGGTCCGCGACGCGGTCGCGGCGCTCGACTACGTCCCGCATCCGGGAGCCGCCGGGCTGCGGACGGGCCACTCGTCCTCGATCGGCCTGGTGCTGCCCGACGTGACCAACTCCTTCTACGCGCGCATCGCCCGAGGCGCCGCCGACGCCGCGTACGACCACGGCTACTCCCTCGTGCTGTGCCACAGCGGGGACGCCCCCGAGCGCGAGCAGGGCTACTTCACGATGCTCGTCGAACAGCGCGCGGTCGGGGCCGTGGTCGTCCCGCTCAGCGCCGACCCCACCCGGCTCACGCGACTGCGCGAGCGCGGCATCCCGCTGGTCCTGGCGGACCGCGCGATGCCGGCCCAGGACGGCTGCTCCGTCTCCGTCGACGACATCGCCGGCGGCCGTATCGCCGTGCAGCACCTCCTGGACTGCGGGGCGCGCGACATCCTCGTGGTGAACGGCGACCGGTCGATACGGCAGTGCGCCGACCGCTACCAGGGCGCCCGGCAGGCCGTGCGCACCCGCCGCGAGGCGCGCTTGGGCCAGGTCGTCGCCGAGGAGATGACGGTGGCGTACGGCATGGAGATCGCCCGCCGCCTCGACGAACTGCCCGACGGGGCCTTCTGCACCAACGACTTCCTCGCCGCCGGGCTGTGCCGCGGACTGGCCGAGCGCGGCGTGAAGGTACCGGAGGACGTGCAGGTCGTCGGCTACGGCGACCTCGACATCGCGAGCTTCGTGGGCACGACCCTGACGACCGTCCGGCAGCCCGTCGAGGACCTGGGCAGGGCGGCCGTGGAGATGCTCCTCGACGAGGTGGAGGCCCGCGCCGAACACGCCCACGAGACAAGGGTGTTCGCGCCCGGGCTCGTGCTGCGGGACTCCACTCGGTCACTTTCCGGCGTCTGAGTCCGGCACCCGCACGGTCACCGGTCCCAGCAGCCCGGACGAGAGCTGGGAGGCGAACGCCCAGGCGGTCGGCGTGGCTTCGGCGAGGTACGGGGCCAGGGTGTTGTGGACGGTCACCTCGACCCGCACGGTCCGGCCCGCGACACCGCGCAGCTCGAAGCGGTACGGCGCGCAGAACGCCTCACCGATCCGCTCCCCGTCCACGAACACCGCGACGCTGCCGCGCACCCGGCCCAGATCCAGCACCGGGTCGGACCCGGCCGGCACCTCCAGCTCACGCGAGTACGTCACACCCCCGCTCCAACTGCCCAGCCCCAGCGACCTCCAGTCCCCCAGCGGCAGCGGCGCCGGCACGGTGCGGACGCGCACCGGACCGCGCCAGGCGGAGCCGCCGCGCAGGACGGCCGTGGGGGCGGTGACGATCTCGACCTCGGTGGGTTCCTGCAATGGCTGATCCAGCGTCAACTCCCGATCGACCAGCGGTCGTTCCCGTCCGTCTGCGACCCTCACCCGAGCAGACATCTCCAACGGCAGTTCGAGCGATACGGTTCCCGGCGGCACGGTGAAGCGGAAGCGCTGCGCAGCCTCGTGCACGTCGTCCGTGGAACGCAGCGGCAGTACGGCGGACCCGAGCACCGGGGTGCCGGCCAGCCACTCCGCCTCCGGCAACGGGTGCGGCCGTACGGCGGCGTGGCAGTGCTGCAACTCCCCCCACCTGCCTGTGTGTTCGACCGTATGCCCGCGCCACTCCCCCGTCTCGTACTCCCAGCCCGCTCCACTGACCAACGCGGCCGCGCCCGCCACGAGGTCGACGAACACCGCTTCCCGTGTACGGACGCTGTCGGCGACGACCTCGAGCACGTGATCGCCTGCCTCGAGGGCCAGTTCGTGGCGGAAGAACATCGGGACCGCGCCCCAGTTGGACTCGTAGTACTCGACCTTCTCCTGCCGCGCCACGACGACGCCGTCGAGCAGCACGGTGACGCCCGCCGCGGCCCCCACGACCAGCACTGCCCGCGCCTCGTCGTGAGCAAGACGCAGCCGGCCCCGGTAGGTCACGCCGCCGTCCGGTCGTACGTCCTCGGGCAGACACATGAACTGCGGGCGCGGTCCGAACCCCTCCGGGCGGGAGAGGCAGAAGTAACTCCCCAGCGGGGCATGGGCTTTGGCGGAGATCTGCGACGGCCGGTCCTGGGCGTCGGCCAGTTCGTACTCCAGGACGTTGCGGGGCTGTTCCACCGCCACACGGGCCGACGCCAGATATCCGCTGCCGGTGTCCAGCCGTTCACCGTTCCACCACACGCGTTTGCCCGCCGCCGCGCCGACGTGCAGGTCGGCGGGTCCGCGGTGGTCGGTCTCGACGACGGTACGGACGCGGGCGACGGTTCCGTGACCGGGAACCGGGACGCGTACGAACTCCTCGGTCACCAAGCCCTTGTTGCCGAGCAACCCGTCCGGTTCGGGGATCCCACGGCTCGACGAGTACAGCGAGACGGCCCAGTCCTCGTCCTGCGGGACGAGCGGCAGCTCTCCGGCCAGGACCCGTGCGACGGACGCGCGGTCGAGCGGGGCGGGGGCCTTCTCGGCGGGCACGGGAGGCAGGATGCGCGCCCGGTTGCCGTAGGTTGCGCGCGCCTGCTGCCAGGGGGCGCCGGTCTCGGTCCACTTCATGGTCCAGATCTGTGGCTCGTCGACCGATGACCCCTCGGGCAGCGCGAGGTCGCCCCAGGTGTTGTCCATGGTGGGGACCAGGCGGCCCTCCCACCCGGTCGAGATGTCGGTCGTCCGGGCCGGATCGGCGGGCGGCGGCGCGTAGTTCGCGGCCTCCGGTGTTCCTTCGCGCCATACGACGAGGGCGGCGGGGGCGCCTGCCAGCGGCACCTCGATGGTGGAGACGCCGTCGGAGACGGTGAAGGGCGCGGGGCATCGGGTGCCGGTCGCCGGATTCCAGGCCTCGGCCTGGGCGAGCGGGGCGCGGACGGTGACGGTCGTGGTGCGGGCGTAGCGTGCGGGGTCGACGTCGTGGTTGCCCCGCGGCGGATGCGCGCGGGCGTCGGGGAAGGCGCCGGTCACCAGCGCGACTGCTTCCTCGCCCCTTCTCCTTACCAGCAGCGGCACTTCACCCGTCGCGTACCCGGCGGCATCGGCCACGGCCGCCGCGCCCGCCTCGGCGTCACTCACCCGCTCCAGCCGCGGATGGGCAGTCAGCTCCGCCACGACGGAGTCGTCACCGGCCAGTCCGGCCGCTGCCGTGGGTGGACGGCCCACGACCACCACCCGGCCCCCGGCGTCGAGGAGTTGGGTCAGTCGTCGCGCCGTGCTCTCCTCCAGGACGCTTGCCGAGGGCAGCAGGACCGCGGTGTACGCCAGGTCCTCGATCCGCAGGGCGCCGCCGGCGGCGGTGGCCCGCTGGAGCGAGGCGTCGTCGATGACGTCGTAGGAGATGCGGTGCCGGTCCAGCCAACCGACCCTGGGGCCGAGCCAGTTGTTCGTGCCGCACAGGTCCAGGTAGTGGCGCTGGGTCTCGTCGACCTCGGCGTGGCCGTCGCCGAGGCGGCCGTCGCCGAGGCGGCCGTCGCCGAAGTGCTTGACGGGGGCGTCCAGCGGCATGAGGGCCTGCATGGTGGCGGTGGGGTGCAGGACCGCGACGTCGGCGCTGTACGTGCCCCAGGACATGATCGAGCAGATGCGGGCGACGGCCCGGGAGAAGGCCGGGTACTGCGGCCAGTAGGGCTGGCGCCAGTCGGTGGACGGCGGTGCCCACTCGAACCAGCCGCCCGCGGTGCCGAAGTAGCTGGCGTGCGGGTTGTAGAGGTTGGCGCCGCTGCGCAGGAACGGAAGGAGCCAGTCGTAGGTGTCCTCCAGGGAGCCGCCCCAGCCGGAGGAGTGGAACGCCTCGATCCACACGCGCTCGTGCCCGTAGAGGTGGGCCATGGAGGAGTGGACCTTGGAGTCGCCGTGGTGGTCGCTGCCGGCGGCGCTGTACCAGCGGTGGGTGCGGAAGTAGTCCGAATAGATCTGGGTGGACTGGGCCGGGAAGCCCGAGCGGGCGGGATGGCTCTGGTCGCAGCCCACGAGCATGCCGCGTTCGTCGTGCCAGGCGGCCAGGGGTTTGAACAGGGCCTCTTCGGTGAGTTCGGCGCGGACCGCGTAGTAGTCGGCGCGGATCTTCGACGCCCGCGGAAGATCACGGAACAGGGCCGGCAGATGGTCGAGCAGGTCGTAGCCGCGGCGGGCGAGGAACTCCTCGGGGAAGCGGTGGCTCCAGGCGTTGGTGCCGGGCAGTTCGTCCTGGAAGCTGCCCGCGACGACGACGCCCAGGTACTCGGGGACTCGGCGGTCGTACTCGTGGTGGACGGTGTCCATCAACAGGCCGACGGCGTGCGGGTCCAGGTAGTCGAACGCCGTGGGGACCGCGGTGACGAGATGCACCTCGCTGCCTTCGGGGGCCGCGATCCGCGCGGTGGCGGTGACCAGCAGGCGACTGCCGTCCGCGGAGTAAGCGCCCACCAGGGTCTCGGAGCTGGGCAGCTCGACGACGCCGTTGGACACGGTGGCCGTGCGGGAGCGCAGCGCGAGGCCCGCCGCCCCGGGGTGCCGGCGGGTCACGGCGCCTTGGACGTTGGCGCCGGAGAACCCGATCTGGTCGTAGAACCACAGGCGCATGTCGAGGTCCCGGGCAATCTCGCAGGCGTCGGTGAAGCGTGCCCACCACTCCTCGCCGAACCATGCCGGTTCGTCGGCGCGGGCGCCGAAGCTCGGGCCGGCCGGCGCCAGGTTGATCACCACGAGGTTGTGGACGCCTCCGTCGGCGAACCTGCGCATCTGCCAGGCCAGGCGCTCGCGGGTGACCCTCGCGCCCGACCACCACCACAGCGGGGTGGGGCCGAAGTCCCGGGGCGGGTCGTCGAACAGTTGCTGCAGCGCGGAGGAGATCACGAATACGGTCCTTCCGAGTACGGCCGGGGCACCCTCACGGATCAAAAACGTTTTACACGGACCAAGTCGTCGACAACCTGCAATGTTGGCACCGGAACCGAGGGGCGGGAAGGAGGCTGTCGCGGCTTCCTGCAAATGGGCGCATGAGGGGTTGTTGGAACGTTTTTCCGACCCTATATTCACTGCAACTCGGCCTCAGAGCCGCGACCTCCCCCTCCGGTCGGTCCATCCGCTCGACCCATCCCTCGGCCCATCCCCAGACGACGACGGAGTCGCATCATGGTCCGAACCCCCACGGTCCCCGAACGCTCGGAACAACCCATCCCCTGGCGATTGTGGAAGGTGGCGGCCCTGTCGGGCATGGCCTCCTACCTCGACGCCGCTCTCATCGTCAGCATCGCCGTCAACCTGGCCATCTACCGGGACAGTTACGACATGGGCGTGTGGATGGCGGGCGCGATCAGCGCGATCGTCACCGGCTGCATCGCCGTCGGCTCCCTCGTCGGGGGACGCCTTGCCGACATGTTCGGGCGGCGCCGTGTCTACAACTGGGACATCTTCTGCTTCGCGCTGGGCGCGGTCGTCATCACGCTCGCCCCGAACGACATCGTGCTCTTCGTCGGCGTACTCGTGGCGGGCCTTGCGGCCGGTGCCGATCTGCCGACCTCGCTGGCCGTGGTCTCGGACGCCGCACCCACCGAGGGCCGCGCGCGCCTTGTCTCCTTCACGCAGGTCATGTGGGTGGCGGGCATCGTCGTCGTGATCTTCCTCGGCTACCTCCTGTCGGACACCGGCATGACCGGGGCGCGCCTCATCACCGGCCATCTGGCCATCGCCGCGCTGGTCACCTGGCAGCTCCGCTCCCGGCTCGAGCTGGCCGACGAGCCGTCGGACAGGGAGGTGGCCCAGGAGGCGGCCGCGCTGGCCGCCCCGCGCGGCATCGAGCTGAAGAACGTGTGGAACCGGGCAGCCCTGCTGCCGATGGCCGCGACCTTCGCCTACTACGTCACCTGGGGCATCGGCGCCAACACCTTCGGCCAGTTCGGCACCTATCTGCTGGTCACGGTCAGCGGGGCCTCGCAGAGCCTGGCCACCGGGATCAATCTGGCGTTCCTGCCGATCGCGCTGGTGCTGACCTTCGTCTTCGTGCGGATCGCCGACACCCCCTTGCGCGACCGGCTGTTCTACGTGTTCACGGTCGTGCAGATCCTCGCCTTCTGCATCGCCTCCCTCACGGCCGGCGCCCTGGTCGGCATGCTGGTCTTCTTCGTGCTCTACCAGATCTCCAACCCCTTTGCGGGGGAGGCCAGTTACAAGGTGTGGTCGCAGCTGACGCTGCCGCCGGACACCCGCGGCACCACCCAGGGCCTCACCTACGCCCTCGCACGCGGGGTCTTCGCAGGCGTCGCGTTCGTCACGCCCGCCCTGATGGAGTACAGCGCCTCCGCCCTGCTCTGGTCGATCACTGCCTGCATGGCGGCCTCGGCAGTCGCGGGTGTGTACATCGTCCGAGTCCTCATCCGCCGTTCCCCTCACGCCGCTTCCGCTCCGGCGGATCTGGGAGTGGCCCGGGCGTGAACCGAAGCGGATCTCCGAAGGAGCCTCCAGCGTCATGACCACTGCCGAACACTCCATGTCCCTACGGGAGTTGCTGCCCCCGGTGACCCGCCGCCGTACCCGTATCGGCCTGGTCGCCGGTGGGCTCGGCACATACTGGCCGCAATTCCCCGGTCTCCTGCCGCAGTTGAAGGAGTCGGCCGCTTACGTCACCGAGCGTCTGCAGCAGATGGACGCCGAGGTGACCGACGTCGGCTTCATCTCCGACGCGCAGGAGGGCGCGGCGGCGGCCGAGCAGTTGCGCCGCACGGACTGCGATCTGATCGTGCTGTTCCTGACGACGTATCTGACCTCGTCGATGGTGCTGCCGATCGCCCGGCGTTCGCACACCCCGGTGCTGGTCATCGACCTCCAGCCCTCGGAGCGGATGGACCACGCCACCTTCGACACGGGCGACTGGCTGGCGTACTGCGCCCAGTGCTCGGTGCCCGAGGTCGGCAACGTCTTCCGCCGGGCCGGTATCCCCTTCCGGTCGGTGTCGGGCTGGCTGCGGCAGGAGTCCGCCTGGCGGCGCATCGAGCAGTGGATCCGCGCCGCGCATGTGCGAGCGGCGCTGCGGCACGCCCGGCACGGGCTGATGGGGCACCTGTATCCCGGCATGCTCGACGTGTCCACCGACCTGACCCTGCTGCCGGCGACGTTCGGCTCGCACGTGGAGGTGCTGGAGTTCGACGATCTGCGGCACCGGGTGGAGCAGGTGACCGAGGCGGAGACCCGCGAGCGGATGGCGCTCGCCCGCAGGGTGTTCACGCTCGACGACAGTGTGGTGGACGAGGACTTCGCGTGGGGCGCGACCGTGTCCGTGGCCCTGGACCGGCTCGTCGAGGACTTCGGTCTCGACAGCCTCGCGTACTACCACCGCGGTCTCGACGGCGAACTCCACGAGCGACTCGGCGCCGGCATGATCCTGGGCGCCTCCCTGCTCACCGCCCGGGGTGTGCCTGCGGCCGGCGAGTACGAACTGCGCACCAGCGTCGCCCAGTTGGCCACGCAGAGCATCGGCGCGGGAGGTTCCTTCACGGAGATCCAGGCCCTCAACTTCGAGGACGACGTGGTGGAGATGGGCCACGACGGTCCCGCCCACCTCGCCGTCAGCGCACGTGACCCGCTGCTGCGCGGGCTGGGTGTCTACCACGGCAAGCGCGGCTGGGGGGTCAGCGTGGAGTTCGACGTCCAGCACGGGCCGGTGACTCTCCTCGGGCTCGGCCAGGACGCGGACGGCAGCCTGTCGTTCATCTCCTCCGAGGGAACCGTCGCGCCCGGCCCCCTGCTGGAGATCGGCAACACGACCAGCCGTGTCGACTTCGGCCGCGACCCCGGCGAATGGGTCGACGCGTGGAGCGCCACGGGCGTCGGCCACCACTGGTCCCTCGCCGTCGGCCACCACACGGCCGACTTCCGGGCCGCGGCGAGTCTGTTGGGCATCGAGCATCGGGAGGTGTGAGGCGGCGTCTCGGAGCCGGCCCCGAGCCTGCCGCTCCTCCGCTAGGAGCCGGGCAGACCGGCGCGCCGTCGGGTCTCCGCCAGGTGCACGTCGACGTACCGGGCCAGGGCCATCGCGTCCTGGGGCTCGTCGGCCTGGAAGGTGATGCGGCGCAGCAGGGTGACCCCGTCGAGCGCGACGCCTTCGCGGGCAAGGACGAAGACGAGGGCGAGGAGGGCGGACCGGGCGTTGCCGTCGTCGAAGGGATGGAAGAAGCAGACGTCGAGATAGGCGCGCGCGGCACGGGCGGTGAGTGGAAAGGGCCGCTCGGTGTCCCGCGTGCTCTCGGCCAGACAGGCGTCGAGGCGGGCCCGGGTGTCCGGACCGATGCCGTAGCGTTCCCGGCCGCCCTTGGCGAAGGCCGGCAGCGCGCGGAACGGCGGCAACTGCGGTGTGCCCAGGATGTGTTGCTGCCAGCGCCCGAGCAGCTCGAAGTCGAGTCGGGCGCCGCGCGCCGCGTCGGCCCGCAGCAGCTCCAGGGCGGCGAGCAGGCCCTCGGCGCGGGCGGGGTCGATGGCGCCGTCGAAGGCGCGGATGTCCTCGACCGCGCCGTCTCGCGACGGGGTCACCGGTTCCTCGCCACCGCCGTCCGGGGCCTCGCCCCAGGGCACGGTCTCACGCACCGTGAGCCACTGCGCGAGATGGTCCTGCGCGGGCCCGGCCGCTCGTACGGCGTCGTCCGGCCGCAGCGAGAGCGAGAGCCGCTCGGCGACGTCCTCGACCAGCACCGGGTCGGGGCCGGTCCAGCTCTTGAACCGCCCGCCGATCGCCTGCTCGACCAGCTTCTCCGCGACGCCGGGGGCGACCTTCCAGCGGCTGAGGAACCAGGTGAGCACTTGATGGCAGTGCCCGTACCAGCCGCTTCCGCAGCCGGTGCGGTCGGTCACCTGGAGGATCAGGTTGCGGGCTGATCGCTCCCACAGGATCCGCTGGTCCTCGACGTCGGCCAGGTCCAGCGGGTACGCCTCGAACCGCCCGGCGAGGCTTTCCACCCACTCGCGCCACTCGCAGAGGGCCGCGACGACACGGTCGAGCGTCTCCTCCGGGGTGGTGATCGAGTCCCGCGGGCAGCACCAGTTCCCTACGGGTCCGCCGTCGAAGTCCCCTTCGTCGTGCGCCCAGCGCCAGCCCGCGGTCCAGTGGCCGTAGTGCTCGGCGAGGGCGTACGACATGGCGTCGGCCCAGGGCCTGCCCGTGTCCCAGCTCCAGGCACTCATCGCCCGGTCGGCGAAGGGGACTTCGGGACGGCTGGGCACCCTCCGTGCGGGCCCGAGCGAGCGCACCACCCGTGGCGCCGACGCGCTGTCGAAGGGGTGGCGGGCTGGGTCCACATCGTCCCAGTTCAGATAACTGGGGGACAGCTCGACAATCACCGCGCAAGCCTGCACGTCAACCCGCGCGCGGTTCAAGCGGATTACCGCAGGGCCGGTGTCCCTGACAGACGTCCCTGGACCGGCGTCGCGCGGAATCTCGCCCGGTACTCGCTCGGCGTCGTGGCATGGCGACGGTGGAACGCCCGGATGAGGGTGTCGACGGTGCCGAACCCGCATGCGGAGGCGATCCGTTCAAGGGTGTCGTCGGTGGTCTCCAGCAGGTTGCCGGCCAACTCGACCCGGGCCGACTCGATGTAGGCGTGCGGCGTCGTGCCGAGTTCCGTCTTGAAGATGCGGGTGAGCTGCCGGTCGCTGACATGCGCGTACGCGGCCAGGTCCGGGACGGTCAGGCGCCGGGCGAGGTTGTTCAGGATGTGGTGCCGGAGGTCTTCGATGCGCCGTGTCGCGGACACCCGCTCCAGCGGCACGCTGAACTGGGACTGTCCGCCGGGCCGCTTCAGGTACATCACGAGCTGCCGGGCGACGCGCAGCGCGACCGGCTCCCCGAAGTCCTGCGCGACCAGCGCGAGGGACAGGTCCAGGCAGGCGCTGATGCCCGCGCCGGTCCACACCTCGCCCGCCTCACGGATGAAGATCGGATCCGGGTCGACCCGCACCGCCGGATGGTCGGCAGCCAGACGTTGCGCGGTGGACCAGTGCGTGGTGGCGCGCTTGCCGTCGAGGAGCCCCGCGGCGGCGAGGATGTGCGCCCCGACGCACACCGAGGCCACCCGCCGGGCGCGGCCGGCCAGCGCCTTCACCCGGGCCACCGTGCCGGGCTCCACGACGGGGTGGACACGGTCGTCGCCGTCGACCTCGACGGAGCCGGGCACCAGCAGGGTGTCGATGGCCCGGACGCCGACGTCGTCGAACGTGGCATCGGGCAGGATCCGCACACCGGCCGCCGTGGTCACCGGCTCCGTCGTCTCGGCGGCCAGTACGACCTCGTAGCCGACCCGCTCCGTGGTTTCGCGCGGGACGAGGGAGAACACCTCCGGCGGTCCGGTGACGTCGAGGAGGTCGACGCCCTCGAACAGCACGATCACGATCAACCGGTTGACGGTCCCCACCCTGTACCCCCTGTTTCGCATGCACACCGGAGTCACGCAGGCCCGAGTCGTGCGGGCCCGGGTGTCGGTTTCTGCAAGTAGTGCGACATTGCCGACGCCCCGGTCCGGGCCATAGCGTCGCATTCAGTTCAACAGAGTGTTGAACGACCTGTTCAAGTTCCCGGAAATTTGGAGAAGATCTGTGGCTAGCAAGACGCTGCGCGAGCTCGGCGGCGCCGACCACACCCCCGCGGCCCTCGCGTCCTCGACGCTGATCCTCGTCGACTACCAGAACACCTACACCCGCGGTGCGATGGAGCTCGACGGCTGGCGGCCCGCCCTGGAAGCGGCGTCGGACCTGCTGTCCCGTGCCCGCGCGGCCGGAGCCGCGGTGATCCACGTCCAGCACGACGGCGGCGAGGGTTCGCCCTACGACATCCGCGCGGAGATCGGCGAGATACACCCTGGCGTGGCGCCCGTCGAGGGGGAGCCCGTGGTCGTCAAGCAGGCTCCGGACGCCTTCCACGGGACCGACCTCGGCAAGCTGGTGGACGAGGCCGGGCACGAGTCCGTGATCGTCGCCGGGTTCATGACCCACATGTGCATCGCCTACACGTCGGCGTCCGCGGCCCTGCGCGGCAACAGGCCCACCGTTCCCGCGGACACCTGCGCCACCCGGTCGATCGTGGACGTGTCCGCCGACGAGTTGCACCGCAGTGCGCTGGCGGCCGTCGCGGACGCGTACGGCGTCGTCGTCGCCTCCGGCAAAGAGCTGGCCTGAGGTGCCGGAGCAGGCGCAGCAGGAGCCGGGCGGCAGGTCCCGCCGCGGGTTCCTGAAGGCCGGCGGTGCGGCCGCCGTCGGCGGCGCGGCGCTGTTCGGCGCGACCCGCCTGGGCGACCCTCCCGCGCAGGCGGCGAACGCGGACGCGTCGGACACGACGACGCGGCGCAAGCTGGGCGGCCTTGGCGCGTTCCTGCGCGGGAACGGGCCCACCGTGGTCGCGGACGCCTGCGCCACCCGGCCGCTGCCGTCGGTCGGCGGCTGGCTGTCCGCCGAGCAGATCCACCAGAGCGCGCCGGCCACGATCGCCGACCTGTACGGCATCGTCGTCCCCTCCCACACCGCGCTGGCGTAGCCCCTTGCGGTTTCCCCCTCCGGCGACCCCATAGCCGCCGTGCTGCCGGAGAGGGAATCCCTCCCCATTTGTTTTTCTTGCTCCCGCGTCCCGGCCCTTCGCGGCTCCCGGCGGGTCTGTTCCCCCCACACCACCGCTTCCCCCACGGCGGGAACACCCGACGATCAATCCGACACGGAGAGCAAGCAATGGCGACACGCCGGACATTCATTGGTGGTGCGGGCGGTATCGGCGCCGCGACGATCCTCGGCCACACGGCTGCCGAGTCAAGTGCGGCATCCGCTCCGGCCGCGGCGGCGGTGGACACCCAGACCGCCCGGGACTCCCTCCGCGCGGTGAACGCGGCCATGCGCACCAACTACGCGGCGCTGAAGGCCGATCTGGTCAAGAATCTCGGGCCCGTCGTCATCGTGCAGAACGACGCGAAGGGCGGCACCTTCACCCTCGTCCACAAGGGCAAGCAGTACGTCGAACACCCGGTGGCGGAGGACTTCGAGCTGGCGAAGTCCATAGCCCACGTCCCGCTGGGCATCTACTCCACCATCGCGGAGTACCTGTCGGGCAAGGTCCCCAACGTCTCCAACGCCGACCGGATCGACGCCCACGACCTCGACATGGTGGCGATGAAGGGCCCCGGCACCGACGCCTGGACGACGCCGCTGCAGGCGTTCGCGGACAAGCTGGCCACCGCGAAGAACAACCTCGCCGCGGCCGATCTCCCGCAGGAACTGCAGAACTCGTGCGCGAAGATCCTCGGCGAGGCGCTGACGTTCATCGCCGACTCCATCCGCGCCCGCGCCTTCGACATCGCCTCCTTCCAGGACTTCGCGCGACGGGTCCATCCGTCGATCCGGATCAACATGCAGCACGCCGCCGCGGCGCAGATCTCCGGCGTGCAGGGCCTGTGCAGGAAGTGGCGGGCACAGATCGGCGAGGCCGCCTGGGCCGACCTGTACACGGTGGTGCTGTCGATCTGGACGACGTCGGTGCTGAACCAGGCGGAGATCATCATCAGGCCGATGATGAACCAGAAGAAGGTGAACACCCATCTGATCGACATCCCCACGGCGCAGCTGCCGTCGGACCCGATCGGGGTGGCGCTGGACAACCTGGCGCGGATCGTCCAGGACAACATCGCCGCCGAGCTGGTGTTCGTCGCCGACACCAAGGTCGCCGACGCCCTGAAGGGCAAGCAGGACCTGCTGTCCGACGAGATCCTCAAGGAGCTCGGCACACCCGTCTCCGGTGCGGCGTTCCGCAGCGCGGGCAAGGCGAAGTGTCCGGTCGACCACGGCGTGAGCATCTGACCGGACCACACCTTGCAAGCCCGGCGGCCCTCTCCCGGGACCGAGGAGGGGGCCGCCGTCACGTCCTTGGGGGAAACGTGAAAACCAGGCTGTGGCTCCTCGCCGGTCTGATTCTGCTGACCATCAATCTCCGCGCGGCGATCACCGGAATGCCGCCGCTCATCGGGCAGTTGCAGCGCGCGCTCGCCCTGTCCGGCACCCAGGTCGGCGTGCTGGCGACGCTGCCGGTGCTGTGCCTGGGCGCCTTCGCCTGGCTCGCGCCCCGGCTGGCCCGCCGGTTCGGAACGCAGGCAGCCGTGTGCACGGCGGTCGGGGTGCTGGCGCTCGGCGCCGTCGTACGGGCACTTCCGTGGCCGGCCGCGCTGTTCGCCGGAACGGTGCTGTCCGGGGCGGGCATCGCGGTCGGGAACGTACTGCTGCCCGCGCTCATCAAGGACCACTTCGCCCACCGGATCGGCCTGTTGACCGGCCTCACCATGACCCTCATGGCCCTCTCCGGGGCGCTCGCCGCCGGAGCCGCGGTACCGCTGTGCACCGCTGCCGGGTGGCAGTTCGCCCTGGCCGTGTGGGCGGTGCCCGCGGTACCCGCCGTAGCGGTGTGGGGGCTGCTGGCCGCCCCCGGAGCGGACGGACGGCATCGCAGGACACCACCGCCGATGCCGAGAACAGCGGGCGGATCGCTGTTGCGGTGCGCACTCGCCTGGTGGGTGTCGGCGTTCCTCGGGCTGGTGTCGCTGATGTTCTACGTCCTGGTGGCGTGGCTGCCGCAGATCATGCAGGTGTACGGCTACACACCCGCCCAGGCCGGGTTGATGACGTCGGTGATGCTGACCGTCGGCATCCCGCTGGGCTTCGTCGTGCCCCTCGTCGCCGCCCGGATGCGCAGCCAGCAACTCCTCGTCGTGGCTGTGGTCACGGCGAAACTGGCCTCCCTGGCCGGTCTGTTGCTGGCCCCCGCCTTCGGCTGGGTGTGGGTGTGCCTGCTCGGTGCGGCGACCGGCAGCGCCTTCCCGCTGGCGATCACGCTGCTCGGGCTGCGCACGGACGGCCCGCAGACCGCCGCCGGCCTGTCGGGGATGGCGCAGACCGTCGGATACCTGCTGGCCGGCCTCGGCCCTCTCGCCATAGGGGTCCTCCACAACATCACGGCCGGCTGGCGCGTGCCCCTCGCCGTGCTGATCGCTCTGGTCGTGCCGGAGGCGCTCGCAGGGCTCCTCGCCGGCCGCCCGGGCCACGTACGCCCCGACAGCGGGGAGGACGACCCGGCGAACACCGCTCCGCGCACCGACGGCGAACTCGTCCGGCTGTAGTCGCGAGTTGGGTGCGACGGCAGGGATACTGAGAAGCACGGGGAGGCAGGTGAGGGGAGCCTCTTGGTGGTTCATGGTGCACTCGGCGGTGTGGCCGGTGCGGGTGCGGTCGAGATCGCGCGGCTCGGTGGTCTGTGGCGGGTCACACGGCCCTGGCATCCAGGGTTACGGCCGTTCCTGCGCAGCTACGTCGGCTACTGGGAGGCGGTGACCTCGCCGTATCGGGCGCGGTTGGTGCCGACCGGGCACGCGACCCTCCTGATCAACCTCGCGGAGCCGTTCTCCCAGGTCCGGCGATTAGGCGTGCCGGGCGGGGACAGCGGCAGGATCGGGTCGCTGGTGGTGGGGGTGGAGGACCGGCCCGCGATCTGTGTGCATCCCGGCGGCCAGGAGGCGATCCGGGTCGAGTTCACGCCGCTGGGCGCCTACCGGCTGTTCGGGCTGCCGATGAGCGAGTTGACGAACCTGGCCATCGAGATCGAGGACGTGCTGGGGCCCGCCGCCGGATTCCTGGTGGAGCGGCTGGCGTCCACCCGGGACTGGGCGGCCCGGTTCGACCTGCTGGACGCGGCGCTGCTCGCCCGCCTCGACTTCGGCCCGGAACCCACACCCGAGGTCACCCACGCCTGGCACCTGCTCACGGGCAGTGCGGGGGCGATCCCGATCGCCCGTATCGCCGCCGAAGTGGGCTGGAGCCAGGGCTACTTGACCCGGCGCTTCACCCAGCAGGTCGGCCTGCCGCCCAAGGCGTCCGCCCGCGTGCTCCGCTTCCGCCGCGCCGTGGCACTCCTCAACCGCGGGACCACGAGCCTGACCGAGATCTCGACGATCTGCGGCTTCTACGACCAGGCGCACCTCAACCGCGACTTCCGGGCCATCGCCGGCACCACACCCGGACAGATGGTGGCCGCGCGCCGGGTGGAAGGGGCGGTGGCCCTCTCGCCGAGTGCAGATTCGTCCAAGACCCGGTCGACCGCCGGCCGATAGCGTTCCGCTTGTACAGCCGCCGTCCGGTTTGTACAGCCGACGGCCGGTCGGACGGCACGGGGGACCGTCCGATCGGCCGGAGCTACGGCAGCTCGGCGGCGACCGGCAGTCCCCGCACATCGGCACCGGCCCGTAGCCAAAGGGGAGCGGTGGCCAGCGGAATGTCGACGCGGTGCCAGGTCGGGCCCGTGATCGGGGCGCCGGCGCCTGTGTACGGCAGCCACTCCCCCGGCGGGAACCACACCTGTCTCCGGCCGCCCGGCGCATACAGCGGCGCCACCAGCAGGTCCGGGCCCAGCAGGTATTGGAGGTCGGCGGCGTGGGCGTCCGGGCGGTCGGGGTGGTCCAGGGGCATGGGGCGGGCCAGTGGCTCGCCGGTGCGGACCGCGTCGGCCGCGGCCGAGTGGACGTAGGGCAGCAGGCTCGTGCGGAGGCGGGCCGCGTGCAGGACGGCCGCGTAGGCCTCCTCGCCGAAGTCCCAGGGCAGGCGGGACGTCATGCCGTGGAAGCGGGCCAGGGGTGACAGCAGGCCGAACTGGGCCCAGCGGACGAAGAGTTCGGGCTCCGGTGTGCCGTGGAAGCCGCCGATGTCGTGGCTCCAGAAGGGGTGGCCGGAGAGGGAGAGCGACAGGCCCGCGCGGAGGGTGGCGGCGAGGTCGGGCCAGCCGGCGTTGGGGTCGCCGGTCCATTTGGCGCCGTGTCGCTGGCCGCCGGTCCAGGTGGAGCGGCCCCAGGTCAGGCCGTGGCCCGCTCCCGTCTCCCGGGTGACTTCGGCGACCAGGTCGTTGAAGAGGAGCGGGTAGAGGTTGTGCAGACGGTCGCCGGTCATGCCGTTGTGGGCGACCGCGTCGGCCGGAACCGCCTCGCCGAAGTCGGTCTTCAGGACCGAGGCACCGCTTTCAAGGGCCTGGCGGACACGGGACCGGAACCAGTCGGCGGCTTCGGGGTGGGTGAGATCCAGTACGGCCGAGTCAGGGTGTGCACCGCCCCAGACCTGGGCGACGTATGTGTCGCCGCAAGTGGTGTGCAGGAACCACCCGTTGGCGTCCGCCTCGGTGAAGTACGGGCTGTCGACGCCGACATACGGGTTCATCCAGAGCGAGACGTGGAAGCCCTGTCCGGCCAGGTCCGCCATCAGCCCGGCCGGGTCCGGGAACGCCTCGGTGTCCCAGCTCATGTCGGACCAGCAGCCGCGCCGCTGCCAGTACGTGTCGATGTGCAACACGGCGCAGGGGAAGCCGCGTTCGCGGATGGCGCGGGCGCGCTCGCGTACCTCGGCCGCGCTGTCCGGGCGGAAGCCGCCGGAGATCCAGGGGCCGAAGGCCCACTCGGGCGGCAGCAGGGCGGGGCCGGTCAGGTCGCGGTAGGCGGTCAGGCACTCGGCCGGTGTGCCGGTGATGACGTAGTAGTCGAGGACCTCGTCGGGGACGGTCAGCGACCAGGCGCCGGTGTTGCTGTGGGCGAGGTCGAAGGCCGCCGCGGTCGTGGTGTCCACGAGGACGGCGTAGCCCCGGCTGGAGAGCAGGAACGGGACCGCCTTGTAGGAGCGGGTGCCGGTCGTGCCCTGGGCGTCCGCCACCCAGCAGTCGACCCGCTGCCCGCGCAGATCGAGGCCGGTGAAGCGCTCGCCCAGGCCGTAGAAGTGCTCGTCGGGTTCGGTGATCCAGCTGTCGTGGTGGGCGAGGCGGCCGTCGGTGAGTTCGGTGACGCCGAGCGGCAGCACGGTCGTACGGTCGCTGGGGTCGCTCACGTCGGTGGCCTGGCGCAGAGCCCTGCCCTGAGCATCTGTCAATTCCATGGCGAATGGCTTGAGTTGGATGTCCGCGCGGAGTGCGTCGAGGTGCAGGGTGAGCGTGTCCGGCGCCCGATCGGCGGTGCAGCCGGGGTCCGTGGGTGGGGTGACGAGCGGGGCCCGGGGGGCCGTCGGTGTGTCGGCCATCCGTAGCGTGATGCGGAGCGTGCCGGCCGTCGCGGGGCGCAGACGGAGGGTGCCGGTGCGTCCGGCCGCGGTGCGTACGCCGAGGGTCGCGCCGTCCTTGTCGGCGTGCGTGACGGAGGCGCCGACCACCGGGTCGAGTGCGGTGGGCCCGGCGGGGATCAGGGGCGGGGGTGGCGCCACGAAGGGCGTGTGGTCCCGGGGGTGCAGGGAGGACATGGCGGTCGTCAGCCCCTGACGCTGCCCGCGGTGAGCCCGCCGACGATGAAGCGCTGGAAGACGGCGAAGACGCAGACCACCGGGATGCTGATGAGAGTGGCGGTGGCCATCAGGGCGCCCCATGACGTCCCGTGCCGGCCGACGAAGGAGTTGAGCAGGACGGTGACGGGCTGGACGTCCGGCCCCTGGGCGAGGGTGAGGCCGAACAGGAACTCGCCCCAGGCGATCAGGAAGGACAGCCCGGCCGCCGCGACCACTCCGGGCACCATCAGCGGAAGCACGACGCGCAGCAGCACGCCCGGCAGTCCGCAGCCGTCGATCTGGGCGGCCTCCTCCAACTCGGGTGGCACACTGCGCAGTACGGGCCGCAGCACGATCACCGTGAAGGGCAGGGTGAGCGTGGTGTCGGCGAGGACGAGACCCAGGTAGCTGTCGGCGAGCCCGGCCCGGCGTTCGAGGATGAACAGCGGTGCCGCCAGCACGATGGCGGGCGGGAGTTGGGCGACCAGGAGCGCGAGCACCATCGTGCCGGAACCGCGCATCCGGATCCGGGCGAGCGCGTAGGCGAGCGGGACGCCGAGCAGCAGGGTGAGCGCCACCACCCCGCAGGAGATGACCAGACTGTTGAGCAGAGCCCTGGTCAGTCCCGAATAGCCCAGCGCCGTCGAGTAGTTCTCACCGGTGACGGGGGTGGGCACCCACTGCGGGGTCGGGGCCTCGATGCGGTCCGGTGGCGTGACGCTGGTCTTCGCCATCCAGTACACCGGCAGCAGGAAGACCGCGGTGACGACGGTGGCGGCCGCGGTGAGCAGCCAGGGGTGGACTCTCGGTTTCATACGGCACCTCCCGGCGACGCCCCTTCCTCCCGCCGCAGCCGTCGTACGTAGAACACTCCCGCCAGCAGCGGTACGACGAGCAGCAGCAGGCCGGCGGCGGCGCCCTGGCCGAAGCGGAAGAACGTGAAGAAGACCTCGTAGACGTAGAGGGAGAGGACGCGGGTGGCGTCGACGGGGCCGCCGCCCGTCATCACGAAGACGAGGTCGAAGACCTTGAACGTGTAGACGAGGCCGAGCAGGAGGACCGTCACCGACACCGGCCGCATCAGCGGCAGCGTGATGTGGCGGAAGCGCTGCCAGGCGCCCGCGCCGTCGATGGCGGCGGCCTCGTGGAGTTCGGGGTCGATGGTGTGCAGTCCGACCAGGAGCAGCAGCATGTTGAAGGGCACACCGACCCAGACGTTGGCGAAGACCACCCCCGCCAGCGAGGTGGACGGGTCGGTGAGCCAGTCGTGGGACAGGCTGCCCAGGCCGACCGCGTCCAGCAGGGCGTTGTAGGCGCCGGACTCCGCGTCCAGCAGCCAGCGGAAGAGGGTGCCGCTGACCACCGGCGGGAGCAGCCAGGCGACCAGCAGCAGCGAGCGCAGCAGGCCGTTGAAGGGAAACGGGCGGGCGAAGAGCAGGGCCAGGGCGAAGCCGACGGTGAACTGCAGCAGCAGCGAGCCCACGGTGAAGACCAGCGAGAGGCGTACGGAGTGCCAGAAGGCCGGGTCGTCGACCACGGCCCGGTAGTTGTCCAGGCCGTTGAACCGCTCGGCGCCGCCGAGGAGCTGGCCCAGGTCGACGTCGTGGACGGACGTCCAGACGTTGTAGAGGAGCGGGTAGGCGAGGAAGAGGGCGAGGAAGGTCAGGCCGGGCAGACAGAACAGGTAGCCCTCGCGTCGGCGGCGTGCGGACGGGGAGAGCGGGCTGCTCCTCCGCAAGGGAGGCCGCCTCGTTGCCCGCCCAGGGCTTTTCATTGCTCGCCCAGCGCTTTGTCGATCTTGACGGCCGCGGTCTTGGCCGCCGCCGACGGGGACGCGGACCCGGCGAGTACGGCCTGCTCCGCCTCCGCGACCGTCTGCGAGGCCTCGGCGTAGTGGGCGCCGTACTGGCGCGGGCGGGCGAGCGGCAGCTGGCTGAGGAAGAGCCGCAGGGCCGGGTCGGAGGCCCAGGTGCCCTTGTCGGCGAGGTCCTTGCGGGCGGGGAGTTCACCGAAGGACACCAGGTAGGGCACGAGCACCGACGGGCGCTGGGTGTACTCCAGGACCTCCCACCCCTTGTCCACGTGCTTGCTGCTCTTCATCAGCACCCAGTTCTCGCCGCCCAGGCAGGTGGCGGCCGCCTTGTCGCGGGGCAGGGCGACGACGTTCCAGTCGAAGGCCGCCTTCTTCAGGGTGGGGATCTGCCAGGGGCCGTTGATCTGCATCGCGGCGCGCTGGTTGAGGAACCGGGTGTTGGCGTCCTGCTGGGTCCAGCCCACGCACTGTTCGGACAGCGAGCCCTTGGCGATCAGGTCGTCGAGGAAGGCGAGCGCCGTCGCTCCGTACGTGCTGAAGGTGTCGAGGTCGCCGCCCGCCTGCCACAGGAACGGCAGGAACTGGAAGACGCCCTCCTCCGTCTTGATCGCGCTCAGGGCAAGGCCGTAGCGGTCGCCGCTGGTCAGCCGGTTCGCGGTGGAGGCGAGTTCGTCCCAGGTGGTGGGGGGTCTCAGGCCGGCGGACTTGAGCATCGCGGTGTTGCAGTAGAGGGCGAGACAGTTGCTGTTGTTGGGGATGCCGAGGGTCTTGCCGCCGACCTGGCAGCCGTCCCAGGGGCCCTTGTAGTACTGGTCGGCCTGGCCCCACTTCTCGACCTTGTCGGTAAGGTCGGCGAGGAGGTTGTTGCCTCCGAGGGTGTTCATGGCGACGTTGTCGACGATGGCGATGTCCGGGAGGTCGCCGGAGATCGCGGCGAGGGCGATCTGCCGGTCGAGCTCGGCGAAAGGGAAGGTCCGCCGCTCGATCTTCACGTCAGGGACGCCGGCCTCGATGTCCTTGATCAGGCGGTTCATTCCGGGCTGGAAGTTGTCCAGGGTGAAGTAGTCCCACCACTTGAGGGTGACCGGGCCCGACTCCTGCGAGCTGCACGAGGTGAGGGCTCCGCCGAGGCCGAGGCCGACGGTGGCAGCGGCCGTTGCCGCTCCGGACGTGCGCAGGAAGCCGCGGCGGTCGAGGGTCGACGACATGAGCTGCTCCCAGGGGTTGGAGATCGGGGACGGTGATCGGCGTTGCCGAAACCGACGTATCAGAAATCAAGGTCGAAATCCGGGAATTCCGGCTCGGGTTCCGAACCGGGTACCGGTCGGCAGCGCCCCGTGCTGGCGCGCAGGGTGATCAGGGGTTTCAGCAGGACGTGGCGGGGAGGCGTGTCGGGTGAGCGCAGGCGCCGCATCATCAGGTCCACGGCGACCCGGCTCATCTCCTTGGCGGGTATCTCCGCGGCGGTCAGCGGCGGGGTCACCTGCTCGGCCCAGGGGCTGGCCGCCACGCCGACGACGGAGAAGTCGCGCGGCACGGCGCGGCCGTGCCGGTTGAGCCCGCGGTAGATGCCCTCCAGGGCGGCCTCGTTCTGGGTGACCAGGGAGGTGGTCGCCGGGTCGTCCAGCAGGATCCGTTCGACGACCTGCTCGCCGGAGGCGACGTCGTCGCCGCAGAGATACGGGCGGGGGGTGAGCAGCAGTTTCTTCATCGCCTCGGTGTAGCCCTCGTCGCCGAGCCGGGCGAAGCCGTACCCGCTGTTGAAGAGCTCCTCCGACCGGTTGACGAAGGCGATGCGGGTGTGGCCGAGGTCGGCGAGGTGCTGGACGCACCTGCCCGCGAGGCCGGCGAAGTCCAGGTCGACCCAGCCGGCCGCGTCGGTGCGGTGGTTGCGGCCGATGGCCACGAAGGGGAAGCCCGCCTCGGCCAGATACTCGACGCGGTCGTCGTCCCGGCGGATCTCCATGACGATGATGCCGTCGACCCGCGGCTCGTCCACCATCCGCCGCAGCGAGGGCTCGTCGTGGCCCGCACAGGGCGAGAACAGCAGGTCGTAGCCGTGGGTGGCGGCGGCCTCGGCGATGCCGCCGACGAAGGCGAGCTGCATCGTGGTGTAGTCCCGCAGGCGGCCGGCCGGCGGGTAGAGCAGTCCCAGCGTGTGCGTCGAGCCGCCGGTGCCCGCGGAGCGCGCCGTCGTCGGGTCCCTGGTGCGCGCTGCCATGGTCAGCCGGCCGGAAGTGGTTGTTCGGCCCAGATGGTCTTGCCGACGGCGGTCTGCCGGGCGCCCCAGCCCTGGGTGAGCTGGGCGACCATGTGCAGTCCGCGGCCGCCCTCGTCGTAGGTGCGGGCCCGGCGCAGGTGCGGGGCGGTGTTGCTGGCGTCGGACACCTCGCAGATCAGCGTGCGGTCCCGGATCAGCCGGAGTCCGATGGGTACGGCGCCGTAGCGGATGGCGTTGGTGACCAGTTCGCTCACCACCAGCTCGGTGACGAACGCCGCGTCCTCGAGCCCCCAGGCCGCGAGCTGGCGGGCGGCCTGGGCGCGGGCGTCGGCCACGATCGCGGGGTCGGAGGGCAGGGACCAGGCGGCGACCTGGTCGGCGTGCAGGGCGCGGGTGCGGGCGAGGAGCAGGGCCACGTCGTCGGCGGGACTGTCGGGCAGCAGGGCCTTGAGGATGGTGTCGCAGGTGACCTCGAGCGACGGAACGGGGCTGGCCAGCGCCTCGCAGAGCCGGTCGAGGCCGAGCCCCATGTCGCGGTCGCGGGCCTCGATCAGACCGTCGGTGCAGAAGGCCAGCAGACTGCCCTCGGGCAGTTCCAGTTCGGTGGACTCGAAGGGCAGACCGCCGACGCCGAGCAGCGGACCGGGGGTGAGGCGGACCACGCTGACCGTGCCGTCGGGCAGCAGCACGGCGGGCGGGACGTGGCCGGCACTGGCAAAGGTGCAGATGCGGGAGACCGGGTCGTAGACGGCGTACAGACAGGTCGCGCCGATCTCACCGCTGACGACGTACGGCTCGTTCGGTGCGACCTCGTCCCTGTCCGTGGCGAGATGGATGACCAGGTCGTCGAGGTGGGTGAGGAGTTCGTCCGGGGGCAGATCGACGTCGGCGAGGGTGCGTACGGCGGTGCGCAGCCGGCCCATGGTGGCAGAGGCGTGGATGCCGTGTCCGACGACGTCACCGACGACCAGGGCGACACGGGTGCCGGACAGGGGCACGACGTCGAACCAGTCGCCGCCCACTCCGGCGCCCCTACCGGCCGGCAGATAGCGGGACGCGACCTCGACGGCTGCCTGTTTGGGCAGGTCACGCGGGAGCAGACTGCGCTGGAGGGTGAGGGCGTTGGTGCGTTCGCGGGTGTAGCGGCGGGCGTTGTCCACGCCGACGGCGGCCCGTCCGGCGAGTTCCTCGGCGAGGAGCAGGTCGTCCTGTTCGAAGGGCGCGGAGCCTTCGGCGCGGACGAAGACCGCGACGCCGAGGGTGGTACCGCGGGCGCGCAGCGGGGTGGCGATCAGGGAGTGGAAGCCGTACGCCTCGACGCGTGCGGTGCGGGTCTCGTGCCCGGCGACCCAGCGGGCGAAGTCGGGGTCGCCTGCGCCGCTGAGCACGGGTCGCCCGACGGCGAGACAGCGGGCCGGCGGCGAGAACGGCGGGTAGGTGTCGATCCCGCCGAGGGCGATGGCGGCCTCCGGCACGCTGTCGCCCTCCGCGGTGGACTGGTGCGCGACCCTGCGCAGCACCACGGCCGCGTCGACCGGTCCCGGTGTCGGCTCCTCGCCGCGCAGCACGGACTCGAGCAGGTCCACGCTGACGAAGTCGGCGAGCCGCGGGACGACCAGATCGGCGAGTTCCTTCGCGGTGCGGGTCACGTTCAGGGTGGTGCCGATGCGGCTGCCCGCCTCCTGCAGCAGGACCAGCCGCTGACGGGCCGAGTGCCGGTCGGTGCTGTCGAAGGCGGCGGTGCCCACGCCGACGACCTCGCCGGTGGCGGGGTCCCGGACGGGCCAGAGCTCGACGATCCAGGCGCGATGCCGGGCGCCGGCCGGGGTGGAGGCGGCGGACGGCTCCGGGGCGATGCGCTCGTAGCGCATCGGCGTGGCCTCCTCGGCGACCCGGCGCACGCAGCTCAGCAGGTCTTCGTCGGCGCCCGCGATCTCGACGGCACGCTCCTCGCCCTCGGCGGCCGCGTTCGGATGCCATGAGCCGGACGCGGCGCTGTACGTGGAGAGCGGGATCGAGGCCTGGGCGAACGCCCACTCCACCATCCTCCGGTCGCGCTCCGAGCCGGCGGCAGCGGTGGTGACGGTCACGACGAAGCCCTGGGGCGAGCCGTCGACACCCAGGGACGGATGAGCGTGCAGAGTCACGTCGACCCGGTGGCCGTCGCGGTGCCGCAGGGCCGCCGTACCGCTCCATTCCCGGGATCCGGCAAAGGAGAACCCGGCGGCCTCGGGTGCCTCCCGGTCGAGGAGCAGATCGGCCGCGGCGCGCCCCACGACCTCCGGCGCCCGATGGCCCAGCAGCCGCCGAGCACCCTCGCTCCATCCCGTGACGATGCCGTCCAGGCCGACGGTTACTGTCGCGACGTCGCCTGACCACCCGGAGTGACCGTTTCCTTGAACAAAAGTGGCCATTCTTGCTCTATTCGCGCGGTGAGGGTCCTCACAGACCCAGCGTGCGCGCCGCACCGGAATCGGACAAGTCAGATCAAGGGAACAGAAGCCTCCAGGGTTCCGTGGGCGTCACAGCAGCCGCCCCTTCGCATCAGGCGCCCCAGGTCCAGCCAGTCCTCGGTGGCGGCGGAGGTGCGGCGGGCCGAGGGCTCGAAGGCGGCGACCAACTGCTCAGTGCTATATGACATACCGCCTCTGAGGACGGCGACGGTACGGACAAGGGTCGCGAAGTCCGAGAACGGATCGCCGTCGACGACCGTCAGGTCGGCGAGCCGGCCCTCCTCCACCGTCCCGAGATCGCGGTCGACGCCGAAGAGCCGGGCGGGCAGGACGGTCGCGGTGCGCAGGGCCTGGGCCGGCGACAGACCGCCCCGGTGCAGGGCGCGCAGGCCCAGGTGCAGAGCGAGACCGACGGGCACGAGCGGCTGGTCGGTGCCGAGGGCGACGAGGCCACCGCGGGCAAGGATCCGCCGGTAGATGTCGGTCTCCGTGCGCAGGGTCGCGAGTTGGGCGGCGGTCGGCGGAACACCGGCCGCCTGCCGGACCGCGGCCGTGTCCCACGGAGGCATCACCACCGTGACCCGGGGATCGTCGGCGAGGGCGGGATCCGCGCCGAGGAGCGGTGCGGCCGTGAACGGGGTCGCGATCAGCGAGAAGTCCACGCCGTGCGCGGTGTAGATCTCCACCACGTCCTGGTACGCACACCCCTTGGCCGTGATGGCATGCCCGAACTCGGCGCGCTGCGTGGCCTGCAGATGGGTCGTCAGATCCTGGCCGAGCTGGACACCGGGCGAGAGCAGATGGCCTCCGGCACGTACGCCGAGCCGGTCGTGGGCGAAACGGGCGGCCTCCTCCATGACCCAACCGGGCGCCCGCACATAGGTCTTGACGAAGTCCCAGTCCAGCGCCGCACCCCGCTCCAGCGAGCGGCGCAGCCCCTGCCGGGTCCGGTGCGCGCGGCCCATGCTGTAGGCGACACGGGCCCCGTCGAGGAGTTCGCCGGTGGTCAGCAGCCGGGGCCCGGCGAGCTGCCCTGTGGCCACCGCCTCCCGGATACGGGCCTGTTCGTAGGCGAAGCCGCCCAAGGA
Source organism: Streptomyces sp. NPDC047043 (assembly GCF_040644055.1). Lineage (NCBI taxonomy): Bacteria > Bacillati > Actinomycetota > Actinomycetes > Kitasatosporales > Streptomycetaceae > Streptomyces > Streptomyces sp. NPDC047043. Next base: position 54,841 of record NZ_JBEYVO010000045.1, read on the forward strand.
GACGGCCGTGGTGATGCCGTAGGTGAGCTGCCCGGCGGTCTGACGGCCGCCGTAGGTGCTCTGCCAGGGGTGGGTGTGGGTGTCCCACAGCCCGGGGATCACGGTGCGGTCCGAGGCGTCGATACGGCGCAGAGCGGACCGCCGCGCGGATCGGTGGGGCTCAACTGCCGTGATGCGTCCACGACTTACGACGATGTCGACGTCGTCGCGGGTCGTCTCGCCGGTGCCGTCCCACAGACGTCCGGCGTGCACCACCGCATCCGCGGGTGCGGGTCTCGGGGCGTCCAGGGGGACGCGGACGGTACGCGCGTCGCCGCCGTCGACGCCGACGAGTCGCAACCGCCCGGCGGACAGATACAGCAGGGTGGCCGAGTCGCCGGACCAGGAAGGGTGGTCGGCCGGTTCGCCGGTGAGGGTGCGCAGGTCGCCGCGCGGGGTGCCGTCGGGGCCGACCGGCAGCAGGCACAGCGCCGAGTCGACGATCACCGCCATCCAGCGGCCGTCGGGCGCCCAGACGGGCCCGGAGTCGTACCGGTCGGCGATCGACGTGTGGGGCGCCACCAGGTGGAGACGGTCGGCGCCGGTCGTCGTGTCGACGATCCGGACGAGGTTGTAGCCCTCCCGGAAGCGGGAGTTGAGGCGGTTGCGGTCGCACAGGGCGAGGTGGCGGCCGTCCGGCGACCAGCTGGGGCGGCCGGGCAGCCCGCCCCCGCCGAGCGGTGCGGCCAGGACGCGTTCCTCGCCGGAGGCCAGGTCGCGGACGAGGAGCCTGCCGGTCAGGTCGAGGCAGGCGAGCCGCTGCCCGTCGGGTGAGAGCGCGGGATGGACCCGGCCGCCGGTCGCGAGCGCGGTCTGCTCGCCGGTGGCGAGATCGTGCCGGTACACGCCGAGGAGCCCGTCGCGGTCGTCGACGTGGATGAGCGACCGCCCGTCGGGGGCCCACGCGGGCGCGAGCAGATAGCTGGTGGAGGACGCCGTGCGCAGCCGTCGCGGCGGACGCCCGCCCGAACTCCCGGCCAGCCACAGCGAGTTGAGAGCAGCGAAGGCGATCTGCCGGCCGTCGGGCGAGAGCGCGGGCAGATGGATGCCGCGCACCGGACGGGCCCGGCCCGCCTCCCCCAGGTCGTACGCCTTGGTCCGGTACCGCGGCCGCTGCACGCCGAGCACGCCCTCGAAGGGGATGGTCTCCGGCTGATCGGGTCTTTCCGGTCGTACGAGGGTGAAGGCGCCGTCGAGGGTGAGGAGCAGTTCGCCCGACCGCGTCCAGCGCGGGGGCACCGGGGCGATGTCGCCGGTGAGCGGGACGGGGTGGCCGTCGACGACGAGCGTGCAGGAGCCGTTCGGGGCTGCGGTGGTGCGCAGGTGGGCGAGGCGGCCGTCGGGGGCGAGGGCGGGGGTCATGACCTGCGCGGCTTCGGTCTCGGTGTGCCGTACGGCGACCGGGCCGGTGCCGTCGGCGGGGACGGCGGCGATGGTGCGGGCCTCGACGGTCAGACCCAGGGCGGTGGTGACCGTCTTCGCGCGGACGAACAGGATGCGGGTGCCGTCCGGGGACCAGGCGGGGTCGAAGTCCTCCCAGGGGCCGTCCTGCAGGGGGCCGTCCTGGCTGGGCAGGCCGGTGACGCGGGTGATGCGGCCGGTGGGCAGGTCCAGGACGTGGATGCGGTACGGGCTGCCGGTGACCGGGTCGCCGCCGCGTTCGGAGGCGAAGGCGAGCCGGGTGCCGTCGGGCGACCAGGCCGGGCCGCGGTCGTCCCAGGGGCCTTCGGTACGCCGGCGCAGGTCGGAGCCGTCTGGGCGGACGGTCCAGAGGTGGAATCCGCCGTCGCGGTAGGCGCAGAAGGCGATCAGTTCGCCGTCCGGGGAGTGGGCGGGCCGGTTGGGTTCGAGGTCCGGCGGGGTCAGGGGGCGGGCCGGGCCGCCGGTGCGGGGCAGGGACCACAGGGTGCCCTGCACCTCGGCGACCAGATGGCCGCCTGAGGGTGCGAGGGTGGCCGAGCCGTTGGTGGCCCGGGTGAACGACAGGGTGGGGGTGCCGGTGCGGGATGGTGCAGCCGCCGCAGGGGCCGCGCCCACGAGGGGCAAGGCGCCTGCGGCGGCGAGGAGTTGACGGCGGGTCGGACGGTGGGGGGTGATCCGGTCGCGGTCCATGGCCGCAACACTGGCGCACCTGCCGCCCCGTCCTCAACGAACTCCCCGGCCAACACGTTCGGTAATCGCCCCGGATCGGTTCACGGTGTCGCGCATGCGCCGGAGGCGCACGCCGTGAGCCACGCGTCGAAGTCGGCGTCGTAGCGGGTGCCGATGTCCGAGTTGTAGACGGCGTAGCCGCCCGGGTAGTCGCCGACGCGGAAGCGGGCGAGCATGCGCTGGATGTCCGCCGGGTGTTTCTCGAACATGTAGCGGGCCGCGAGATAGCCCCAGGGGTAGGTGCGGGTCACGTCGCTGTTGGCGTAGGTGTTCTGGAACAGCGTGCTCAACTTGTAGGTGTGCTTGGCCGCTTCGGCGACCGCCTGGGTGTCGGCGATGCCGCGGTAGCCGTAGGAGACGTACTCGGCCAGGCCCTCGATCCACCACACGTCCGGCACGGATGTCTGCGTGGCGAAGTCGCCCTTCATGTCGTCGCGGGCGTCCATGAAGTGGGTGTACTCGTGGTTGAGGTTCCAGATCCGGGCCGGGAAGCCGTTGTCGACGCTCTTCTGGTACATGATCGACATGGGCTGGTTGGCGGGGTCGGTGGGGTCTCCGCCCATGGTGATGCCGCCGTTGTCCGTGTTCACCCCGTAGATCGCTCCGGCGTACGTCTGGTAGTCGGCACGGCTGGAGAAGACGACGAGGTGGATGGTCGACGCGTACTGACCGGGGATCGGCCCGTCGTCCCCGACGAGAGCGTGGAAGTACGGATCCTGGCCGAGCACGCTGGCGCAGGCGGCGTCGAGGTCGGCGGGGGTCAACGCCTGGGCCTGGATGGTGTGTTGTGCGTCGCAGGCGTGGGTGATGGGCAGCGCCGCGTTCGTCAGCCGGGCGGTCAGGTCGCAGATGTCGTAGTACGAGCACTGGGCGCGGTCGTAGTAGTCGGCCTGCCAGGCCACGGTGACCCACAGGGCGGCGGTCGAGCCGGTGATGCGGGAGGCGGCCAGCAGTTCCCTGATCAGCGGTCGGACCGTGGACTGCAGGGCGGGGTGCTCGACGTAACGGGCAAGGTTCATCCCGGCGTTGGAGTCCAGGTAGGCGCGGTCGGTGCCGAGCAGGTCCCGGTGCGCGAGGGCGAACGCGCGCAGAGTGCGGACGATGCCCGGGTCGGCGGTGACCGCGCTCACGTAGTCCGTGTTCCAATTGCCGCGCCACAGCGGGGTGTAGACGTCGTTGACGGCCGCGAGCATGCCGGCAACGGTGTCGTAGGAGCTGTCGTAGGCATCGAGCAGCCGCTGGTAGACCTTCAGGTAGCGGGCCTGCTGGTCTGCACTGTCGGTGAGGATGACCACCTCTCCCAGGACATCACCGTTGGCCGACGTGACGTCCCTGGAACGGCCGTTGGCGAAGAAGGCGTCCAGGCCGCGGGTGGTGGATCGGGCCAGGGATGCGCCGTAGGGGCCGGTGTCGGCGGGATGGTTGAACTGCACGTAGTAACCGGCGCGCAGGAAGAGCACGAGCTGCCACACCCCGGACGCGTTGTCGCCCCCGTAGCGCTGCGCCTCGCGCGTGAAGGCGTTCGCCACGGTGACCATCTGGGACTGGCGGAAGATGTCACGGGCGTCGGTGCCGGTCACGGTGAACAGGGTGTTGACGCAGCCCGTGGTCGAGGCCTGCACGAACGCGACGAGCGCGGAGCCGGTCCTGCGGCCGAAGTCGGCGGGGCTGCACGCGGCCGGTTTCGGTGCGGCCGCCGTTGCGTGGTGCGTAGTGGGTGGCGGTGCCAACGGCGGCAACTGGGCTGCAGTGAGGGGGCGGTGCTGTACGGCGGGACGATCGGTGGCGGCTGCACCGGAGCCGGTGGGCGGCGGCGCCTTCCGGGCGCCCGTAACGGAAGCGGGGGCGTGCTGGGCCTGGGGTGCCGCAAGGGCCGGTGTGGACAGCAGGCCGGCGAGGACGATGCAGATGGTGAGGGCGCCGGGCACGCGTCTGGGCAGCGCGAAGCGGTAGCGCATCTGGACTCCTCCACGGATGGATGCGCCTCGGTCGGGGTGGTGAGGCGTGTGAGGCACCCTCTCAACGCGGGCCCGCGCCAACAATGGTGTGTGACATAGCACTGTGCCCCGACAAGCCATAACACCGGCAGCCCGGGGATTCTCCGCCCTACCGCCTACGCCCCGCCGTCACTCCACGTCCGCGCAGCCCAGGCCCTCAAGTGCGGTGACCGTCCGGCGAGTTCGCGGTACGCGGAGGCGGCGGACTGGAACAGCGTCTCCGCCACGTCCCCGGTCACCGCGTCGGGCCGCCAGGCCAGCACGTAACGGCACCACAGCGGCGTACCGACCAGCGGTCTGATCACCACGTCCGGGATCGGCCGCAGCGTCGCCTGGACGACGGACACCCCGAGACCGTCCGCGATCATGCTCTGCAACTGCGCCTGGTCGCCCAGGAATTCGTGCACGGCGACCGGCGAGAAACCGGCCGCCGCACAGGCGGTGTAGAAGACCCCCGGCCAGCCCGCCCCGTCGTCCGGGGTCAGGAACCACGCCTCCCCGGCCAGGTCGGCGAGCGAGACCTGGGCCTGCTGTCCGAGGCGGTGACGGGAGGACAGGGCCACGAACGTGGGCTCGGTGACGATCCCGCGATGCGTCACCGAGTCCGCGTGCTCGAGCTCCATGCCGGGATAGTCCGCGGCGACGGCCGCGTCCACCGCGCCCTGCTCCAGGAGTTCGACGATCCGCGCGGAGGAGTACACGCTGCTGACCGCCAGCGAGAGGTCCGGCAGCCGGACGCGCACCCGGGAGACCAGGCCCGACAGCACCGGGGAGTTGGTCGCCGCCACCCGCAGGGTGCTACGGCATCCCGCGGCCTCGGCGGCCGGACGGCAGCCGATCGCGGCGGCACCGGCCAGGACGTCCCGCGCCTGGGCGACGACTTCGAGGCCGTACTGTGTCAGCCTCACGCCTGTCGTCCCGCGGTCGAACAGCGTCTGGCCGAAGTACCGCTCGATGCGCCGCAGTTGGGTGCTGATGGCGGGCTGCGAGTAGCCCAGGTCGACCGCGGCCCGGCTGACGCTCCCGGCATCGGCGATCGCGCACAGCACGCGCAGATGCCGAAGCTCCAGCTCCATCGGCCCGCTCCCCCGTCCGTCGGCTCCGACCGCTCCCCTGTCCGGTCACCCGAACAGGAGCGTTCCATCGAGGCGTCGCACAGACAAGACGCAGGTCAGCCACGGACCGCTCGCCGGCCCCGGTCTCAGGCCAGGGTCACCTCGACCGGCAGCTTCTTGATGCCGTTGACGAAGTTGGACCGCACCCGCGGGACGTCACCGACCAGGCGGATGCCCGCCAGCCGCGGGATCAGCTCCTCGAACATGATGCGGATCTCGGTACGGGCCAGCAGGTTGCCCAGGCACAGGTGGGGGCTGCCCTTGCCGAAGGTGACGTGGTCGTTGTCGGTGCGGGTGACGTCGAAGTCATAGGGGTTGCCGAAGACCTCCTCGTCGCGGTTGCCGGAGGCGAACCACATGACGACCTTGTCGCCCTCCTTGACCTGCTTGCCGCCGAGTTCCACGTCCCGGGTCGCGGTGCGCCGGAAGTGGTAGACGGGCGAGGCCCAGCGCAGGAACTCCTCGACCGCCCCCGGGATCAGGGACGGGTCCTGCTGGAGGCGGGCGAGCTGCTCCGGGTGCTGCAGCAGGGCCAGCATGGAGTGGCTGATGGTGTGGCGGGTGGTCTCGTTGCCGGCGACGACCAGGAGCAGGAAGTAGTTGTCGAAGTCCTGCGCGGACAGCGGCACTCCGTCCCGCGGGGTGGTGTTGACCAGCTTGGAGACCAGGTCGGTTCCGTCGCCGCCGCGCCGCTGGCGGGCCAACTCCCGTCCGTACTCGAAGACTTCGATCGAGGCCGGGGAACGGAAGGGCAGGTCGCGGTACTTCTCGCTCTCCGCGCTGTGCAGCAGGACGTCCGCGTAGTCGGGGTCGGTGTTGCCGATGATGCGGTTGCCCCAGTCGATGAGCTGCTGGTTGTCCTCCGGCGGCACGTCGAGGAGACGGGCGAGGACGTTGATCGGGAAGTCCGCGGAGACGTCGGCGACGAAGTCGAAGGTGCCCTTGGCGAGCGCCGCGTCCAGGGTCTTGGCGGTCAGGCCGCGCAGGAAGTCGCCGTAGCTGTTGATGACGCTCGCGCCGAACTGCCGCTGGATCACGCTGCGCAGGGCCCGGTGGCGGACTCCGTCCATCTCCAGGATGGAGGCCCGCTTCTTGATCTGGTCCTCGTCGACCTCCTCCAGGTTGACGAACTTCGTCGAGGTGAAGGTCTCCGCGTCACGGTCGACGCGGGCGATGTCCGCGTGCCGGGTCACCGCCCAGAAACCGGAGTTGGGCTCCTCCTCCGGCTGCCAGTGCACCGGGTCCTCGTGGCGCAGGGTGTGGAACATCCGCCAGGGCGTGATGCCGTCGGTGAAGTTGTCGAGGTTGGCGAGGTCGACGTCGGCGAGCGGCATCGGTTCGTTCACGGCCGGGGTCAGGATCTCGGTCATCGGTGGCTCCCAAACGTCACAGGTGGTAGGCGTACTCGGTGAACTCCCAGTCGGTGACGTGCCGCCCGAAGCGTTCGACCTCGTTGCGCTTGTAGCTGAGGTAAGAGGTGGTGAAGTCCTTGCCGAGCACCTCGGTCAGGGCGGTGTCCGCCTCCAGCGCGTCGAGGGCGGCGGGCAGGCTCATGGGGAGTACGGCCGCGCGTGCGGTGTCGTAGCCGTAGCCCTCCAGCGGGGCGGGCGGTTCCTCCCCCGCCTGGACCCCGAGCAGGGCGGCGGCGATGGTGCCCGCGATCAGCAGGTACGGGTTGGCGCTCGCGTCGCCGAGCCGCAGCTCGAGGCGGGCGCCGGAACCCCGCTCGGGCGGGATGCGGACCATGGCGCTGCGGTTGTCCAGGCCCCAGTCGATCAGCCAGGGCGCGAGGGTGTCCGGGCCGAAGCGTTTGTACGAGTTCACGGTCGGGTTGGCCAGCGCGGCGAGGGCCGGGGCGTGGGCGAGGATGCCGGCGATCGCGTGGCGGGCGGTGGCCGAGAGTCCGTAGGCACCCGTCGGGTCGTCGAAGGAGTTGCGGCCCTGCTCGTCGTCGCACGAGAGATGGAGGTGGAAGCCGGAGCCGCCGGCGTCGTTGAACGGCTTGGCCATGAAGGTGGCGAGCCGGCCCTCCTTGCGCGCGAGTTCCTTGACGGCGGCCTTGAACCGGAAGGAGCGGTCGGCGGCCGACAGCGCCTCGGAGTGGGTCAGGTTGATCTCGAACTGTCCGCCGTCGAATTCGTGGTTGCCGTTGGTGACGCCGACGCGCAGGTCGCGCAGCAGGCGCAGGGTGCGCAGCAGGTGGTTGTCGGGGTCGGCGCGCAGACCGGCCGTGTAGACGACGCCGGCGGCCGCGGAGTACCGCTTCCATCCGCTCGGGGACGCCGGGTCCTCGTCGCACAGGAAGTACTCGAGCTCGGGGCCTGCGATCGGGCGCAGCCCCTGCTCGGCGCACCGGGCGAGGACCGCGCGCAGCAGGTCGCGGGGCGACTCGGGGGCGGGCGCACCGGTCGCCGGGTCGACGGTCTCGCCGAGACAGGCGGCGACCCCGGGCTCCCAGGGAAGCGCGACCAGGGTGTCCAGGTCCGGGCGTACGTGGATGTCGGGCAGGCCGGCGTCCAGGCCGCCGGTCACGGGGACGACGTCGCCCTGCGGCGAGGTGTGGTAGACCGCCCGGCAGAAGGCGAGCCCGTGCTCGCACGCCGTCGGCAGCTGCTCGACCAGGACGTCGCGGGCGCGGTCGGTGCCGATGAGATCGGGATAGGTCACACGGACCACGTCGATGCCCTCGGCGGCGAGCCGCTCCTGGTACTGACGGACGTCCGGTGTTTCGGATGCGCTCACCGTGATCTCCTCGGCGGCCGACGGATTGTTTGAAGCCAAACGATAAGAAGGGCCCCATCCACCCGCAAGGGGGTGGGGTCAAAAAATTATCCACCTGGACAGCTATTGACCAGGGGCATGCGGCTTTCTATGTTGTTTGAAGCCAAACGAAGCTGTACGAACTCCCCCTCTCCCCGACGCCCTCACTCCCAGGAGGACCGGCCATGAAGGTCGTCGTCGACATGAACAAGTGCCAGGACCACGGCCAGTGCGTTTTCGCGGCCCCCGACGTCTTCTCGCTGGACGACGACGGGCACCTGGCCTACGTCTCCGACCCGGACGACGCGCTGCGCGACGAGGTCGAGGAAGCCGCCGACGTGTGCCCGCTCCAGGCCATCCGGATCGAGGACTGAGCCCCGTGACCGGACACATCGTCGTCGCGGGCGCCTCCATGGCCGGCCTGCGCGCCGCCGAGCAGCTGCGCGCGGCCGGCTGGACCGGGGCCATCACGCTCGTCGGCGACGAACCGCACATGCCCTACAACCGGCCGCCGCTCTCCAAGGAGGTGCTCGCCGGAAAGGCGCCCTTCGAGTCGCTGGCCTTCCGCCCCCGCGCGAGCGTGGCCGACGTGCAGTGGCGCCTCGGCACCAGGGTCGTCGCCGCCCGCCTCGCCGAACGGATCGTCGAGCTCGACGACGGCGAGGCGCTCTCCTACGACGGTCTCGTCGTCGCCACCGGTATGCGCCCGCGGCGGCTGCGCTGCCCCGGCCCGCTCACCGGCCGCCACACGGTCCGCACCCTCGCCGACGCACAGGGCCTGCGGGACGAGCTGACCCGGCCCGGTGCCCGGGTGGTCGTCGTCGGCGCCGGGTTCATCGGCTGCGAGGTGGCCGCCACCGCCGTAGGACTCGGCGTCGCGGAGGTGACCGTGGTCGATCCGCTGCCGCTGCCCATGGTCGGCCCGCTCGGCGAGCTGCTCGGACGCACGCTGCTCGAGCGGCACGAACAGCGCGGGGTGCGCTTCGCGCTCGGCACGGGAGTCGCCGGGTTCGAGGGCGAGGACCGTGTCACCGGCGTGGTGCTCGACGACGGGACCGTGCTGCCCGCCGACGTCGTGGTGGAGTCGGTCGGCTCGCTCGCCAACACCGAGTGGCTGGACGGCAACGGGCTCGATCTCTCCGACGGCGTGCTCACCGACGAACAGCTCAGGGTCGGTGGACGGCCGGATGTGGTCGCAGTGGGCGACGTGGCCCGCTTCCCCAACGCCCGCTACGACGGCGTACCGCGCCGGGTCGAGCACTGGTGCATCCCGACCGACACGGCCAAGCACGCGGCCAAGGTGCTGGTCGCCCATCTCACCGGCGTCGAGGCCGAGTCGGCGCCCTTCTTGCCGCTGCCCACCTTCTGGAGCGACCAGCACGACTTCCGGCTCCAGTCCTTCGGCGCGCCCGTGCTCGGCAAGGACGACGTACGGATCCTGCACGGCGACCCGTCCACGGACGTCCTCGTCGGCTACCACCACGGCGGCCGGCTCGTCGGCGTCGTGGCGCTGGGCGGTCCCGCCGCCGTGTCCGCCGCCGCCCGCCACCGCGCCGAACTGCTCGAGCAGCCCGCCCTCACCGCGTAAGGAACGCCCGCCATGTCCAGTCTCCGTGGTTACTTCCATCCCAAGACGGCGAGCGGTGCCTCGTCGCTGATTCCGTCGCCGCCGTGGCGCTACTCGGGCGACCTGCTCACCGTCGAGTACCGGACCGATCCGGCGCGGGTGCGTGAACTGCTGCCCGAGCCACTGGAGTTGGCCGACGAGGACCCCGGCGCGGTCGCACTGATCTGGGCCGACTGGCAGTCCTGCTCGGCCTCCGGCGACGAGCTGCTGGACCCGGTGCTCTCCCAGTACAAGGAGGCCTTCGCGGTCGTGCGCTGCAAGTACCGGGGGCAGACGTACTCGCGGTGCGTGTACATCTGGGTCGACAAGGACTTCGCCATCGCGCGCGGGCTGCACCAGGGGTATCCGAAGAAGCTCGGGTCGATCCATCAGACGCGGCCCCATCCGTACGGGCCCGCTCCGCACGTTTCGGCGGGGGCGCGGTTCGGGGCGACGCTCGCTGCCGCCGACCGGAGGCTGGCCCAGGCCGTGGTGACCTTGCGGGAGCCGTCGGAGACGAACGGCTTCGTGAACGGGCATCCGATGGTTCATCACCGGTGGCTGCCGTCCATCGAGAAGGGCAAGGGGCTTGCGCTCGACGAGCTGATCGAGTCGGGGGCGGATTCCTTCGAGGGCGGTCAACCGTGGGTCGGGGACGCCGAGTTGGAGCTTTTCGAGGCTCCTACGGAGGAGTTGGCTCGGTTGGGGATTCGAGAGCCCATCGCCGCGTATTACCGGCAGGTCGGGGTGGTTTGGGACGGTGGGCGGCTTCTGGAGTCGGGCACGTCGGGTGCGTCCGCCGCGTAAGGCCGTCGTCGATGCGCGGCTTGTTCGTGGCTGGTCGCGCCCGCGCGGCGGAGCCGCATATCGATACAGCCCCGCGCCCTCGGCAGGACACCTCCCCCTCTCGTCCGAAATGGAGCCCTTCTCATGCCTGACAAGATCATCGTTTCCGGTGTTTCCGTTGACACCCGGCACTGGATCGGGGGTCAACGTGTCGCTTCCGCCCAGACGTTCGCCGATTCGTCGCCGATCGACGGTGCCGTCCTCGGGGAGATCGCCCGCGGTGGGCCCGCCGAGGCGCAGGCCGCCGTCGCTGCCGCCAAGGCCGCCTTTCCCGGCTGGGCGGCGACCTCCCGTGCCGAGCGTGCCCGCATTCTGCATGCCGTCGCTGACGGTGTGGAGAAGCGGATCGAAGAGCTGGCCATCGTCGAGACCACCGACAACGGCGCCCTGTTGCGCTCGCACCGGCGGGGTGTGATGCCGCGAGTGGCGCACAACTTCCGGTTCTTTGCCGACTGGCTGCTGGAGTTGGAGAACGAGGACTTCGAGACCCGCGGGCACACGAATCATGTCTCGTGGGACCCGGCGGGGCCCTGTGTGCTGATCACTCCGTGGAACGCCCCGCTGATGCTGGCCACTTGGAAGGTCGCCCCGGCACTCGCCGCCGGCAACACCGTGGTGCTGAAGCCCGCCGAGTGGTCGCCGCTGACCGCCTCCCTGCTCGCGGACATCGCCGCCGAGGCGGGGCTGCCCGCCGGAGTGCTCAACGTCGTCCAGGGTTACGGCGCCGAGATCGGCGACGCCCTCACCTCGCACCCGGACGTGCGGCGGATCAGCTTCACCGGATCGGTGCCGACGGCCAAGCGGATCGCCGAGTCGGCCGCCGTCAACCTCACCCCGCTCAGCCTCGAACTGGGCGGCAAGTCACCGCTGCTGGTGTTCGCCGACGCCGATCTGGATCTCGCCGTCGACCTCGCGGTGGAGCAGTACGACAACGCCGGGCAGGTCTGCCTGGCCGCGACGCGCTTCCTTGTCGAGGAGTCGATCGCGGAGGAATTCACTCGGCGGTTTGTCGACAGGGCGACCAGTCTGCAGCAGGGCGATCCGCGGGACGAGGGCACCGACATCGGGCCCAACATCCATCCCCGTCAGCTGGAGAAGATCGACGGCTTCGTGCGGCGGGCGCTCGCGGCCGGGGCCCGCGCGGTCATCGGCGGGCAGCGCAAGGACGGGCAGTACTACGCGCCGACCCTGCTCACCGATGTCGCCCAGGACTCGGAGATCGTGCAGGAGGAGGTCTTCGGGCCGGTCCTGACCCTGCAGACCTTCAGCAGCGAGGACGAGGCCGTCCGCCTCGCCAACGACACCCGCTTCGGGCTGGCCGCCACACTCGCCACCGGCGACCCCGAGCGCGCCGAACGCGTCACCGCACAGCTGGTCGCGGGCACGGTCTGGGTCAACTGCTTCTTCGTACGGGACCTGCAGGCCCCGTTCGGCGGCTCGCGCCTGTCCGGGGTCGGTCGTGAGGGCGGCACCTGGAGCTTCGACTTCTACTGCGACCTGAAGAACACCGTGACCGCCCCCAACGGATGGAGCCGGAACCATGGGTGAGATCGTCGGGGCCGGGCTGCTCGCCCACGTCCCCACCATCGTCCTGCCGGAGGCCGAACGGCTGGAGCTCAACGAGGGCAAGGAGATCACCCTCGTCACCGGGCTCCAGGAGCTGCGCCGGGAGGTGTTCGAGCGGGACGACTACGACACCGTCGTCGTCCTGGACTCGCACTGGGCCACGACGGTCGAGTTCGTCGTGACCGCCCAGCAGCGCCGCGCAGGGCTCTTCACCTCCGAGGAGCTGCCGCGGGGGATGTGCCGGATGCCGTACGACTTCCCGGGCGATCCCGAACTCGCCCGCAACGTCGAGAAGTTCGCGGACAAGCACGGCACCTGGATCACCGCGATCGACGACGAGTACCTGCCGATCTACTACGCCACCATCAATCTGTGGAAGTTCCTCGGCGAGGGGCTGCCGGACAAGCGGTGGGTGACCATCGGTGTCTGCCAGACCGGCGACATGGAGGACCATCTGCGGCTGGGGCGTGCGCTGGCCGACGGGATCGCCGCGACCCCCGGGCGGCGTGTGCTGCTCATCGCCTCCGGCGCGCTGTCGCACACCTTCTGGCCGCTGCGCGAACTGCGCGACCACGAGGCGAGCGACCCGGTGCACATCCGCACGCCCGAGGCCCGCGCCGCGGACTACGAGCGCATCGCCTGGTTCAAGGAGGGCCGGCACGACAAGGTCCTCGACACCATGGCCGAGTTCTGGAAGTACAAGCCCGAGGCGAAGTTCTTCCACTACCTGATGATGGCCGGCGCACTGGGCGAACAGGCCTGCATCGCCAAGGGCCGCCAGTACGGCGAGTACGAGAACTCCGTCGGCACCGGCCAGGTGCACCTGTGGTTCGACCGCCCGGCCGACGGCTGGACCGGCACCCCTCACCGACTCCCCTAGGAAGGCCCGCCATGCCCGAATACCGCCGCATCCTCCTCGACGGCGCCGCCGTCCAGGTCACCGTCGACGGGGACGAACTCGTCGCCGGGGACGGCCGACGCGTCAAGACCGAGGAGGCCCGGCACCTGCCGCCGGTCGTGCCGTCGAAGGTGATCGCCGTCCACCTCAACCACCAGAGCCGCGTGGACGAGTTCCGGATCCAACTCCCGGACACCCCCACGTACTTCCACAAGCCGACCTCCGCGCTCAACTCCCACCAGGGCGCGATCGTCCGCCCCGAGGGCTGCAAGTGGCTCAACTACGAGGGCGAGGTCGCCATCGTCATCGGGAGGACGGCGCGGAACATCTCCGCCGCCGAGGCAGGGGAGTTCATCGCGGGCTACACGATCGCCAACGACTACGGCCTGCACGACTTCCGCGACACCGACGCCGGTTCGATGCTCCGGGTGAAGGGCTCCGACACCCTCTGCCCGCTCGGCCCCGGCCTGGTCACCGACTGGGACTTCCGCGGCAAGAGCCTGAAGACGTACGTCAACGGCCAGGTGGTGCAGGACGGTTCGACCGACGAGATGAAGTGGGACATGCACTACCTCGTCGCCGACATCGCCCGCACCATCACCCTCTTCCCCGGCGACGTGCTGCTGTCCGGCACCCCGGCCAACTCCCGCCCCGTGCAACCCGGCGACGTCGTCGAGGTCGAGGTGGAGGGCCTCGGCAGGCTCACCAACCACATCGTCACCGGCCCCACCGCGATCCGCACCGACGTCGGCGCCCAGCCCACCGAGTCCGAGGAGGTGCTGTCCACTGCGCTCGGCGGCGACTGGGAGTTCCGCGGCATCCGCCCGCCAAGGCGCTGACGTACCGGGCGGAAGGGGGCAGGTAGGGTCACCGCATGACCGACTCCGCCGACGCCCCCAAGAGCCGACGCAAGCCCCGAAAGCGCCTGCACTACGGCGAGGGGCGCGAGGCCCTGCTCAACGCCGCCGTACGTGTCGTGGCGCGCGGCGGGCTGCGCAAGCTCACCTACCGGGCCGTCGCGGAGGAGGCCGGGGTCACCCACGGCCTCGTCGTGCACCACTTCGGCTCGCGCGACGCGCTGATCGAGGAGGCCCTCACCCACACGATCCGCACATCGCTGAGCACCAGCTCCCTCGAACCCGGCACCGGCAAGGTCGCGGACTTCTCGGCAGGGCTGTCCGAGATGGTCACGGCGGATCCGGACACGCAGGCGTTCCAGTACGAGCTGCTGCTGGAGTCGCGCCGCCGGCCGGAGCTGCTGCCGCATCTCCGCGAGCTGTACGACGAGTACTTCGACGCCACACAGCGCGAGCTGAGCCGTATGCTCCCGGCCGGCGCGGACAAGGCGCTGACCCGTCTGGTCTTCGCCGCGCTCGACGGTCTCGTCCTGCACCAGCTCGTCCTCGGCGAGCCCGAGGTCACGGACTCCGCCCTGGAGGAGCTGCGCGCCCTGCTGCGACTGCTCGACGCCGATGGCGACAGTAGCGGCGACACCCCCACATGACCATTTGACCTGCGCGTTTTCAGGCCCTGGACGTACCGCGTCCGGGGCCTTTCGCTGTCCCGTCGGGGTTCGTTTGATTCCGTACGAGTAAAGAGTCGGTTACGGGCGTCCCGACCGTTGACGAAGCTTTCCATTTGGATAATTCTCGGTTCATGACCGCTGAAGCCGCCACAGTCGACCTGCTCCCGTTCCGCGACCCCGACTACCGCGCGAACCCCGTCCCGTACTACGCCCGGCTCCGCCGCGAGGCGCCCGTCCACCGGCACCCGGTCGGCGTGTACGTCGTCTCCCGCTACGCGGACGTCGCGAAGCTGATCCGCAACCCCACCCTCAGCGTCCGCAGGCTCGACTTCGGCGTGGCCGATCCGCTGCACCACACGGTGCTCGGCCAGGACGCGCCCGACCACACCCGGCTGCGCCGCATCACCAACCGATGGTTCACGCCGAAGGCGGTGGAGGACTGGGCCGAGGTGATGCAGGCGTCCGTGGACGCCGTGCTCGACGAGGTGGCCGCGGGCGACGGCACCCTCGACGCGGTGGACGACCTCGCCCTGCGCTCCACCTTCCGAACGATCTGCCACATCTTCGGCGTCGAGCCCACCGAGATGCTCGAGATCCAGCAGGCCACCTACGACATCGGGCTGAGCCTCGGGCCCGGGTCGGACGAGGAGGACCGGCGGGTCACGAGCGAGGCCTTCGAGTGGTACGAGGAGCACATCCGCGGCCTGATCGCCCACAAACGCGCCCACCCCGGCGACGGTTTGATCGACCACTTCCTCGCCGAGCAGGAGGCGGGGAACATGACCGAGAAGGAGGTCGTCTTCTCGGTCCTGCTCTTCTTCGCCGTGGGCCACCTCGACATCAAGCACCTGATCGTGCAGGGCATCCGGCAGCTCGCCGAGCACCCCGAGTACATCGGGATCTACCGCGACCACCCCGAGGCCCGGCCCGGCTTCATCAACGAGGTGCTGCGCATCGAGAGCCCGGAACAGATGGTCTCCCGGCTCACCACCCAGGACACCGTCATCGGCGACACGACCGTGCCCGCAGGCGAGGTCCTGGTCCTGCTGATCGGCTCCGCCAACCGCGACCCGGAGGCCTTCCCCGACCCGGACCGCTTCGACCACACCCGCCCGCTCGACGCCGGCCGGCACCTGGCCTTCGGCTCGGGCCAGCACGGCTGCGCGGGCCAGGTGCTCGCCCGCGCCCAGGCCGACGTCGCCCTCACCACGCTCGTGAACCGCTTCGGCTCGATCGAACTCGCCGGCGAGCCCGCCTTCGCCCACACCGAGTTCCTGCGCAGCATCACCCGCCTTCCGATCAGGTTGCGCTGACCACCCGCCCAGGACGGTTACGGCTCGGCAAGAAGCCGGGAGCCGGGCGAAATTCTTCGCGCACCCCCCTTGCCAAACGGATAGTTCCGTCCCACGATAAGGCAACTCGTTTGGCCCTAAACGAATCCCTCCCTCCCCGTCCCGACAGGTGATCCGAATGGACAGTCAGACGGCGGTCACCCCGCACACCGCTCAAGATTCATCCATGACAGGCCGGCTCAAGCCCGATTCCCTCGGCGTCCTGGGCATCCTCTTCTTCGTCCTCTCCGCCCAGGCCCCGCTGACCGGCATCGCCGGAGCCGTCCCCATCGCCGTCGCCATCGGCAACGGCGCCGGCACCCCCGCCGCGTATCTCGCGGCCGGCGTCGTGGTCCTGCTCTTCTCCATCGGCTTCGTCGCCATGGGCCGCCACGTCGTGGACGCCGGCGCCTTCTACACGTACATCGGCAAGGGGCTGGGCCGCTCGACCGGCTCCGGCAGCGCCGGCGTCGCGCTCTTCGCCTACTGCGCGGTCCAGGCCGCCATGTACGGGCTCTACGGCGCGACGGTGAGCGGCCTGGTCGAGCACTACACCGGCGCACACATCGCATGGTGGGTGTGGACGCTGGTCACCATGGTGATCGTCCAGATCCTCGGCGCGGCCGGGATCGAGATGGGCGCCAAGGTGCTGGCCGTCTTCGTCCTGGCGGAGTTCAGCATCCTGATCGCCTTCGCCCTCGTGACCTTCGCGAAGGGCGGCGGCCCCGAGGGGCTCGGCTTCGGCGACAGCTTCTCACCACACGCCGCACTCCAGGGCGCCCCCGGTGTGGCGCTGATGTTCGCGGTGGCGTCGATGTTCGGCTTCGAGGCCACCGCCATCTACGGCGAGGAGGCCCGGGAGCCCAAGAAGACGGTGCCGCGCGCCACCTATCTGTCGGTCGCCGTGATCACCGGCTTCTTCGCCTTCACCTCGTGGATGCTGGTCTCCGCGCACGGCGCCTCCAAGGCGACCGCGGACGCGGGCAAGGCGCTGGCGTCGGGCGACGCCACGTCCTTCGTCTTCGCCCCCATCACCGCGCAGTTCGGCGGCCGGGCGGGCGACGTGCTGCCGATCCTGCTGGCCACCTCGCTGTTCGCCGGCATCCTCGCCTTCCACAACTCGGCCAACCGCTACCTGTTCTCCCTGGGCCGCGAGGGCCTGCTGCCGCACGGGCTGACCACACTCAACCGCCGCCACTCCCCCTGGCTGGCCGGCCTCGTCCAGACCGTGATCGCGGTGGCCCTGGTCATGCCCTTCGCGGTCCTGGGCAAGGACCCGGTGCTGACGCTCTTCTCCTGGTTCAGCGGGGTCGCCGTACTGGCGATCATGCTCCTGTACTTCCTGACCTCCGTCTCGGTGGTGTTCTTCTTCCGCCGCTCGCGTGCCGACACCCGGCCGTGGAACACGCTGGTCGCGCCGGTTCTGGGCGCGCTCGGCATCGCCGGTGCGATCTGGCTGATCATCGACAACTTCACCACGCTCATCGGCGGCGACCGGACCACCGCCGTCTGGCTCCAGCTCACCGTCCCCGCGGTGCTGGTCCTGGGGCTCGCAGTGGCACGGCTGACCCGCAACCGGCACACCGCCACGGACTGACCCCGCCGCTCGACACCCGACGTCCCGCACACGGCTGACGGCGGCACCACTCCCCGGGTGCCGCCGTCGGCCCGGTCATCAGGGCAAAGCCCTTACGCACCGCCCCTTCACACATAGGAGAGTTGATGTCGGCCCTCACCCACGACGGCCTGCTGCGTCGCGCCAAGGACCTGGAGCTGCCCGGCGGACACCACATCGACGGGGTGGACGAGCCGGGCGGAGGAACCGCCTTCGCGGTCGTCTCGCCACGCGACGGGCAGGTCCTGCGCGAGGTCGCCGACGCCCGGCCCGCCGAGGTCGACCTGGCCGTGGCCGCCGCACGTCGGGCCTTCGACTCCGGACCCTGGCCGCGCCTGGCACCCGCCGACCGCGGCCGCATCCTGCTGCGCATCGCCGAACTCCTGGAAGAACAGCGGGAGTTGCTCGCCCTGACCATCAGCCTGGAGATGGGCAAGCCGATCAGCGACGCGTACGGGATCGAACTGCGGGCCGCGATCAACACCTTCCGCTGGTACGGCCAGTTGGCGGACAAGCTCACCGACGAGTCGCCCCACACCGCTCCGGACGCCCTCGCGCTGATCACCCGCGAACCGGCCGGTGTCGTGGGCGCCGTAGTCCCCTGGAACTTCCCCCTGACGCTGGCGAGTTGGAAGGTCGCCCCGGCACTGGCGGCAGGCTGCACGGTCGTACTCAAACCGTCGGAGAACTCCCCGCTGTCGGCCCTGCTGCTGGGCCGGATCGCGACCGAGGCCGGGCTGCCGCCGGGCGTGCTCAACGTCGTGACCGGTGACGGACCGGTGGCGGGGCGGGCGATCGGTCTCCATCCCGACGTCGACGTCCTGGCCTTCACCGGCTCCACGGCGGTCGGCCGCCACTTCCTGCGCTACGCCGCCGACTCCAATCTCAAGCGCGTCTGGCTGGAGTTGGGCGGCAAGTCGCCGAACATCATCCTTCCGGACGCCCCCGACCTGGAGCAGGCGGCCGCCACCGCAGCCTGGGGCATCTTCTTCAACCAGGGCGAGATGTGCACCGCCCCCTCCCGGCTGCTGGTGCACTCCTCCGTCGCCGAACGCGTCACCGAGGCGATCGTCGCCCGGGCTGGGGAACTGCGGGTCGGCGACCCGCTGGACCCGGCGACCGAGATGGGCGCGATGGTGGGCGAGAGCCACCTGGAGCGCGTCCTCGGCCACATCGGCACCGGCCTCGAGGAAGGCGCACGGCTCCGCTCCGGCGGCGGGCGCGCGCTGGCCGACACCGGCGGCAGCTATCTGCACCCCACGGTCTTCGACCAGGTGGACCCGGGCATGCGGCTGTCCCGCGAGGAGATCTTCGGCCCCGTCCTGTCCGTGCTCACCTTCGACGACCTGGAGGAGGCGGTACGGCTGGCCAACGCCACCGACTACGGCCTCGCCGCCGGCCTGTGGACCTCCGACCTGTCGACGGCCCACAAGGTCTCGCACGCGCTCAGGGCCGGGACGGTCTGGGTGAACTGCTACGAGGAGGGCGACCTGACGGTCCCCTTCGGCGGCATGAAGCAGTCGGGCAACGGCCGGGACAAGTCCCTCCACGCCGTCGAGAAGTACACCGAGCTCAAGACCACCTGGATCCAGCTGTGACACGGCCCCTGATCGCCGTCCCGGCCCGCTTCTCCGCCACGACCTCCGCACTGCGCTACGCCGCAGAAGTCAACGCCCGTGCGCTGATCGAGGCGGTGTGGCGGGCCGGCGGCGAACCGGCGAGCATCCACCCCGCCGAGCACGACGTGGCGGCCCGCCTCGCCCGCTTCGACGGCGTCCTGCTCCCGGGCGGCGGCGACCTCGCCCCGCACCGCTACGGCGCCGCCGACACGCACGACAGCGTCTACGACGTGGACGAGGTGCAGGACGCCTTCGACCTCGAAGTCGCCCGTAGCGCACTGGAGTCGGGCCTGCCGCTGCTGGCTGTCTGCCGCGGTCTCCAGGTCGTCAATGTTGCCCTCGGCGGCACCCTGGAGCAGGACATGGGCGGACCGGACGGCGAGCACCGGCACGTCGTGCACCCGGTGTCGATCCGGCGCGGCACGCTGCTGGAACGGGCCACCGGCGCACAGAAGGTGGAGGCGTCCTGCTACCACCACCAGCGGGTGAGCGGCCTCGCGGCGGGACTGGAGATCACCGCGCGGGCCGCCGACGGCACCGTCGAAGGGCTCGAACTCCCGGGCGGCCGTGGGTGGTTCACGGCCGTCCAGTGGCACCCGGAGGACACCGCCCACGAGGACGCCGCCCAGCAGGGCCTGTTCGACACACTCGTGAGAGCCGCCCGGGACGGACACTGACAGCGCTTGTCGGGCACGGGCGGTACCGCTACTGAAGCCGCGTGAAACCGTGCGTGCGGCTCGGCAGGCCTTCCGCGTTGGGGCCGTAGATCGCCAGCATGCGGGCGTACTCCGGGGCCCAGTAGCGGCCGACGGCGCCGGCCGGGACCTGGACGACGTCTCCCGCCCGCGCCTCGACCGTCTCCCCGTCGCACGCGACGAACAGGTGGCCTTCCAGGACGTAGTTGAACTCGTCGTGTGGATGCTCGTCCGTCCAGGACTCGCCCCGCAGCTCCCATTCCATGAGGGCGGGTCCCGGACGAGGGCCGTCACCGGGCGGGAGGAGGGCGTGCCCGCGCGGGACCCCGTCACGGGGCTCGAGTGGAGCGGAGGGGTACTTCCGCGGCGGCACGTGTTCTCCTCTCGGCGGTGGAACCGTCAGCCGCGCTCGGCGGCCTCGACGATGTTGGTCAGCAGCATGGCCCGGGTCATCGGGCCCACGCCACCCACCGGCGGGGCGAGCGTGCCGGCGACCTGGTCCACGTCCGGGTGGACGTCGCCGAGGATGCCCTCGACGGTGCGGGTGATGCCCACGGACAGGACCGTGGCGCCCGGCTTGATCCAGTCGGGCCTGACGAGGTGGGCCACGCCGGCCGCGGCCACCACCACGTCGGCGACGCGGGTGTGGGCCGCGACGTCCTGGGTCGCCTCGTGGCACAGGGTGACGGTGGCGTGCTCGGTGCTGCGGGTCAGCATCAGGCCGAGCGGACGGCCCACCGTGATCCCGCAGCCGATGACGCAGAACTGCCGTCCGGTGATGGGCACTTGGTTGCGGCGCAGCAGGTCGATGATGCCGCGGGGCGTGCAGGGCAGCGGCCCCGGGATGCCGAGCACGAGGCGCCCCAGGCTCGTCGGGTGCAGCCCGTCGGCGTCCTTGGCGGGGTCGATGAGCTCCAGTACGGCATGGGTGTCGATGTGGGCGGGCAGCGGCAGCTGGACGATGAAGCCGGTGCAGGCCGGGTCGTCGTTGAGCCTGAGCACGGCGGCCTCGACGTCGGCCTGGGTGGCCGTGGCGGGCAGCTCCACCCGGATCGACGCGATGCCGACCTGGGCGCAGTCGCGGTGCTTGCCGCCGACGTAGGAACGGCTCGCGGGGTCGTCGCCGACGAGGATGGTGCCGAGGCCGGGCGTGATGCCTCTGCTCTTCAACTCCTCGACACGGGCGGCGAGTTCACTCTTGATCTCGGCTGCCGCGGCCTTGCCGTCGAGCAGCGTTGCGGTGGTCATGATCGTACGTAACCTCTCGATGCGGGGCGCGTCAGGAGAATACGACGGTGCCGGAGGCCGACCTCGACCAGGACCGGGATGAGAACCTCAGGCTCCGCAACATCGCCTCAAAACGGGCGAATGCCGCCGATGTGTCCCGCTGCTGATCGATGTTCACGGTGGTCCAGGACACCAGTGGGATCCGATCGCCGATGTCGATGACGGCCACGCGCAGCGAGTACTCGGGCTGAAGCCCGTAACAGTCCTCGGCGGCATCCCCGCCCGTCGTGGGGCAGCCGAGGCTGCCGTCGAGCGACCAGTCGGTGGTGGCGGTCATCAGGGTCGCCGGACGCCCGCCGACGGTCGTCTCCACCTTGTCCCGCCACTTCGCGTGGTACTCGGCCTGCCCGCGCAAGAAGGCCAGGTACGCCCTGTAGCTGCCGGGCGGTTTGACCGGGTCGCTCTTTCCCGGCGGGTATACGACCACCAGCAGCAGGAACCTGATCGATGGCCTGCTGCGCGCCTGGCCCCACTCCACCTGAGATCGCGCGGCATCAGACACCGCGGACAGGCGGCTGCGGGACGGTGGTTCCGCTACTGCGTGAGCCCGGCCTTCTCGCAGGCCGACCGGAGGTCTTGGCCGCAGATCTCGTCGACGGTGTACACGCCGTCCTCGACGAGGGTCTGCTCGATGTTGTCCTTCGTCACCGCGCTCGGCTCGAGCAGGAGGGACGGGATGCGTTTGGCGGTGGGGCTGTCGGTCGTGGTCGGGGCGACGGTGCGGAGGTCGTGGCTGCGGCCCAGGGCCACGGCCATGTCGGCGGCCGCGGCGGCTTCCTTGCGGAACGGTTTGTAGACCGTCATGTACTGCTCACCCTTGACGAGGCGGCGTACGGCGTCGAGGTCCGCGTCCTGGCCGGTCACCGGAGGCAGTTTGGTGACCCCGGCGCTCTTGAGCGCGGAGATGGCGCCGGCGGCCATGGCGTCGTTGGCCGCGAGGACGCCGTCGATGCGGTTCGGGCCGAGGGCCGCGATGGCGGCGGACATGTGGGCGTGGGCGTTGTCGGTGCTCCAGCCCTGGGTGTCGTAGGACCTGCCGATCTTCACCTCGCCGGCGAGGACGGAGAGTGCGCCCTTGCGGTACCAGGCCGCGTTGGGGCTGGTGGGGTCGCCGTTGAGCATGACGATCTGCTTGCTCCGCGCCCCACTGCCCATGGCCCTCAGCAGCGCCTGGCCCTGAAGTCTGCCGACCTCGCCGCCGTCGAAGCTGACGTAGCCCGAGATCGGCCCCTCCGCGAGGCGGTCGTAGGCGACGACGGGTACGCCCGCCTCGTGGGCCGCTCGGATCGAGGAACGCAGGGCCTTGGTGTCGGCGGCGTCGAGGATCAGGACCTTGACCCCCTTGGTGATCATGGAGTCCATCTGCTGCCGCTGCCTGGTCGCGTCGTTCTCGGCGTTGGCGTACTCCATCGTGCAGCGCGGGCACAGCTCCTTCAGCCGCTTCTCGATCAGCGGTTTGTCGGACTGCTCCCAGCGCGGCACGGACCGGCTCGGCAGCAGCAGGCCGACGGTGAAGCCGCTGGTGTCGGCCTGGCCGTCGCCGCCGCAGGCCGCCTGGGACAGCGTCAGCAGTCCCGCGGCGAGGACCGCGAGAACGTGCCGCCCGCGCAGCCTCACGGCGGCCCCCCTCCCACCGTCCCGGGCTCGGAGGCCGCGGCAGCCTGCTCCCGCGGCGGTACGGCGATCTCGCTCCACACCTGCTTGCCGCCCGCCACCGGCGTCGAGCCGAAGGACTCCGACATCGCCTCGACCAGCAGCAGGCCCCGGCCGCCGGTCGACTCCCAGTCCACGATCACCGGCTTGGCGGGCGCGCGCGGCGAGGCGTCACTCACGCCGACCCGCACCCGGTCACCGCGCAGCACCAGATCGAGGCGGACCGGGCCCTGGGTGTACACCAGGGCGTTGGTGACCAGTTCGGACACGACGAGCAGCACCGCGTCGGCCACGTCCTCGGCCTTCCAGCGGCGCAGCGTGCGTGCCGTGAAGCGGCGGGCGTGCATGACGGCGTCGGGCAGCCGCCACACCACCCAGCCGGCCCGGGTCGGGCGGATCCCCATGCCGTCGTAGCGCAGCAGCAACAGCGCCACGTCGTCCTCGCGGCGGCCGACGTCGCCGAGCAGTTCGTCGGCCATACGGCCCAGGTCCGCAGGGTCGGCCGCAGCGAGTGCGGCGCGCGTCAGGTCCATGCCCTCGTCCACCGGCAGGCCGGCGGCTTCGACCAGGCCGTCGGTGACGAGGGCGAGCACGGTGCCGGGGCTCAGCGCGACGGCGGTCATGGGGAACTCGGCCTCTTCGAGGATGCCCAGCGGGAGTCCGCCCTCGACCTCGATCTCCTCGGTGCTGCCGTCGGGAAGGCGCACCAGCGGGGCGAGGTGCCCGGCCCGGACGAACAGGGTGTTGCCCTCCTCCAGGTCCAGTTCGGCATAGCAGCAGGTGGCGAAGAGGTCGGTCTCCATCCCGACGAGGAGACGGTTGGCGTGCGAGACGACCACGTCGGGCGGGTGGCCTTCCACCGCGTAGGCCCTGACCGCCGTACGCATCTGGCCCATGATCGTGGCGGCTCCGGCGCTGTGGCCCTGGACATCCCCGATGACCAGCGCCACCCGGTCCTCGGACAGGGCGATGACGTCGTACCAGTCGCCGCCCACCTGCAGGCCGCGCCGGGCGGGCAGATAGCGGGCCACTGCCTTGCCGCCGGGGAGTTCGGGCAGGCGGCGGGGCAGCAGGCTGCGCTGCAGCATGGTCGCCAGCTGCTGCTCGGCGTCGTGCTCGTGGGCGCGCTTGAGGGCCTGGCCGACCAGTGCCGCCGTGGCGGTCAGCAGGGACCTCTCGTCGGGCACGAAGTCATGCGGCTTGTCCCAGCCGACCAGGCACACGCCGGCGACCTGTCCCCTGGCGGGCAGCGGCAGCACGGCCAGGCCTCCGCTGCCGATGCCGTCGAGTCCGGGTTCGAAGGCGGTGCCGGCCGGCCACAGGTCCATCCGCCCGTCCCGCAGGGCGAGTTGAAGGGTGGGCAGCGCGCCGATGGGTGCGTCGGGCCACTCGGTGCGCCACTCGTCGCGCCAGATCTGGGGCCAGGCGGCGGGCTGCGGCGGGTCGAGCACGGTGACCATGAGCCGCTCGCCCTGCAGCTCGGCGAGCGCCACCCGGTCGGCGCCCAGCGGCTCGCGCAGCGCGGTGACCACGACATGGCTGACGTCACGGACGGTTGCGGCCTCGTCCAGGGCGGCGGTCAGCCACTGGATCCTGGAGACCTCGTCGGCGCCGCGGCGCAGGACCGAGGTGGCCGTCACCACGCCGAGCACCTGCTCCGGCCGGTCGGCGGTGCCCTCCGCCACCCGGCAGCTCAGGCTCAGCCAGCGCATCTCGCCGGTGGGGCCGCGGACCCGGAACTCCAGCTCGCGCCGGCCGAACGCCTGCGGGGCCGGCTCCAGGACGGACACCAGGGCGTGCATGTCCTCCGGGAGGGCGTGTGCGAGGAGCGTGTCCGCCTTGCCGTCGAATTCGTCCGGGGTGATGCCGACGAGTTCGAGGAGGGTCTCGTCCGCATCGACCCGGCCGGTGTCCGGCAGCAGCACGAAGGAGCCGACGCGCAGACTGCGCAGGGCGGGAGCCAGCAGCGGAGACCGTACGGAACCGCCGGGGCCGGGCGGCAGCAGACGGGCGACCTCGTCGGCGTACCGCTCCAGGAAGTGCCGCTGCTCGGCGGCGAAGCCGTCCGCGCCGGCGCCCACGACGACGAGACAGCCGAGCCTGTTGCCCTCCTTCCGCAGCGGCAGCGCACCGAGCGACGCCTCCCCGCGCGGCGTCGGGCCGCCCTCGGGGTAGGAGGCCAGGGCCGCGGGGGTCAGCCACAACGGCCGGTCGGTACGGAAGGCGTGCTCCGCGGGTGACCCTCCGGGCAGGGGCAGATGCTCGGGCAGCCGGTACTCGGAAGCGGCGCACCGGGCCGTCTCCGCCAGCCGGAGTTCCTGCTCCTCGCCATCGATCACATAGACCGCGGCCAGAGCCACTCCGGCGAAGACCAGGGCCCGCTCGCCCGCTGCCGCCCGCACCGAGGACAGTGCACCGGTGGCACCGGTGCCCCGGGTGTCGGCTCCGGATGCCGCCGGCTGAGACACTCCGGCCCGGGCACGGCCGTCATGAGGCATGTCCGCAACCTACTTCCCGTCCGTGCCGCAGAAGCGACTGAGATCGGGCACCCCCACACCAGAATTGCATATACGGGCAAACCCCACAGAGTCGCAGTTCGCCCCGCCCGGTGCCACACTGGCGACATGGTCGTCTTGCCACGTCCACGCGGCATGTTCCGGGCGGATCTCTAGCTTCGGCATCGAGCCCGCGTCTGCGGGCGCCCGTCCGCTGCCCGGCCGTATCCGTGGAATGTGAGGAGGCCGGGTATCGCCATGCTCGACGACATAGCCGCCGGTGCCGGGCCGGTCGGGCGCAGGCCCCACCTCGCCGGGACGGGTGTCCATGCCGTCGTGGCCGTCCGGCCCATGCGGGCTCGTACCGTCGCGGGTCGTCGGTCGTGGTCCGTCCGGCCCGTCCGAACCACGCACGCATCCATGACGCCGCGCCCCTTCGCCCTGCGCTGCCGACGCCGCCGAGGGAGGTCTCCCGGATGAGGACCTGGATGCGGCACACGGCGCCGACGATGGCCGCGCTCTCGACGGCCGTCGTCCTGGCGGCCTGCGGTTCGGGCGGCGGTGGCGACCCCGACGGCGGGAGTTCGCCCACGATCGGTCTGCTGCTGCCCGACGCCACCACGGCCCGCTGGGAGACGCAGGACCGGCCCCTGCTGGAGAAGAAGATCAAGGAGCTGTGCGGCGACTGCTCGATCGAGCACGCCAACGCCAAGGGCGATGTGGCGATCCAGCAGGAGCAGATGGACTCGATGATCACCAAGGGGGTCGACGCCATCGTGCTCGTGGCCGTGGACGCCAGGTCGCTCGCCACCGAGGTCAGGGACGCGGCCACCGCGAACATCCCGGTCATCGCCTACGACCGTCTCGCCCAGGGCCCGATCTCGGGTTACGTCTCCTTCGACGGCCAGGAGGTCGGCAGGCTCCAGGGCAGGGCGCTGCTGAGGGCGATGAGCGACGACAGCGCGGGAGGCCGCCAGATCGTCATGATGAACGGCGATCCCAGCGACCCCAATGCGGCGCAGTTCAAGAAGGGCGCCCTGTCGGTGCTGACGGGGAGGGTGAAGATCGGCAAGGCGTACGACACCCTGCAGTGGCGGCCGGAGACCGCGAACATGAACATGTCCGGCGCGCTCGCCGCCCTCGGCGTCGGCAACATCCACGGGGTCTACGCCGCCAACGACGGCCTCGCCTCGGGCAGCATCTCGGCCTTGAAGGCGAACAAGGTCGAACCGCTGCCCCCGGTGACCGGGCAGGACGCCGAACTCGGAGCCGTGCAGCGCATTGTCGGCGGCGACCAGTACATGACCGTGTACAAGCCGTTCGGACCCGAGGCCTCCGCCGGCGCCACCATGGCCGTGGCGGCGGCCCGCGGCAAGGCCCTCGACCAGGTCGGCAAGGACACCGTGCGGCCCACCGGCGGCAAGCAGGTTCCGGCCGTGATGCTCACCCCGGTGGCCGTGACCGTCGGCAACATCAAGGGCACGCTGGTCAAGGACGGCATCTACACGGTCGAGCAGATCTGCGTGCCCCGGCTCGAGACCGCCTGCAGCAAGGCCGGGCTGACCTGAGAAGCACTCACCAAACCGGTTCCGGCCGGCTCCCACCCCGGGAAGGAGATGATGTCGTGTCGGCTCCCCCCTTGCTGGCGCTGCGCGGCGTGTGCAGGCGCTTCGGTGTCGTCGAGGTCCTCCGGGACGTGGACCTGGAGATCCATGCCGGCCAGGTCGTCGCCCTCCTCGGCGACAACGGGGCCGGCAAGTCCACCCTCGTCAAGGTGATCTCCGGCGTCGCGCCCGCGGACAAGGGCGTCATCGAGTGGGAGGGCCGCCCGGTCCACATCAGACGCCCGCACGACGCCCGGGACCTCGGCATCGCCACCGTCTACCAGGACCTCGCGCTGTGCGGGAACCTCGACGTCGTCGGCAATCTCTTCCTCGGCCGGGAGATCCGCAGGTTCGGCTTCCTCGACGAGATGGAGATGGAGAGCCGCACCATCGACCTGCTGAAACGCCTGACCCGGACCATCCCAGATCTGCGCGCCCCGGTCGTCTCGCTGTCCAGCGGCCAGCGACAGGCGGTGGCCATCGCCCGCTCGCTGCTCGGCGAGCCCCGGGTGCTCCTCCTGGACGAGCCGACCGCGGCGCTGGGCTTCGAGCAGACCACCGAGGTCCTCGATCTCGTCGACGCGCTGCGCGACCGCGGCATGGGAGTGCTGCTCATCAGCCACAACATGGGAGACGTGAAGGCGCTCGCGGACCGGGCCGCCGTGCTGCGGCTCGGCCGCAACAACGGCTTCTTCAACGTGAACACCGCTTCCCAGGAACAGATCATCTCCTCCATCACCGGCGCCACGGAGAACGTGCCGCGCCGGACGGCCGCCCATGACGCGGGCTGGTGAAAGGGATGCGTCGCATGGAGGACAACAGGCGGACCGAACCCGACCCGCTGCTCGCCGAGACCCGCCGGCCGCCCCTCCGGCATGTCCTCGCCCACGCCCTGAAGGGCCGAGTCGCCTTCGTCCGGCGCAGACTGCGCGCCGGCGAACTGGGATCGCTCCCCGTGGTCCTCGTCCTCGCCACGGTGTGGATCATCTTCCAGTCCCTCAACGAGAACTTCCTCTCGCCGCGGAACCTGTCCAACCTCAGCGTGGACATCGTGGGCACCGGACTGATCGCCGTCGGCATCGTCTTCGTGCTGCTGATCGGCGAACTCGACCTGTCGGTCGGCTCGATCAGCGGTCTGGCGGCGGCCGTCTTCGCCGTGCTGAACGTGAACAACGGCGTACCGGAATGGCTCGCCCTGATCGTCGCGGTGCTGACGGGCACCGTGACGGGTGCCGTCCAGGGCTTCTCCTGTGCCAAGACCCGGGTGCCGGCGTTCGTCGTCACGCTCGCGGGGCTGCTCACCTGGAACGGCCTCATGCTCTACATCCTCGGCACCAGCGGCACGATCAACCTCGACGAGAACGGCTTCCTCGCCGACCTGACCAGCTACTACTTCACCACCGACGCCGTCGCCTACGGACTGGCGGCGCTCGCCTGCGGCTCGGTCTTCCTCGCGTCGTACCTGGACCGGCGCCGCCGCACGGCAGCCGGCATGCCGCACCGCTCGCTCCGCGAGATCGGGGTGCGCACGGGGGCGCTCGCGGTCGTCGCGTTCACGACGGCCTATCTCCTCAACCGCTTCCAGGGGCTGCCGCTCGCCCTGCTGATCTTCCTCGTGGTGGTGGCCGGCCTCGACATCCTGCTCCGCCGTACGCACTACGGACGGCAGGTCTACGCCCTCGGCGGCGGCGTCGAGGCGGCCCGCCGCGCCAGCCTCAACGTGACCGGGATCCAGACCGCGGTACTCGCCGTCTCCGGCACCATGGCCGCGGTCGGCGGCCTGTTCCTGGCCTCGCGCATCGCCTCCGTCAGCCAGAGTTCGGGCTCGGGCGTCCTGCTCCTCAACGCCGTCGCTGCGGCCGTCATCGGCGGCACCAGCCTGTTCGGAGGACGCGGTACGACCTGGTCCGCGGTGCTCGGCATGCTGGTCATCCAGTCCATCGCCTCGGGCATGGCCATCACGGACACCCCCACCGCCATCCAGTTCGTCATCACCGGGGGCGTCCTGTTCGCCGCGGTGCTCATCGACGCGCTGGCGCGGCGCTCGCAGGAGGCGCACGGGCGGGCCTGAACGCCGACTCCCCGGCCTCCGCGTGCCCTTGGCCGCGGGGGCAGCTCATCCACGCCGTGGATGAGCCGGATACGGGATTCGGATCGCACAGAGGATGGCGGCCCGGCGCCCCACGACCCATAGTCGTCCCTACCCGCACGTCGCTGTCCGGACCAGCCGCCGACGTGCGGCCGTGTCCTCAGCATGCTGTGCGCCTCGGGCGCCCGTGAACGGCATGCCCGCTCCCGTACACCGTCCCCTGGAGTCGCCATGCCCGGTTCCGTTCCGCCGCCGTCCGCCATCGCGGTCGACGACGACGCCGCTCCGTCACCCGTGGCCGTCACGGGCCCCGCTCATCTGCTGCGCGTGACCCTGCTGATGGCAGGCAGCTGTCTGCCGATCCTGGGAGCGGTGCTCATCGCCCCGGTGCTGCCGAAGATGCAGGACCACTTCGCCTCGGTCCCGGGCGCCAAGGCGCTGGTGCCGCTCGCACTGACCGTTCCGGCGCTGGCGCTGGCACTCCTCGCACCGTTCGCGGGCGTGATCGTGGACCGGCTGGGCCGCAAGCGGCTGCTGATCGGGGCGACCCTGCTGTACGCCGTGTTCGGCACCGCCCCGCTGTGGCTGGAGTCGCTGGGCGCCATCATCGCCAGCCGAGCCCTGGTCGGGGTCACCGAGGCGGCGATCATGACGTGCTGCACCACGCTGATCGGGGACTACTACAGCGGCCGGCAGCGGGTGAAGTACCTCGCGCTGCAGACCATGTGTGCGTCCGCGTCGGCCACGGTGTTCTTCGTGCTCGGGGGTGCCGCCGGATCCGCCGGTTGGCGGGTGCCGTTCTTCGTGTACGCCGTGAGCCTGGTGCTGGCGCCGCTGATGGTGACCTCGCTGCCGAACCCGGCGACGCCCGCCGCCGCCGACAAGGCGCCGGTCGCCGAGGCCCGACGTGCGTTCCCCTGGCGGCAGCTGGCGGGCATCTGTGCCCTGACCTTCTTCGGGGCGATGGTCTTCTACACGGTGCCGGTCGAGATGTCGTACCTGCTCGACGACCTCGGGGTGGAGAACTCCGGTGTCATCGGTCTGGCCACCGCGATCGCCAGTGCGGCGACGGTGGCCGGGGCGATCACCTTCGCACGCCTCAAGCGGTCGCCCGAACCGATGCTGCCGACCGTCTTCGGGGTGTGCGCGGTCGGTTTCGGGGTGATGCTCCTCGCCGGGAACGCGCCGCTGCTGGTCGTGGGGGCGGTCGTGAACTGCGTGGGCACGGGGATGTTGCTGCCGGCGCTTCTCACCAGCGCGATGTCCCGGCTGGCGTTCGAGGACCGGGGCCGCGGGACGGGGCTGTGGATGGCGGCGTTCTTCGGCGGAGAGTTCGTCTGTCCCTTGGTGCTGCTCGGTGGGGAAGCGGCAGTGGGCAGTCTCGCCGGTGCGGTGGGGTTGCTGGGGTTGGCGGCGGTTGTCGTTGCAGGTGGGCTTTGGGCTGCTGCTCGGCGTCGGGTGGCAGCTGTTGACTCTCGGCCGCTGCCTGAGCAGTTGGCCTGACGACGGCGGCGGCTTTCAGGGGCGCGGGGAACTGCGCGACCAGCCACGACGGGGTCGCACCCGCATGACGGCCCGTCGTCGCACTCACAAGTCCGAACCCGTAAGAGAAGCCCCCACCTCCGCCGCCTTCTGCCGCAGCCAGATGTGCGCCGCATCCTGCGCATGCACCGGATGCCACCACATCGCCTCCTGCACCGGTACCGCCTCGAAGGGGCACGGCAGGACGCGCACCGCGGCGGCGCGGACCGCTCTTCGGGCCAGGTGCTCCTGGATCATCGCGACCCGGCGGGTGCCCTCGACCATGTGGGGCAGCAGCTGGAAGGTCTGCACCGAGACCTCGACCCGGGGGCTGATGCCGAGCATGCTCAGCTGGCGGGCGGCCGGGGCGTCGTAAGGGCGCTGGTACACGGCCCAGGGCAGGCGGGCCAGGTGGTCGAGGGTGAGGGTGTCACCCACCTCGGGGTGGTCGTCGGCGACCATGCAGAGCCAGCGGTCGCTGAAGAGGTCGACCGCGGGGAAGCCGTCGATGACGCCGTGCGGCATCAGCAGCCCGTCGACGGTGCTCAGCAGGGCGGCGGTGTTGTCCTCGATGGACGGCGCCGGGTGCCGGAAACTGAGCCGGATGCCGGGGGCCTCCTCGTGCAGGGCGCGGGCGAGCGCGGAGCCGAACACGGCCGCGCCGTAGTCGGAGGCGAGCAGGGTGAACTCCCGTGTCTCCGCGGCCGGATCGAAGTCGGGCTGGCTGGCGAAGACCCGCTCCAGCAGGTCGCACGCGGTGGCGCTGCGGTCCCGCAGCGCGATACCCAGCGGGGTGAGCTCGTAGCTGTTGCCCGTGCGGGCGAGCAATTCGTCGTCGAAATGGCGGCGCAGCCGGGACAGTGCCGCGCTCATCGCGGGCTGGCTCAGCCCGACGCGCTCGCCGGCCCGGGTCACGTTGCGCTCCTCCAGCAGCGCGCGCAGGGCCACGACCAGGTTGAGGTCGAGTCGGGACAGGTTCACCGGGCACCACCAATGCACACCAAGGGTTATCCACGCCATGGATCGCGCGCATCCACAGGATTGATTTCCGTGATTGGCCGATCGGGGTCAGAGTAGACCGCATCCCAGCAGGAGGACATCTCATGGCAACACTCGTGCAACCTGCCGGCCCCTTCGCGCTCGGCACGTTCTCGCTTCCGGACGCAGAGCCGTTCCCCGGTCTCCTGGCGAAGGGCCGGGTTCTCGACCTGGCCAGGACCCTGGCCTGGGCACCGTGCGGTCTGCGCGCCGTGGTGGAGCGCTGGGCGGAGGCCCTGCCGGTGCTGCACGTCCTGGCCGGCGAGGACGCCCTGGACTGGCGGCCGCTGGAGGAGCTGCGGGTGCACGCCCCGCTGGAGCCGCGCCAGATCTTCCAGTCCGGCGCCAACTACCGGCAGCACGTGATCGACCTGGAGGTCGCCCACCGCTCCCCCGACGACCCGCGCACCGTCGAGGAGGCCCGCGCGGAGATCGCCGAGGTCATGGACCGCCGGGCCGCCGAGGACCTGCCCTACGTGTTCATCGGCCTGCCCAGCACCGTCGCCGGACCGTACGAGAACGTCGTACTGCCCGAATGGGCCGAACAGCCGGACTGGGAGCTGGAGTTGGCTGCCGTCATCGCCAAGCCGGCCTACCGGGTGTCCGTCGAGGAGGCCCTGGAGTACGTCGCCGGGTACACGATCGCCAACGACCTCACCGATCGCGCCACCGTCTTCCGGCGGGACATGAAGGCCATCGGCACCGACTGGTTGCGTTGCAAGAACGCCCCCGGCTTCACCCCGCTGGGCCCGTGGCTCGTCCCGGCCGAGTCGATCGCCGACCCCGGCGATCTGCGGGTCACGCTCAAGCTCAACGGCGAGACCATGCAGGACGAGTCCACCAAGGACATGCTGTTCGGGGTCGCGCGTCTGGTGTCGTACATCTCCCAAACCGCCAGGCTCCTGCCCGGCGACCTGGTGCTGACCGGCAGCCCGGCCGGCAACGGCCTTCACTGGGGTCGGCTGCTGCGCGACGGAGACGTCATGGAGGGGTCCATCACCGGGCTGGGCATGCAGCGCACCCGATGTGTGGCGGAGGCGTCGGCATGAGCCCGGACCGCCACGACCCCGAGGGCGCGATCGCCGAGGCCGCCAAGTCCTTCTCCAACTGGGGGCGTTGGGGCGAGGACGACGTGCTCGGCACGCTGAACTTCCTCGACGAGGCCAAGCGGCGCGAGGGCGCCGCGCTGGTGCGGCGGGGTGTGAGTTTCTCGCTCTCGCAGCGGTTCGACATGAACGGGCCGCAGAAGGGCTGGCGCCGGCGCACCAACCCCGTGCACACGATGCTGGACACCGGGACCGACGCGGCACTGGGCAACCAGGGCTTCCCGCACGGCATCGGCGGCGCGGACGACGTGATCGCGATGCCGTTGCAGTGCTCCACGCAGTGGGACGGGCTCGGGCACATCTTCGACCACGGCAAGGCCTGGAACGGGCGGGCGGCCGAGAAGGTCGTCACCTCCGACGGCGACCTCGTCACCGGCATCGAGCACATGGCGCCGTACGTCGCCGGGCGCGGGGTGCTCCTCGACGTCGGCCAAGTGGTCGGCGAGGGCGGCGAGTTGCCCGACGGCTTCGCCATCACCGAGGAGCATCTGACCGCGACCGCCGAGGCCCACGGGGTCGGTGTCGGCCGCGGGGACATCGTCCTCGTGCGGACCGGGCACCTCACCCGCGCCAAGCGCGACGGCTGGGGCGACTACGCCGGCGGGCCCGCGCCGGGACTGTCGTTCACCACCGCCGGGTGGCTGCACGGCACCGAGATCGCCGCGATCGCCACCGACACCTGGGGGTTCGAGGTGCGGCCGAACGAGTTCGAGAACGCCTTCCAGCCGCTGCACCAGGTCGTCATCCCCAACGTGGGCCTGCTGATCGGCGAGATGTGGGACCTCGACGCACTCGCCGCGGACTGCGCGACCGACGGCGTGTACGAGTTCTGGCTGACCGCCGCGCCACTGCCCATCACCGGGGCCGTGGGCTCCCCGGTGAACCCCATCGCCGTCAAGTAACCGGCCCGGCCGACCCGTTCAGCCGCCGGATGCGCCCTTCCCCGGACAGCAGCGGCGCATCCGGCCCGCACCCCCGTCCCCACTCCTGGCCCGCACTCCCAGCGGGCGAGCCGCATCCCAGCCGCCCGAAGTCGCGCGGCCCGACCCCGGGAGGTATCCCGACATGGCTGACAACCTCACCCGTTCCGTCCTGGTCGTAGGCGGGGGCGCCTCCGGCAACGCCGTCAGCATCCTGCTGCGTCGCGCCGGCATCGCCGTCGATCTGATCGAGGCCAGACCCGACTGGAACGCCACCACCGGCTCCGGCATCACCCTCCAGGGCAACGCCCTGCGGGTCCTGCGCGAGCTGGGCGTGTGGGAACAGGTGGAAGCCTCCGGATACCCCTTCGGCTCGCTGGGTGTGACCGGCCCCGACGGCACCGTCCTGTTCGTCGCCGAGGACATCCAGACCGGCGGCCCGGACCTGCCCGCCACCCTCGGCATGCAGCGCCCCCGGCTGCAGCAGATCCTCATCGACGCGGTCCGCGCCTGCGGCGCCGGCGTTCGCCTCGGCACCACCGTCGAGGCTCTGGAGCAGGACGCCCACGGTGTCTCGGTGCGCTTCAGCGACGGCAGCGAAGGCCGCTACGACCTGGTGATCGGCGCCGACGGGCTGAACTCCGCCACCCGCGCCGCGATCGGCATCTCCGACAAACCCGAGCCCACCGGCATGGCCATCTGGCGGATCGCCGCCCCACGGCCCCAGAGCGTGACGCGCACCGACCTCGCCTACGGCGGCCCGGCCTACATCGCCGGCTACTGCCCCACCAGCGAGAGCACCATCTACGCCTACGTCGTCGAAGGGTGCCGCGACCGCGCCTCGATCGACCCGGCCACGTACGCCGACGAGATGCGCCGCCTGGCACAGGGCTACGGCGGCGTCTGGCCGGAGATCACCGAGCACATCACCGATCCGAAGAAGGTCAACTACACCTGGTTCGACCGCCTGTTGGTCGAGGGCTCCTGGCACCGGGGCCGGGTCGTGCTCATCGGCGACGCCGTCCACTGCTGCCCGCCCACCATGGCCCAGGGCGCGGCGATGTCCCTGGAGGACGCCCTGGTCCTCGCCGAGCTGCTCACCGGCGGACGGGCCTGGGACGACGAGCTGCTCCAGGCCTTCCACCACCGCCGGATCCCCCGGGTGCGCACGGTTGTCGAGGCGTCCGTGCAGATCGGCCAATGGCAGCTGGACGGGGTGCGCGACGCCGACATCGCCGGGCTGGTCGGCCGCACCATGAACCTCCTCAAGGAGCACCCGTGACCGAGCCCGCGTCGATACCGACCATCGACGTCCACGCCCACCTCCTGCTGCCCGAGGTCGAGGAGGCCGTCGCCGGTCACCCCGGCCTCGCCGAGGCCCGCGCCCTCGACGCCCGACGCAACGGTCCGGCGGCCCTGGCCGTCAACGGTCCGATGGTCGGCGCGCGCGTGCCGAGGCTGACGGATGCCGCCGTGCGCCTGGCGGCGATGGACGGGCAGTGCGTGGACCTCCAGCTGATCAGCCCGTCCCCGTCGCACTACCACTACTGGGCGGGACCCCAACTGGCCGAGCAGGTGTGCCGGTTGGCCAACGAGGGCACCGCCGCGCACTGCGCGAAGGCACCCGACCGGCTGCACGGCCTCGGCCTGGTTCCCCTCCAACACCCCGAGCTCGCCGTGGAGTTGCTCGACCACGCGCTGGACCAAGGGCTGAAGGGTGTCGAGATCTCCTCGCACGCGCCCGGCCGCGAGCTGTCGGATCCGGCGTACGAACCCTTCTGGTCCCGGGCGGAGGAGAGCGGCGCGCTGGTCTTCCTGCACCCGTTCGGCTGCACGCTCGACGAGCGCCTGGACCGCTGGTACCTGTCCAACACCGTGGGCCAGCCCACCGAGAACGCGGTCGCGCTCTCCCAACTGATCTTCTCCGGGGTCCTGGACCGCCATCCGGGCCTGAAGCTGATCGCGGCACACGGCGGCGGCTATCTGCCCACCCACCTCGGCCGCTCCGACCACGCCTGGCGGGTCCGCCCCGACGCGCAGAGCTGCTCACGGGAGCCGAGCAGCTATCTGCAGCAGCTGTACTTCGACTCCCTGGTCCACGACCCGCACGTACTACGGGAGTTGCTGCGAGCCGCGGGCCCGGGCCGGGTGCTGCTCGGCTCCGACTTCCCCTTCGACATGGGCACCGAGGACCCACTGGCCGCACTGCGCGCCGCGGACCTGCCCCACGACGACTTCCACGCGGTGCGGGGCGGCAACGCCGCCGCCCTGCTCAACCTCGCCCGAGGAGGAACCCCCCGATGAGCAACCGCCTGCTCACGCACCTTCGGCACGTCGACCTCGCCGTGCCCGACTACGACAAGCAGCTCGACTTCTACGCCGGCGTCTGGGGCCTGACCAAGGTCGCCGAGGACTCCGGCATCTCCTTCCTCGCCGCCGAGGGCAGCCCCGAGCAGTACGTCGTACGGCTGCGCAAGGCCGACGAGAAGCGGCTGGACCTGGTCTCCTACGGTGCCGCTTCGGCGGCCGACGTGGACACGCTCGCCGAGCAACTCCTTGCCGGGGGCGTGCAGTTGGTCTCCCAGCCGGGCAAGGTCGACACCCCCGGCGGCGGTTACGGCTTCCGTTTCTTCGACGTCGACGGGCGCACCGTCGAGGTGTCGGCGGACGTCGAGGTCAGGCAGCACCGCAAGATCGAGGAGAAGGAGTCGATCCCGGTCAAGCTCTCGCACGTCGTCCTCAACTCGCCGGACCTCGACAGGACCCGGGAGTGGTACGAGCGTCACCTCGGCTTCCGCCTGTCCGACACGCTCGGTCATCCGCACATCGGCGACGTCATGCACTTCATGCGGATCAGCAACCAGCACCACTCCATGGCCATCGCCCGCGGACCGCACACCTCGCTGCACCACGTCTCCTTCGAGATGCGCGGCATCGACGAGTACATGCGCGGCTCCGGCCGGGTGATGCGGGCCGGCTTCCGGAAGATCTGGGGGCCGGGCCGGCACATGGCGGGCGACAACACCTTCACCTACTTCCTCGACCCGCACGGCAACACCGTCGAGTACACAACGGAGTTGGAGCTCCTCGACGAGGACACCTGGCACCCGCACGTGTACGACTTCTCCGAGCCCGAGGTCACCGACCAGTGGGGCACCGCCAACCCCATGAACGAACTGGTCACCAAGGAGTCCTTCAACGACCCCGACCGCGGCTGCTTCGTCGCACCGCCGGTGTGAGGTCCCCGTGCGCATAGCCACCTACCTTCATGAAGGTCGCCGTCGGTGCGGTGTCGTCGAGGACGCCGTCGTACGCCACCTGCCCGACGGCGCTTCTCCGGTCGAGGCCGCGTTCGGAACGAGTCCCGAGGGGGCTGCCGTTCCGCTGGCCGACGTACGTCTGCTGCCGCCGCTCCAGCCGCCGACCATCCGTGACTTCGTCACCTTCGAGGAGCACGTCGAAGGCGTACGGCGCTCGATCGACGGTTCCAGCGGAGTACCGCAGGCCTGGTACGACGCCCCCACCTTCTACTTCACCAACCCGTACGCGGTCATCGGCCCGTATGACGTCGTGCCCGTGCCCCCGGGTTCGGGGATGCTGGACTTCGAGCTGGAGGTCGCCGCCGTCATCGGCCGGGAAGGGCGGGACCTCAGCCCCGAGCAGGCCCGCGACCACATCGTCGGCTACACCATCCTCAACGACTGGTCCGCGCGCGATCTCCAGTCCCGCGAGATGCAGGTCGGCCTCGGCCCCTGCAAGGGCAAGGACACCGCCGCCACCCTCGGCCCGTACCTGGTCACCGCCGACGAGCTGGAGAAGTACCGTGACGCGGACGGCTTCCTGCGGCTCGGGCTCACCGCCGAGGTGAACGGCGAGGTCGTCGGCAAGGACCTGCTGTCCAACATGAGCTGGACCTTCGAGGAGATGGTCGCCTACGCCTCCCGCGGCACCGTCGTCCGCCCCGGCGACGTGCTGGGTTCGGGGACCTGCGGCAACGGCGGTTGTCTGGCGGAGCTTTGGGGCCTACGAGGGGAACAGTCGCCGCGGCCGCTGCGGCCCGGCGACACGGTCACCCTCACCGTGGAGGGAATCGGCACGGTCTCCAACACCGTGATCGCGGGCGCCGATCCGGTGCCCGTGCCGGCCGCCCGGCGCCGCACCCGGGAGCGACCGTGACCGACCTCGGACCCAAGTGGCTCCTCGGCAAGGTCGTGGTCGTCACCGGTGCGGCCGGCGGCCAGGGCGCCGCCGAGGCCGAGGCGCTGACCCGCGAGGGCGCCCGCGTCATCGCCACCGACGTGACGCAGGCGCCCGGTTGCCGCCGCCTCGACGTCACCAGTGAGAAGGAGTGGGCGCAACTCGCCGCCGAACTGCGTGAGACCTACGGGCAGGTGCACGGCCTGGTCAACAACGCGGGCATCACCTGGCGTGCCCGCCTCGACGACGTGCGCCCCGAGGACCTGGCCCGGGTCCACGCGGTCAATGTCACCGGCCCGTTGCTGGGCATCCAGCACCTCACCCCGCTGATGCCGGCAGGCTCCTCCATCGTCAATGTCGGCTCCACCGCCGCGCTCACCGGCCACTATCCGGTCGCGTACACGGCGAGCAAGTGGGCGCTGCGGGGCCTGTCGAAGGCGGCCGCCCTGGAACTCGGCCCGCGTGGCATCCGGGTCAACACCATCCACCCGGGTTTCATCGAAACCGCCATGACCGCCTCGGCCGCCCCCGCCTTCCGTGAGGCGAACATCCGCGAGACGCCGCTGGGCCGCACCGGAAGAGTCGACGAGATCACTCCCCTCGTCGTCTTTCTCCTCTCCGACGAGGCGTCCTTCATCACCGGCGCCGAGATCCCGGTCGACGGCGGCCTCACCGCGCACGGCGGCACCAAGTCGATCTCGGACGCCGTACGCCCGTAGCACCAGCAGAAAGGCCCCCATGGACAAGGTCCACCCGAGCGCCGCCGAGGCGGTCGCCGACATTCCCGACGGTGCGTCGCTGGCCGTCGGCGGCTTCGGACTCAGCGGCATTCCCGAAGTGCTCATCCGGGCCCTCCATGCCCAGGGCGCCACGGCCCTGGAGGTCGTCTCGAACAACTGCGGTGTGGACGGGCACGGGTTGGGAGTCCTGCTGACCGCCGGCCGGATCGCCCGTGTGACGGGCTCGTACGTCGGCGAGAACAAGGAGTTCGCCCGCCAGTACCTCTCCGGCGAACTGGAGGTGGAGCTGGTACCGCAGGGCACGCTGGCCGAGCGGCTGCGTGCGGGCGGCGCCGGCATCCCCGCCTTCTACACCCCGGCGGGAGTGGGCACCCAGGTGGCGAACGGCGGCCTGCCCTGGCGTTACGCCACCGACGGATCGGTCGCCCTCGCCTCCCCGCCCAAGGAGATCCGCACCTTCCAGGGCCGCCGCCACGTCCTGGAACACGGCATCACCACCGACTTCGCCCTCATACGGGCCTGGCGCGGCGACCGTCACGGGAACCTGGTCTTTCGCAAGTCGGCGGCCAACTTCAACCCGCTTGCCGCGATGGCAGGCCGCATCACCGTCGCCGAGGTCGAACAGCTCGTGGAACCCGGCGAGTTGAGCCCGGACGAGATCCATCTGCCGGGCGTCTTCGTCCAGCGGGTCCTGCCTCTCACGCCAACTCAGGGCATGCACAAGCACATTGAGAAGAGGACCGTACGAGCATGATTACGCCGCCCATGGGCTGGACCCGCGACCGGATGGCCGCCCGTGCCGCCGCCGAACTCGCCGACGGCTCCTACGTCAATCTCGGCATCGGCCTGCCCACCCTGATCCCCGGCCACCTCCCGCCCGGCGTACAGGTGGTCCTGCACTCGGAGAACGGCATCCTCGGCACCGGCC
Source organism: Streptomyces sp. NPDC047043 (assembly GCF_040644055.1). Lineage (NCBI taxonomy): Bacteria > Bacillati > Actinomycetota > Actinomycetes > Kitasatosporales > Streptomycetaceae > Streptomyces > Streptomyces sp. NPDC047043. The sequence goes on from NZ_JBEYVO010000045.1 coordinate 94,182, forward strand.
CGTATCCGACGGAGGACGAGGTCGACCCGGATCTGATCAACGCGGGCAAGGAGACGGTGACCGTCCTGCCGGGCGCGTCCTTCTTCGACTCGGCGCTGTCCTTCGGGATGATCCGCGGCGGTCACATCGACACCGCGGTGCTCGGCGCCATGCAGGTGTCCGCCGCCGGCGACCTGGCCAACTGGATGATCCCCGGCAAGATGGTCAAGGGCATGGGCGGTGCGATGGACCTGGTGCACGGCGCCCGCCGGGTCGTCGTGCTGATGGAGCACACCGCGAAGGACGGCAGCCCGAAGATCGTCAAGGAATGCACGCTTCCGCTCACCGGCGAACGGTGCGTCGACCGGATCATCACCGACCTCGGCGTCCTCGACGTCACCCCGGAGGGCCTCGCACTCGTGGAGTGCGCACCGGGCGTGACCGCCGAGGACATCGCCGACCGTACGGAGGCGCCGCTGATCCGCAGGCCGTGACACCCGCAGCCGGCGGCGAGGGGTCAGTCGTGACCCCGGTCGAACGGCCACCGTTCGGCGCTGCAGGGGCGTGGCCGATCAGCCGGAAGGCCGACCGGCCCCGGCCCTTTCAGCCGATGGTCAGTGCGATTCGCGGGTCACCTCGGATCCGCTGGAGCCGACGAGGAAGTCCAGGTCGGCGCCGGTGTCGGCCTGCAGGACGTGGTCCACGTAGAGGCGTTCCCAGCCGCGGCGGGGGTTGGCGAAGCCGGTGACGGTTGCCTCACCGGGGGTTCTGCGGGCGAGTTCGCCGGCGGGCACATCGACCTCGATACGGCGGGCTTCGACATCGAGGCTGATGACGTCTCCGGTGCGGACGAGCGCGAGCGGGCCGCCGGCCGCGGCCTCCGGGGCCACGTGCAGGACCACCGTGCCGTAGGCGGTGCCGCTCATGCGGCCGTCGCAGACACGGACCATGTCGCGGACGCCCTGTTCGAGCAGCTTCTTCGGCAGCGGCATGTTGGAGACCTCGGGCATGCCCGGGTAGCCCTTGGGGCCGCAGCCGCGCAGGACGAGCACCGAGTCGGCGTCGACATCGAGTTCGGGGTCGTCGATACGGGCGTGGAAGTCCTCGATGGAGTCGAAGACCACCGCCCGGCCGCGGTGCTTGAGGAGATGAGAGGACGCGGCGGCGGGTTTGATCAGCGCGCCGTCGGGGGCGAGGTTGCCGCGCAGGACGGCGATGCCGCCCTCGGCGACCAGCGGCTTGTCTCGTGTGCGGATGACCTCGCCGTCCCAGATCGGGGCGTCGTCGAGGTCGTCGACCAGCGGCCGGCCGGTGACCGTCAGCACGTCCGGGTCGAGCAGGTCGCGGACCTCGCGAAGCACCGCGAGCAGGCCTCCGGCGCGATGGAGGTCCTCCATCAGGAAGCGGCCGGCCGGCTGCAGGTCCACCAGGACCGGCACACGCGAGCCGATGCGGTCGAAGTCGTCGAGTGTGAGGTCGATGCCCAACCGGCCCGCGATCGCCAGGAGATGGACGACCGCGTTGGTCGAGCCGCCGATCGCCGCCAGCGCCACGATCGCGTTGCGGAAGGAGGCCTTCGTGAGGAAGGTCGCCGGCCGGCGGTCGGCGCCCACCATGTCCACCGCCAGCCGGCCGGTGTGCTGCGCGGCCTCCAGCAGCCGGCTGTCCGGGGCCGGGGTCCCGGCCGTACCAGGGACGACCGTGCCCAGCGCCTCGGCCACGAGGGCCATCGTGGAGGCGGTGCCCATGGTGTTGCAGTGCCCGCGGCTGCGGATCATCGCCGACTCGGAGCGGGTGAACTGCTCCTGGGAGAGCGTGCCGGCCCGGACCTCCTCCGACAGCCGCCACACATCGGTGCCGCAGCCCAGCGGTGTGCCGCGGAAGGTCCCGGTGAGCATCGGGCCGCCGGGCACGACGACCGCGGGCAGGTCCACCGAGGCGGCGGCCATGAGCAGCGACGGGATCGTCTTGTCGCAGCCGCCGAGCAGGACGACGCCGTCGACGGGGTTGGCCCGCAGCATCTCCTCCGTGGCCATCGCCGCCATGTTGCGCCAGAGCATGGCGGTGGGCCGCACGTTCGTCTCGCCGAGCGACACCACGGGCAGGTCCAGCGGGATCCCGCCCGCCTCGTACACACCGTTGCGCACCGAGGCCGCGACCTCGTCCAGATGCGCGTTGCAGGGGGTCAGGTCGGACGCGGTGTTGGCGATGGCGATCTGCGGCCGTCCCGCGAAGGCGTCGCCGGGCACGCCCCGTCGCATCCACGCCCGGTGGATGTAGGCGTTGCGGTCCTGACCCGCGTACCACTGGGCGCTGCGGAGCGTCATCCTCGAGCCCCTTCCGACAATCGGTACGGCGGTCTAGATTCTGGAATCCCATGAAGCATACGGAGACGTACGGCGGACCGACAGACCCCGGCGAGGACGGCCCAACCGGCGCCGGGGGCGGCCGGCTTGTGGGCTCGGACCGGGTGCTGGCGGTCCTCAAGGAGCTCGCGCGGTACCCCGACGGCGTGGGGCTGGAGGAGCTGACGCGTGTGATCGGCAGCCCCAAGACGACCGTGCACCGGGCCCTCGGTGCGCTGCGCCGGGCCGGTCTGGCCGACCAGGACACCCGCGGCCGCTATGTCCTCGGGGACGAGTTCCTGCGTATGGCCTTCGCACATCATGAGGCGCGGCCCGACCACGTCCGGGTCCGTCCCGTCCTGGAGGCGCTGGCGCACCGTTTCGGCGAGACCGTGCACTACGCGGTCCTCGACGGCCATGAGGTCGTCTACCGCGCCAAGGTCGATCCGCCGACCGGCGCCGTCCGGCTGACGTCGGCGATCGGCGGGCGCAACCCCGCGCACAGCACGGCCGTCGGAAAGCTGCTGCTCGCACGGGAGTTGGGCTCTCTGGAGGAGACCGAGGCGTGGATCGGCGCCTTCCCGCTGGAGCGTCGTACGCCAAGGACCTTGTGCACGGCCGCCGACCTGCAGCGTGCGCTGGAGGTCACCCGCGAACGGGGCTTCGGGGCCGACGACCAGGAGAACGAGACCGGCGTCAACTGCCTTGCCCTGCCTGTGTACTTGACCTCTCCCTCGTCCCCTTCAGGAGCCGTGAGCGTCAGCGCGCTGGCTTATCGGACGCCCCTGCCGGCCCTGGTCGACGGGCTGGAGGAGTTCCGCGCCCTGCTCGGCCCTCTCGGCGAGCCGCACCACTGAGCCGCCGGCCGTACCGCCGATCCGCTGTGACCGCCCGTCCCCGCCGCCCCGTCCGGAGAAAGCAGCCTTTCATGCGCGCATTCGTACTGACCGCCCCCGGCGCGTACGAGGTCCAGGAGCTCCCGGCGCCGGTGGCCGGCCCCGGCGAGGTCGTCGTCGACGTCGAGCGGGTCGGTGTGTGCGGCACCGACGTGGAGTTCTTCACCGGCGAGATGGCCTATCTCCACCAGGGACACTCCGTCTACCCGATGCGGCCGGGCCACGAGTGGGCGGGCCGCGTGGCCGCGGTCGGCGAGGGCGTCGACCGCGGCCGGCTCGGCCGCCGGGTCATGGGCGACACGATGCTCGGCTGCGGCAGCTGCCGCCGCTGTCTGCGGGGCCACCAGCACGTGTGCGAGAGGCGGCAGGAGGTCGGCATCCGCGGGGCCCGCGCCGGTGCTCTGGCGGAGCAACTCGCGGTCCCCGCCTCCTCGTTGCACACGCTGCCCGAGTCCGTCGACGCCGTGCTCGGCGCGCTCGTGGAGCCGGGCGGCAACGCCCTGCGCGCGGCACGGGCCGCCGCGCCGCAGCCGGGCGACCGCGTCCTGGTCCTGGGCCCGGGGACGATCGGGCTGCTGGTCGCGATGTTCCTGCGCGCCGCCGGTGCGGAAGTCCACCTGATGGGCTGCACCGAGAACTCCCTCGCCTTCGCCCGGGGTCTGGGCTTCGACCATGTCTGGGCGGAGGAGTCCGTACCGGACCTCCCGTTCGACGCGGTCGTCGACGCCTCGAACGCCGCCCATCTGCCGGGCAGGGCCCTGGAGTTGGTCGAGCCGGGCGGCCGCATCGTGTGCATCGGGCTGGCGGGCGAGCCCAGCAGGATCGACACCCGGACGCTGGCCCTGAAGGACGTCACGGCAGTGGGCGTCCTGTCCGCCTCCCCCGGTCTCGACGCCACCATCCGCGCCTACGCCACCGGCTCGGTCGACCCCCGCCCGCTGGTCGCCGCCACGGTGAGCCTGGACGAGGTCGGCCCCGTACTCGCGGGCGAGCGACCGCCGGACGCCGGACCCGGGCCGAAGATCCACGTCGATCCCCGACGGGCTTGAGGCCCGGTCCGCGGACCTGAGACAACGCCTGGAAGCGGCGATAGCTGCCGGAGCGCGGACACTAGGAAACCTTGTCGATACGTCCTGACAAACCTATTGACATCACCACGGGGCCGTTTCATAGTACGAACACCTAGAGCGCGCTAGTAACGCGCTCTAGGTGAAGCAGGCGGTCCCCACCGATGACCGCTGCAGACCGCTCCCCCGCGCCGCCACACCCGGGTTTCCGCGCTGCCCACACGATCCGCCCGACC
>NZ_JBEYVO010000046.1:0-94249 GCF_040644055.1 Streptomyces sp. NPDC047043
CGGGTGGAGACGACGACCACGTTGCCGTGGGTGTCGGCCAGGCACTGGGTCTCCACGTGCCGGGGCTTGTCCAGGTAGCGCTCGACGAAGCACTCCCCGCGGCCGAAGGCGGCCACCGCCTCACGGACCGCCGACTCGTACAGCTCGGGGACCTCTTCCAGCGTCCGGGCGACCTTCAGGCCGCGGCCGCCGCCGCCGAACGCGGCCTTGATCGCGATCGGCAGGCCGTGCTCCTCCGCGAAGGCCACGACCTCCTCCGCGCCGCTCACCGGGTCCGGCGTGCCCGCCACCAGCGGGGCGCCGGCACGCTGCGCGATGTGCCTCGCTGCGACCTTGTCGCCGAGGTCGCGGATCGCCTGCGGCGGCGGGCCGATCCAGATCAGACCGGCGTCCAGGACCGCCTGCGCGAAGTCGGCGTTCTCGGAAAGGAAGCCGTAGCCCGGATGGACGGCGTCCGCCCCGGACTCCCGGGCCGCCCCCAACACCTTGTCCACGTCGAGGTAACTGGTGGCCGGGGTGTCGCCGCCGAGCGCGAACGCCTCGTCGGCGGCACGGACATGGACGGCGTCGCGGTCCGGGTCCGCGTAGACGGCCACGCTCGCGATGCCCGCGTCCCGACAGGCCCGGGCCACGCGGACGGCGATCTCGCCACGGTTGGCGATGAGCACCTTGCGCATAACCGGGCCCTTCCTCTGCATGCCCGCGGGAGCGGGATCAATCGATGCCTTGCTGGATATCCCGTTCATCGCCCCGCTCCGTGCATGCCGTCCCTGCCGGCCCGCTTTTCCGCCGGGGGTCGGAGGGTTGTCCCCCGGAATGGTGCGGTGCCGCCCAGCGCGAACGCCTCGTCGGCGGCGCGGACATGGACGGCGTCGAGGTCGCGACGGTCGGCGACGCGTGCCTTGTGGATCATCAGTGCGCCCTCCAGGATCCTGCCGGGGGACAGGTCACGCGGTGGGCCCGGTCCCAACTCGCCCTCGCGGGGCCGGAGTCCGCCGCTTCCGGCGCGCTGGGGCGGGTGCCGATGAGGGCGCCGATCAGTGCGGCGAGGTCCTCCGGGTCCGGATCTCCTCGTACGACGGTCAGGTGCACGGCAGGCACGACAGGTGCGGCAGATGTCGTCATGGCCATCACACCGGCGGGTTGCCGTGCTTGCGCGACGGCAGGTCGACGTGTTTGGTGCGCAGCATCTCCATGGAGCGGATCAGGATCGAGCGGGTCTCCGCCGGGTCGATCACGTCGTCCACGAGGCCGCGTTCGGCTGCGTAGTACGGGCCCATCAGCTCCGTCCGGTACTCCTTGATCTTCTGTGCGCGCACCGCCTCGGTGTCGTCGGCGGCGGCGATCTCCCTGCGGAAGATGACGTTGGCGGCGCCCTCGGCGCCCATCACCGCGATCTCGTTGGACGGCCAGGCCAGGGACAGGTCGGCGCCGATGGAGCGCGAGTCCATGACGATGTAGGCGCCGCCGTAGGCCTTGCGCAGCACCAGGGAGATACGCGGGACGGTGGCGTTGCAGTAGGCGTAGAGGAGTTTGGCGCCGCGGCGGATGATGCCGTCGTGTTCCTGGCCGACGCCCGGGAGAAAGCCGGGCACGTCGACGAGGGTGACCAGCGGGATGTTGAAGGCGTCGCAGAACTGGACGAAGCGTGCGGCCTTCTCGGAGGCCTCGATGTCGAGGACGCCGGCCATGCTGCCGGGCTGGTTGGCGACGATGCCGGTGACATGGCCGTCGAGGCGGGTCAGGGTGCAGATGACGTTGGCCGCCCAGCGTTCGCTGATCTCGAAGTGCTCGCCGTCGTCGACGATCTCCTCGATGACCTTGCGCATGTCGTAGGAGCGGCCGGGGTCGGCGGGCACCAGGTCGATGAGTGCCTCGGTGCTGCGGGTGGGCGAGTCCTGCACCGGTGCCCTGGGCGCCAGTTCGCGGTTGTTGGCGGGCAGCAGGGACAGCAGGTAGCGGACCTCCTCGAGGCACTGCTCCTCGTCGTCGTAGGCGAAGGCCGCGACGCCCGAGGTGTCCGCGTGGACGTCGGCTCCGCCGAGTTCGTTCTGGCTGACGCGCTCGCCGGTGACCGCGTGGACGACGTCCGGGCCGGTGATGAACATCTGGGAGGTGCCGCGGACCATGAAGACGAAGTCGGTCAGGGCGGGGCTGTAGGCGGCGCCGCCGGCGCAGGGGCCCAGCATCACGCTGATCTGCGGGATCACCCCGGAGCAGCGGGTGTTGCGGCGGAAGATGCCGCCGTAGCCGGCGAGTGCGGTGACGCCTTCCTGGATGCGGGCGCCGGCGCCGTCGTTGAGCGAGACCAGCGGGGCGCCCGCGGCCTCGGCGAGGTCCATCACCTTCTGGATCTTCTGGGCGTGCGCCTCGCCGAGTGCGCCGCCGAAGATGCGGAAGTCGTGGGCGTAGAGGAAGACCGTGCGGCCGTGCACGGTGCCCCAGCCGGTGATCACGCCGTCCGAGTACGGCTTCTTCGCCTCCATGCCGAAGCCGGTGGCCCGGTGCCGGCGCAGTGCCTCGATCTCGGTGAACGAGCCCTTGTCGAGGAGGAGTTCGATCCTCTCGTGGGCGGTCAGCTTGCCCTTGGCGTGCTGGCGTTCGGTGGCCGCCGGGTCGGGTCCCTGCCTGACCAGGGCCTTGAGTTCGGTGAGTGCCATCCTGGTGTTCACCCCCGTGTCCATCCCCCTGTCCCCCTTCATGCCGCGGCGCCGGGCCGTGCGGCCTCGCGGCCGGCCTGAGCGATGGTCCGATCCAGCCTGCGGGCGTCGTTGGTGGTGTGCACGGGTACGTCGGGTGCGATGCGCCGGCACAGGCCGGAGAGCACGTTGCCCGGTCCCACTTCCACGAAGCGGTCGGCGCCGGCGGCGGTCAGTGCGCGCACGGTGCCGGTCCAGCGGACGCGGCCGGCGAGCTGGCGGCGCAGTCGGTCGCGGACGCCTTCGGCGGAGTCGACCAGGTCCGCGGTGACCCCCGAGACCACCGGCACCCGTGGCGCGCGCAGTTCGACCTTGTCGAGTTCTGCGGCGAACTCCTCCTCGATGTCCGCCATCAGGCTGCAGTGGAAGGGTGCTCCCACTTCCAGTACGACGGCCCGGACGGCGCCCGCGTCCTGTGCGTCGCCGCACAGCCGCTGCACCGCGCTCTCCTGGCCGGAGACGACGACCTGTCCCGGCTCGTTGTCGTTGGCCACCTCGACGACCTGGCCGGTCGCGGCGGCGGCCTTGGTGCACAGCTCCTCCACGGTGGCCAGGTCCAGGCCGATGACCGCCGCCATGCGGCCCGGGACCTGGGCGTTGACGGCGGCCATGAGCTCGCCGCGGCGGCGCACCAGGCGCAGTGCGTCCCGCCAGTCGAGTACGGCCGCGGCGACCAGGGCGGTGTACTCGCCGAGGCTGTGTCCGGCGACGAGTGCGGGCTCGATGCCCCGGCGGCGCAGGACGTCGAGGGTGGCGATGCCGGTCAGGAAGACGGCGGGCTGGGTGACGGCGGTGTCCCGCAGCGCCTCCTGCGGTCCTTCCCAGCACAGGCGGGACAACGGCAGGCCGAGGATCTCGTCCGCCGTGCGGTAGTACGTGTCGATCAGGTCCGGCCGCTGCTCCAGCAGATGGAGGCCCATGCCCACCCGCTGTGACCCCTGGCCGGGGAAGACGAATGCGGTCTTTCCCATGACGGCGCACCCCCTTTCAAGGGATTCGGTTCATGCGTCGGACGCTAGGCAGCCGCCCGGAGGCCGGGCGGCTGAATGGCCAGAAACTGACAGGAGGCGCGAATTCCGCCGTACTGTTCCCGACTTGAATGACATCTTCTTGCGTGACGTCTTCTTGCGGTCGGGCCGGTGGAATGTCAGACGGCCTGCTGCTCCTGGCCGCGTTCCCCGCGCAGCAGTCCCGCTTCGGCGGCGAAGACGCCCGCCTGGAAACGGGAGTTCGCGCCGAGGAGGCGCATGATCTCGGCGACGTGCCGGCGGTAGGTGCGCACGGACATGGACAGCTCGCGGGCCGCAACTTCGTCGATGTAGCCCTCGCAGAGGCAGATGAGCACTTCCTGGGGGAACTCGTGGCGAATTCGGTCCAGGGACAACGGAACCGCACGTTTCCAAGCACCGGCGAACAGTGCGTTGAACGCCTGGACCACGGCCGGGGCCCGCACCCGCGCTGCGTGCGAGGAGCCCGACTTCACATGGCGGGTCAGGACGGTGCGGCCGTCGACGATGACGGCGCCGTGCAGCAGCGCGTCGGTGATGCGGATCTCCAGGTTGTGCCGCGGCCGCTTGAGGTCGAGCAGGCCGAACTGCTCGGCCGTGGACTGGGATCCGAGCATGCGGATGTGGACGCCGGGCAGGCTTTTCGGCGCTCGGGAGAGCACGAAGGTCGGCAGCCCGGCCCCGGAGCGGTCGGACGGGAGAACGACGTCCACACGGCGCTCGGCCTGGCCGAGTTGGTCGGCGAGTGCCTGAAGTGCCGTATGGGCGTCTTCGGTTGTGGTGAGAAGAGAGTTGTTTTCTGCGGAGTCGCGTTCGTTCTTCGGGAAGACCGAATCGATGAGCGACCGTATCTCCAGAAGCGCGGTTTCGGCTTCGCCGTTGGATTGTGGCGTGAATTCCGTACTAGACACTTTGCGCCCACCCCCGTGGCACGGAAAGCAATGATCACAACTGCAGTCGCCTCCAACAGTACGTGGCGCAAACTTGACAGTCAACGCGCCTAGTTTTAGTGAGAGTTGAACAAGTCACACAACGGAAACCTGAGTCCTCCTCTTATTCGCCGGAAAGGGCTTTCGGATGCCCGGATCGCCGGGGAACTAATGTGGCATTTCCCATATCCGGACCCGGCCTGCGGCGTGTTCCCTCGGTACGGCGACGGCTCCCACGAGAGGTGCGGGAAGCGCAAGATCGCGTATCAGCCACGGGCGTTCACGGCCCGGCACTCCGGCCGTCACGTGGGCGTGGCCCGGCCGTTCGGGACGGACGTCGAGTTCGTCGAGCGGGCCGACGATCCCCGTCCCGACGGCCTTGAGTACGGCTTCCTTGCGCGTCCAGCAGCGGAAGAAGAGCGGGCTGCGGTCGCCGGGAGGGGCCGCCGTGAACACCGCGCGCTCGCGCGGGGTCAGGGCCTTGCCGCCGACGGTGTCCAGGTCGAGGGCCCGGCGCTCCTCCAGGTCGACACCCACGGGAAAGCCGGCCACGGCGAGAATGCCGTACCCGGCGGTGTGGGACAGGCTGATCCGCGGCGCAGTGCCCGGGGTCAGCAGGGCGGGCGGGCCGTGCTCCAGGTCGCCGCAGTCGGGGCACGGCGCACGGCCGAGCGGCACCGACTGCGGCTCCGTGCCCAGGAGTTCGCCGAGTAGTTCGCGTACGAGCGTGCGGCCCCGCACGAACGCGGCGGCCCGCTCGGGGTCCTTGATCCGGGCGGCTCGCTGCAGCTCGGCGGGGCTGAGGATGGTGGGGTTCCCTGCGGGGCCATTGCTTGTCGGGTCCTTCCCCGTCGGGTTCTCCCTCGCCGGGGCACTCCAAGTCGGGCCGTTCCCCGCCAGGCCCTCCCCTGCCGGGTCCCTCCTCACCGGGTTCGCCCTCGCCGGGTCCCACCCCGTCGGGGCGTTCCACGTCGCGCGCTCCCCTGCCGGGTCCCTTCCCGTCAGACCGGTCCCCGCCAGGTTCTCCCTCGCCGGGGCACTCCCCATCAGGGCGTTCCACGCCGTGCTCTCGCCTGCCGGGTCCCTTCCCGACAGGCCGCTCCCCGCCAGGTTCTCCCTCGCCGGATCCCACCCCATCAGGGCGTTCCACGCCGCGCTCTCCCCTGCCGGGTCCCTCCTCACCGGGTTCTCACTCGCCGGGTCCCACCCCGTCAGGGCGTTCCGCGTCGTGCTCTCCCCTACCGGGTCCCTCCTAGTCGGGCCGTTCCACGTCGCGCTCTCCCCTGCCGGGTCCCTTCCCGTCAAGCCGTTCCCGGCCAGGTCCTCCCTTGCCGGGTCCATCGCCGTCAGGCCGTTCCCCGCCAGGCCCCACCTTGCTGGGGCCCTGCCCGCCGGGCCGTACCCCGCCGGGCTCTCACTCGCCGAGCCCCTCCCCGCCGGGCCCTCACTCCCCGAGTCCCTCCCCGTCGCTCCCTCCCTCGTCGGCCCCTCGGCCCCCGGGCCCCCGCCCGCCGAGCCCGAGGGAGTCGTACGCCACCACCACACCTGCACTCCCCCGTCGGCGACGTGGCGTTCAGCGCTTGCTTGCGGCAACCGCGACCACCCCGCCGAGCAGGCCGAGGGCGATGCACAGCGGCGAGTACAGCGCGGTGTTCCAGCGCTGGAACTCGTCGGTGGCGCCCGAGTTGAGCAGGAAGCCGCCCAGGCCCCGGCCGAGCAGGACCAGGGCCAGGGCGTAACTGCCGAGTGTGCGCAGCCAGTTGGGGCCGAGCTCCGGGATGGTCTCGTTGACCATCAGGGTGAGCACGGCGCCCGCGATCAGGGCGAGGCCGACCAGTGCGGACAGGGCCGGCGGGGGCATCGTGCCGCTGTCGCTGCCGAGGATCGTTTTGGTGAAGGTCACCTTGTCGGCCAGCGGCCAGGGCGAGAAGGCCCAGATCAGGTGGAGGCCGCCGATCGCCACGAGCGCGACGGTCAGGGCCCCCGGGACCACGGTGCGGACCGCCGTCGTCACAGCACGATCCCTCCGTCGATCTGGACGACGGAGCCGGTGATGTACGCGGCCCGGTCGGACGCCAAGTACGAGACCAGGTCGGCGACTTCGTCCGCCGTGCCCATGCGGCCGAGCGGCACCCCGGAGACCATCTGCTTGGAGTACTCCGGGTCCAGGCCCGCCACCATGTCGGTCTCGATGAATCCGGGTGCGACGGCGTTGACCCGGATTCCGTACCGTCCGACCTCCTTGGCCAGCGACTTGGTGAAGCCGATGATCCCGGCCTTGGTGGCGGCGTAGTTGGTCTGGGTGGCGATGCCGTAGACGCCCGCGACCGAGGAGAGCGTGACGATGGAGCCGGAGCGGCGCTTGAGCATGTCGAAGGCGACGGCGCGGCACACGTTGTAGGTGCCGGTGAGGTTGACGTCGACGACCTCGGTCCACTGCTCGTCGGTCATCAGCAGCAGCGGGTTGTCGCGCACGATGCCGGCCGAAGTGACCAGGACGTCAATGGGGTCGAGCTGCTCGCCCACCTGCTTGACCAGCTCACGCACGGAGTCCGCGGAGGCCACGTCGCTCTGCACGGCGAGGATGCGGGTGCCGTACCGGGAGGCCTCCTTGCGCACCTCGTCGGCGGCCGCCGACTGCGAGGTGTAGCAGAAGGCGACGTCGTAGCCGTCCTGGGCGAGGCGCAGCACACAGGCGCGGCCGATGCCCCGGGAGCCTCCGGTGACCAGGGCCACCTTGGCGGTCTGTTCAGGCATGGGAGAGCTCTCCTTCGGTGGTGTTCTCGCCGTCGGCGGACAGTTCGCCGCCGGGGCGCATGGTGATGACGATGGAGCCGACGGTCAGCAGGGGTGCTCCGTCCAGGAGGCTCTCGCCCTCGAAGATCAGCGTGGTGCCGACGCTGCGGACATGGCGCACCCGGTGCTCGACGAGGCTTCCGGGCAGGGCCCGGGCGTGGACCTGGATGCCGCTGATCGAGCCGAACAGCATGACCAGTTCGGCGACTTCCTCGGGCGTGTACCGCTCCCAGAGCGCGAGCACCCCGGCGGCCTGGCACCAGGACTCCACCAGCAGGGCGACCGGGTAGGCGTGGTCGGCCTCGGTGGCGCCGTCGGGGATCTCCGCGTACCAGGGCTCGTTGGCGGTGATCGCCTTGACGGCGGTCAGGCTCACGCCGGCCTCGACGGCGGTGACGCGGTCGACGAGGAGCATCGGGTAGCGGTGCGGCAGCGTCTGCTTGAGCCGGTCGATGCCGATGGCGTACGGCTGGTCGGTGCCGGTCACGATGCCTCCCGCAGGTCGTAGCCGAGGCGGACCTGGGCGGTCTTGCCGCGGGCGGTGGACAGGGCGGCGTGTGCCTTCCAGGCGCCGGCCTTGAGCTTCCACTCCAGTTCGACGGTCACCTCGTCGTCGGGGAAGACGGGGCTGAGGAAGCGCACCGACTCCACGGCGGTCAGCTCCAACTGCCCTGCTTCGGCAGGCGGGTTGGCGACGGCGGCGTGGTGGACGGTCTCGACCAGGCAGACCCCGGGGAAGATCGGGAAGTCGGGGTAGTGGCCGCGGAAGACCTGCTCGTCGGCGCCCACGGTCAGCCGGGTGCTGGCCCCGGCGGGTCGGCGCTCGAGGGTGTCGACGGTGCGGTTGAGGGGGGTGGCGAATGCCACGGACATCCTGGGCTCAACTCCTTTCGTTTGCTGGATGGTTGTCATCGGGAGGCGGGCACCACATGGGCGATGGAGACGTTGCCCTGGGCGGCGACCCCGATCACGAGCTGCTCGACGAAGGCCTCCCGCAGCAGTGCCGCGACCTGCACGGCCGGGCCCAGGCAGCCGGCGCCCGCCGTCGCCCGGATCACGGCTCCGCCGAGCGCGGCCTCGACCGTGCCGGTGACGGCATCGTCGCCGCCGATGAGCCACACCTGGGGGCGCCTGCCGGTCAGGCCGAGGGCTGCGAGGGCGGTGGCGAGCAGCCGTTCGGCCTCCTCGCGGCCCTGCGGCGAGTCGGCCACCGGCGGCGGCAGCAGGAAGCTGCGCACCCGTACCCGGCCGTGGGTCCGGCCGCCGCGTGCCGCGACCGCCGCCGCCGGTTCGACGACCAGGGCCACGGCGCCGTCCTCGCTGCCCGTGGCGCCGGGCTCCGACCAGTCGAGCGGGGACTCGGCGGCGCCGGTGAGCAGCCAGCGGGCGCGGCCGGCGCGCAGCGCCCGTACGCCGTGCTGCACTGCTTCGAGGCCGGCCACCCGGGGGCTGTGCACGCCGAGGCTGAAGCCCTTGAGGGCGTGTTCCATGGCGACCCGGGAGCCGACCAGGTTGACCGAGAAGTACGGGACGGTGGCGGGGCTGAGCAGGGTCGAGTCGCCCTCGATCACCGTGCGGTCGAACTCGCCCTGCAGCTCGGACATCCCGTTGTTGGTGCCCACGGTGATCGCCCGGTGGTGCTCGGGGACGTCGGCGAGTTCGGCCCCCGTGTCGGCGAGCGCCCGCGCGGTGGCGGCCAGCAGATACTGGCTCGCCTTGGGCAGGTACTTGTAGCCGCGGCCGAGTTCGGCGCGGTGGTCGAACCAGCCCTTGGCGCGCTCCCCCTCGGGGCCCAGGGCGGTTTCGGTGACCACGCCGATGCCGGTCACCACCGGATCGGCGGTCATCAGGTCAGCGGCAGCGGTCATCGCGGTTCACCCCGCAGCAGGAGGGACATGTTGTTGCCGCCGAAGGCATAGGAGTTGACCATGGCGGTCCGCCCGGCCGGGGTGCGTTCGGCGACGGGCACGTGCACCGGGCAGTCCGGGTCGGGCGTGCCCACCGGCAGGTTGGGCGCGAGGTGGCCGTGGTGCAGGAAGAGCGCGGCGGCCACCGTGCCGAGGCCTCCGGAGGCGCCGCCGGTGTGGCCGATCAGCGCCTTGAGGCTGTAGAGCGGCAGTTGGCGGGTGCGCTCGCCGAAGATCTCGTACATGGCCTGCGTCTCGACGAGGTCGTTGAGCTTGGTGCCGGTGGCATGCGGGACGACGAAGTCGACGTCGGCGGCGGTGATGTCCGCCTCGGCCAGGGCGTCCGCCATGGCCCGCACGATCTGGGTGCCGTCCGGGTCCAGGCCGGTCGCGTGGTAGGCCTCGCAGCTCCAGCCGGTGCCGGTCAGCGTCGCGTACACCCGCGCTCCGCGGGCCCGTGCGCGCTCGGCGCGTTCGAGTACGACGGCGCCCGCGCCCTCGCCGAGCACGGTGCCGCCGCGGGTCGCGTCGAAGGGCCGGCAGCTCGTCGGATCGAGGGCGCCGACCTGGTTGAAGGCGGCGTGCGCGACCCGGGAGTACGTCTCGAAGCCGCCGACCACGACCGCGTCGGCCTCGTCGGCGCGGATCATGTCGGCGCCGATGGCCATCGAATAGCCGCTGCCGGAGCAGGCGTTGCTCACCGTGCTCGCGGCGCCGGTGGCGCCGAGCTGCCGGGCGACGACGGACGCGGTGGAGAACACCGGCGTCCACGTGTCGTCCGCCGGGAAGCTCTTGTGGGCGCGCCACTGTTCGATGACGTACGCGTCGGCGATGGACGTCCCCATGACGACGGACGTACGGCCGTCGCCGATCCCGTCGAGCCCCGCGTCGGCGACCGCCTCGCGGGCCACGCTCAGGGCCGCCCGGGTGGCGTCGCCGATGGCGAAGCCGTCGACGGTGGCCGGCTCGGGCGGCAGGGCGCCCTCGGGCAGGAAGTAGAAGTCCCGGATGGGGACATGGGCCAGCGGGTCGGGGGCCTGGGCCGCGACCGGCGCGGCGGGGTCGAGCAGCCCCTGCCAGAAGCTGTCCACCCCCGCGCCGAGGTGACACAGGGCGCCCAGGCCGGTGATGACGACTTCGGTCACCGTCTGTTCTCCCTCTCAATAAGGCTTCGTACTCAACAAGGCTTCGTACGAGTCCACTTGGCACTGCTGGGTCGGTCGGCGGGTGTGCGGCTACAGGAAGAAGATCCGGTCGTAGTCGGGCCAGCGGGCCGCCGACTCCCCCGCCGCCACGCACTCGACGCCCTCGATCAGCCGGTCCTCGTCCAGCCCCAGGGCCACGAGGTCCTCGCGCTCCACGCGGATGCCGACGCCCAGGTCGCGCAGCCGCAGCAGGTCGGCGCGCGGTGCGTCGAGGGTGTCGACCAGGCGCTTGCCGACCAGGAGCGGTTCGGGGGCGGCCGGGGCGTCGAGCGCGTAGGTGACGGCCTCGCCGCGCAGCAGTACGTCGAGGCCGAGCTGCCGGTGGATCTCGATGCCGAGGAACAGTGCGTCGAAGTAGGCGAGTTCGACCGCCCCGCGGTAGGCGCGCTCCACGATCGCCAGCGAGGCCATCAGGCCACCCCCATGAACAGCGTTTTGGTGGCGGCGTGGACGTGGCCGCCGAAGGTGTGCGGCGCCCGCATGCGCACCTCGGGGATGTGCCCGGTGGCGCCCCGGTGCTCGCTGCAGGCCCGGCAGCCGAACCAGTGCAGCCGTCCGGGGAAGGCGTCCAGCAGCTCCCGGATCAGTACGACGGTCGTCGGGTACTGGGCGTAACGGTCCAGCAGGTTGGCCGGCTTGGTGTCGCCGAGCGCCTCCTGGCTGAGCATGGTGCTGTAGCCGCAGGCCCACACCTGGACGCTGGCGCCGCGTTCCAGCAGCGCCTGGAGCAGCCGGAACACCGAGGTGGTGAGCTCGCCGGTGTGCGGCGGGCCCATCACGACGAGCAGGACGTCGGTCTGCGGGGTGCGGGCCATCAGTGCCACACCACCTTGGTGCCGGGGGCGAGCAGTTCGCCCGCCACCTCGTCCATGCCGACCAGCCGTGCCCGCGCGGGCAGTTGGTCCGCGTCCAGCCCGCGCTGGGTCAGCGCATAGCGGTCGACCCACAACTCGGCGCCGTACGAAAGGAGTTCGGCCAGTTGCGGCTGCGCGGCGGGCAGTGCGGCGGTGACGCCCTCCTGGACGAGGACCAGGCGGACCGGGTGGCCGGAGCGCGCCAGGGTCGTCGCGTCGCCGAGGAAGCGGGGGACGGACGATCCGGAGGCGGGTCCGGACGACTCGATCAGTACGAAGCCGGGCACGTCGGGCAGGTCAGGCACGTCAGGCACGTCAGGCACGGTCGGTCACTCGCCGCGCAGGGCCGCGAGGACGTGCTCGTCGAAGGGGACGAGGGACCAGTCCTTGCGGTTGGCGAAGACCGCGTAACCGTGCACGATCGTGCCGGTGGCGGTGGGGACGAGCTTGCCGTCGCGGACGACGTAGCAGTCCATCCGCGAGGTGTAGGTGAGGTCCTTGAAGACGTCCTCGACGGTGAAGACGATGTGCAGCTCCTCCTCCATCAGCGCCTCGTCCAGGAAGCGGATCTTGGAGTGCGGGACCACGGGGATCCACTTGCGCTCGTCCAGAAGGGTCTTGATGGAGATGCCGCGGTGGGCGACGAAGCGGTCCTTGGCCTCCTCCATCAGCCGCAGGTAGCCGGACATCTGCAGACGCTCGTTGTTGTGGCAGTAGGGGTAGGAGATCCGCCAGCGCCAGGCGATCGCGTTGGAGCCCTCGACGAGCTCCTTCAGCAGCGGGTCGGTGGCGTGGGTGGCGGTCAGGCCCAGGTCGGCGCTCGGCACCAGCTCGGCGTCCCGCACCGGCTCGGCGGTCGCGATCCGCTCCACGGTGTACGGGGCGAGCTCGGCCGGCACGGCGTTGGCGGGGTCGACATAGCGCTCGCGGCGCAGGGCGACGCGCACCTTGGACGTGACGTCCTTGTTCTTGCCGTCCTTGGAGAGGGTGACCGCGAAGGTGAGCGCGGTGCCCTCGCCGGTGGGGCGGACCGTGGCGGTGGCCGTCTCGTCCAGGTGGAAGGCGTTGAGGATACGGGTGTCCAGCTCGGTCAGCTCGAGACCGAGGCCGTACTCCTCGAACAGTTGGCGCGAGGGCAGCTCGGCGGCGCGGAAGTGCGCGAGGACGGCCTCCTCGACCAGGTAGTTGACGTGCTTGAACCCGATCCAGGTGTTGATGTTGTTGCCCTCGTAGCGCGGGCGCACCTCGGTCTGGCTGGTGCCGGTGGTGAGGGCCGCCAGCTTTTCCGTCAGTGACGTAAGTGACGTAGGCGATGCGAATGACATCGGAATTCCCCGTTCCTTTTCAAGGCTCGTGATTCAGGGCTCGTGCCGCTCGGACGGAAGGAAACGTAGGGGCAACTCCGAGTTGTGCCGGGGGCCTTGACAGCTTCCTGCAGGGCGTGTCCGGGGTTCCGTACCTGCGCGTTTCAGGTTCCTGCCGGTTCTGAGTTCCGGCCCATTTCCCGGCCTAATGTCGCCCCGGAAACACGGGGTTTGCGCTTACGGGGAGTTGTTCAGGTGACAGAGATCGCCATTACCGGCCTGGGCGTGGTCTGCCGGCTCGGCCGGGGCGTCACGACGTTCTGGGCGGGGGTACGGGCCGGCGCCACCGCCGCCGCCGACCAGGTGCCCGACCCGGATCTGAAGGTCGAGCTGCCGCTGTACTACCTGGTGCCCGGCGGCAGCTCGGACGAGGCACCCGCGACCCGCTACACCGTGGACGCCGGCCTGGAGGCCTACGCCGACGCCGGGCTCGACGCCGTGCCCGGCGCGCGGGTCGCCGTGGTGATGGGATCGAGCGTCGGCGACGCCCGCCAGGTGGAGCTGGCCCGGGCGGGGCAGGTGCCGCCGGTGGCGGACGCCTCGCCGCCGTTCACGCTGGCCTCCCGGCTCGCCGCGCGGATCGACGCGGGGGCCGGGGCGGTCAACCTCAGCAACGCCTGCGCGGGCAGCGGTTACGCCATCGCGCTGGGCGCGGAGATGATCCGCACCGGTGAGGCGGACGTGGTGGTCGCGGGCGGGGCCGAGGCCTACTCCCGGGTGACCGTGGCCGCCTTCAACCAGATGGGCGCCCTCGCCCCCGACCGGCCCCGCCCGTTCGCCGAGGACCGCGCCGGGGTCGTGCTCGGCGAGGGCGCGGGCGCCGTCGTACTCGAATCCGTCGCCCATGCCCGGGCACGCGGCGCGCAGGTGTACGCACGTCTCGCCGGCACCGGCTGGAGCTGCGACGCCGCCCACCCGACCGCGCCCGACCCGACCGGCGCCCAGGCGGGGCGGGCGATGCGGGCGGCGCTGGCGGAGGCGGGCGCCGGACCGGACGACGTCACGCTGATCGTGCCGCACGCGACCGGAACCAAGCTGAACGACAGCACCGAGGCGGCGGCGATGGGCGCGGTCTTCGGCACGCGGCTCGCCGCGATCCCGCTGCACAACCTCAAGGCGGTCGTGGGCCATCTGGCGGGCGGCGCGGGGGTGTTGGGTGCGGCGCTGGCGGCCCTGTGCTTCCACCACGGCACGGTCCCCGGCAATCCGGCGACGAGCGCGCCCGACCCCGCCTGCCCGGTCCACCTGCCCACCGGGCCCACCGCGCTCCAGGGCGGGATCGCCCTGGTGAACGCCTACGCCTTCGGCGGCAACAACATCTCCCTGGCCCTGACCGGAGCACCCTCATGACCCAGGACTTCGTCGTGTCGGCCATCGACGCCGTCACCCCGCCGCACCCCGAGGCGACCGGCTGGTTCGACCAGCGGGCCGAACTCGGCCGCGGCTACCGGCACTTGCCGCCCTCCGCCCAGTACCTGCTGGCCGCGGTCAAGCGGGTGCTGGCCCGGGAGGGGGTCGGCGAGGCGCTGCTCGCCGTGCCCGAGGAGCGGCGGGCGGTCGCCGTCGGCACCAACCATGCGGTGGCCGGCGTGCACGCCGAGATCGACCGCGCGACGGTCGCCGGCGAGGCCCGGCTGCTCTCGCCGACCGCGGTGCCGTACTTCTCGCCGAACCTCATCGCCAGCCGCATCGCGATGGAACACGCGCTCAAGGGCTTCAGCCTGGCCGTGCACACCCCGCGAACCGCTGCCCTGGAGGCGCTCCAGGCGGGACTGCGCGCGATCAGGTCGGGCCGCGCGGACTGGCTGCTGGCCGGGGCGACCGAGGTCGTGCCGCCGGAGTCGGACAAGGCGGCGGTGAGCGTGCGCGGGACGGCCGAGGACGGGGCGCTGGCCCTGGTCATCGAGCCCGCGCAGGCGGTAACGGCCAGTGGACGCCGCCCACTTGGGCGCATCGCGGTGCGCTCGGTGTTCGTTCCGCCGCGGCGGGCCGGGGAGCCGGAGGAGGTGCGAGCGGCCATCGGCGTGCTCCTCGAGGGGCTCTCGTACGAGGCCGGGGCCGACGTCCGCCTGATGGGTGACGGCTCCCCGGTCGCCCGGGCGGTCGCTGCCGCGCTGGGCAAGGCGTCGGCCGCGCCCCAAAGGGGCGCGGGCAACTGCGCGAGCAGCCACGACGGCGCCGAGGACGAACGACGGCGCATCGCGGCGCTTCCAGCGGAGCGCTCAGGCATCGAGGCGGAACGCGCCGGTGCCGGATCGCTCGGCCCCCTCCAGGCCGTCGCCGCCGCCCTCACGCGGCCGACGGGGCCGCAGCTCGTCGTCACCGCGACCGGTGCAGGAAACGTCTCCGCAGCCTTCGTCACCCCCGTCAACACCCCAATGAAGGAGAGCAGTTAATGGCAACCGAAGCAGAAGTCCCCGACTCCGGCGTCGAGCCGCCCGCCTCGGGCCGCGGCTGGACCCTGGCCGTGGTCTGCATCGCCACGTTCATGCTCATGCTCGACCTGACGGTCGTGAACGTGGCCCTGCCCGACATGCGGGTCTCGCTGGACGCCGACTTCAGCGAGCTGCAGTGGGTCCTCGACTCCTACGCGCTGACGCTCGCCGCGTTCCTGCTCACCGGCGGCTCGCTCGCCGACCGGCTGGGCCGCAAGCGGGTGTTCAACACCGGGTTCGTCGTGTTCACGCTGGCCTCGCTCGGCTGCGGCGTCTCGCAGAGCATCCTGCAGCTCAACCTCGCCCGCGGCCTGCAGGGCGTGGGCGCGGCCGTGCTGTTCGCGGTCGGCCCCGCGCTGATCGGGCACGAGTACCGCGGCAAGGACCGCGGCCAGGCCTTCGGGATCTTCGGCGGTGTCGTCGGTCTGGCGATCGCCTTCGGCCCGCTGATCGGCGGCGGTCTCACCGACGCGCTGAACTGGCGCTGGATCTTCCTGGTGAACGTGCCGATCGGTGTCCTCGCCCTGGCCATCGGCCAGCTGCGCATCCGCGAGTCCCGCAACCCGGCCGGCCACCCCGTCGACTGGGCGGGCCTGGTGGTCTTCTCCAGTGCGCTCGGCCTGCTGGTGACCGGCTTCCTGCGCGGACACGCGGAGGGCTGGGACAGCACGCCGATCGTGTCGATGTTCACCGGCTCCGGTGTGCTCCTCGTGCTGTTCGTCCTCATCGAGCGGCGCCGCGGTGAGGCGGCCATGCTCGACCTGTCGCTGTTCCGCATCCCCTCGTTCATCGGGATGTCGGCGGCCACGCTGCTGTGGAACTCCACCGTGCTGAGCGCGATCTTCCTGCAGATCTCGTATCTGCAGAACGTGCTGGGCTTCAGCGCGTGGGACACGGGCGTGCGCTTCCTGCCGATGACCCTGACGCTGTTCGTCGTCGCCGGTGTCACCGGTCTGCTGGTCGCCAAGGTGTCGCCGAAGCTGCTCGCGGTGCTCTCGGGTGCGCTGATGGCGACCGGCCTGGGCCTGGTCACCCTGGTGCGGCACGACAGCGAGTGGACCGTGCTGCTGCCCAGCATGATCGTGGCCGGTGTCGGCATGGGCATCTACCAGCCGCTGCGGGCGGCGCTCTCGGTCGGCATGGTGGAGCCCGACAAGGCCGGCATGTCCTCCGGGATCGCCGAGACCTTCCAGCAGGTCGGCGTGGCCCTGGGCATCGCGGTGTTCGGCGCGGTCTTCCAGAGCCGGGTCGCCGACGCGTTCGTCGCGTCCTCCGCGGCGGACCAACTCGGCTCGAAGGCCGGCCAGTTCGGCGACGCGGTGTCCACGGGCGCCGTCGGCGAGATGGCCAAGGCGCTGCCGCCGGAGGTCGCCGGGAAGGTGGTCCGGGCGGCGCAGTCCGCCTTCGTCGACGGCCTGCACGACGTACTGATCGCCTCCTCGACCGTGACCGCGGTCGGCGCCGTCATCGCGCTGCTGCTGATCCGCGCCAAGGACCTGCACGAGAGCGCGCGGGGCGATCATCTGCCCGACCTCGACGCCGAGTTCCGCGGTCTGCCGGAACTGAACCTGCCCCAGAACGCAAAGGACTGACCGACGTGCCCACCATCACCACCCGCCAGACGACCGGGGAGCCCCCCGGCCGCATCTGGGACGCCCTGCTCGACACCGCGTCCATCCCGTCCTACGTCCCCGAGGTCGCCGAGGCCGAGATCCTCACCGTCGACGGCGACCGGCGCACCACCCGCTGGGCCGTGCTGCTCGACGGCCCGCGCCTGGAGTGGGTGCAGGAGGACCTGCTCGACCACGAGCGGCGCCGCATCGACTTCCGGCACACCTGGGGGCCGCTGTCGCGCTGCACGGGCCACTGGCAGATCGGCGCCGACGGCCCGCACACCACCGTCGAACTGCACCTCGACTTCGAGATCGGCATTCCGCTGATGGACGCCCTGCTCGGCCCGATCGCCGAGCGCAGGCTGCGGCGGTTCACCGAGTCCGTGCTGGCGCGGATCGGCGAGAGCGCCGCTCCGGGGGCGGCGGGCATCTCTCCGAGGAGCGCCGGATGAGGATCCTGCTGACCGGGTCCGGTGGCGTGGTGGGCAGCGAAGTCCTCGCGCAGCTGGCCGAGTTCGAAGACCGCGCCGAGGTGACGGCGGTGACCCGGCGCCCGAGCCGTCCGACGGAGACCGGCTGGGTGCTGGGCGCCGAGCCCGCCCCCCAGGAGCTGCGCCGGCGGCACTGGGACGTGATCGTCCACAGTGCCGCCTCCACCCGGTGGACGATGACCAAGGAAGAGGCGATCACCGCCAACGTCCGCACCACCGAGGCGGTCCTCGAACTCGCCGACGCCGACACGCACGTCGTGCACATCTCGACGGCGTACGTCGACGGGCAGGAGGGTGCCGCCCGCGACCCCGAGTACGGCCTGTACCGCAACGGCTACGAGTGGTCCAAGGCCGAGTCCGAGGACGTCGTGCGCACCCGGCATGCGGGGCCGCTGACCATCGTGCGGCCGCCGCTGGTCTTCGGCCGCAGCACCGACGGCGCGATCGCCCGCCTGTCGGGCCCGTACGCGATGGTGCAGTCCCTGATCTCCGGTCTGGCGCCCGCGCTGGTCGGCGATCCGGACGGCTTCATCGAGATCTCGCCGGTGGACCAGGTCGCCCAGGTCATCGTGGCCGCCGCGCTCGGGTCGCCGCCGGCCGTGCAGGTGGTGGAGACGATCGCCGGGGGCGAGAGGTGCCTGCGGGTCTCGGACATGGTCGCGGTCATCACCCGGACCATCAACGAGTGGCGGGCCGAGCGGGGCATCGCGCCGATCCCGCTCGCGCCCGTCATCCCCACCGCCCACTGGCACGGCTTCTACCTGCCGCTGTCCACCCCGCACCTCTCGGACGTGCAGCAGCGCGCGGTCGACCTGCTGAGCATGTTCGAGAGCTACACCAGCATCCCGGCGCCCTTCACCCCGACCAAGCAGGTCCGCGACCCCGCGGACCTGCTGGCCCGCTCGGTCCGCTGGTGGGCCGACGCCAAGCCCCGGCACGCGAAGCGGCTGCCGGAGCCGTGGCAGCTCGTCGCGGCCTGACAACCCGCCTTTCCCACTCACTGAACTCACTCACCTGAGCTCACTCACCTAAGGAAACCGAAATGACCACCGCCACGCTCGAAAAGGAATCCCTGCGCGAACTCGTCGCCGACGCCCTCGACGTCGAGATCGAGGACGTCACCGACGACGCCCTGTATGTCGAGGACCTCGGTGTCGACTCCCTCATGGGCCTGGAAATCCTGGTCCAGCTGGAGAAGAAGTTCGGCGTCAAGATCTCCGAGCAGGAATTCGGCGAGATCACCAACTTCGGCCAGACCTACAACCTGCTCCACTCGAAAATCACGGGATGAGCGGGCATGAACGCTGCCGGTCGGTCCGTACCCCCTTCACGGAGGTCCGGACCGACGGCGTATCGCTGCGACTCGACCCCGCCGAGGCGGTGTTCAATGGCCACTACCGCGGCTTCCCGATCTTCGCCGGGGTCTTCCTCGTCGAGACGGCCCATGTGGCCGCACTGGATCGCCCGCCCGCCGGAGCGCCCCAGCTGCGCCTGGCCCGCCTGGAGTCGGCCCGCTTCCTGCACCCCGCCTACCCGGGCGACACCCTGACCGTCTCGCTGCGCTGGACGCAGGACGAGCCGGGATCGGGCTGGGTGTGCCGGGCGACGGCCGCCACCGAGCGCGCCCCGGTGGCGCGCATCCGCCTGCGCTACGAGGAGGCCGGCGCCGCCCGGTCCCTCGTACCGCCCGAGTTCCCGCCCCAACCGGCCACCGGCCTGGGCCCGTTGAACCTGCCCGAGCTGATGGCCCGCATCCCGCACCGCGACGACATGCTGCTGATCGACCGGGTGCGGTCCTTCACCCCCGGCGGGCAGGTCACCGCCGAGAAGGCGATCACGTACGGCGAAGCCTGGTACCGCCACCTCGACTCCGAGGTGAAGGACCCGCTCGCGTTCGCCTATCCCATCGGCCCGCTGATGGAGTCCTTCAACCAGGCCGCGGCGGTGCTCGCCACGGCCGACAAGGCCAACACGGACGTGCTGGCCGAAGAGGTTTTGATGCTCGGCAGCTACACCCAGGTGGCCTTCGGTGCCCCGGTGTTCCCGGGCGACACCCTCGAGCACTCGGTCCGGCTGGCCCGCACCATCGACGGCATCCAGATCTTCGAGGGCAGCACGCGCGTGGCCGGCGCGGTGGTCCTGACCGTGGAGCAGGCCGTGCTGGCCCGCCGCCCCGCCGACCGCATTCGCTGACAACTTCCTGCCGCGGCCCGGCCGATCGCCTTTGTCGCGGTCAAGAATGAACTCACGGAAATCAATTCCGACTCAAGTACCGCTCACGTCATTTCGCAAGGAGATAACGCATGTCCACCGAGCTCGCCGAGCGCACCGAGACCATCAAGGAAATCGTCTGCGACATCCTCGAGATCGAGGAGGACGAGGTCACCCAGACGAGCCTTTTCAAGGAGGACCACAACGCCGACTCGCTGCGCGCGATCGAGATTCTCGCCGCGCTGGAAAAGGAGTTCAGCGTCGTCATCAACCAGAGCGAACTGCCCCGCATGGTGAACATCGAGGGCGTCTACCAGGTCGTGGCCGAGGCCGCCGGCTGGTAGGGCCGAGTCCGCGCCCGGATCCGGGTGAGGGAGCGACGACTGTGGATCGGAAGGGTGGCATGTCAGCACAGCACGGCGCACCGAGCGCCATCGGGCCGGCCGGGGAAGGGGCACGCCACCGGGTCGTCCTCACCGGGTTCGGCGTGGTCTCCAGCATCGGCCTCGGCGTCGCCGAGTTCCTGCGGGGCCTGAAGGAGGGCCGCAGCGGGGCCAAGCCCATCTCCGTGTTCGCCACGGAGGGGTACTCGCACTCGACGGGATGCGAGGTCACCGGGTTCGACCCCGCGCAGTGGATCTCCGAGCTCGACCTGGACCAGCTGGGGCGGGCCACGCAGTTCTCGGTGGCCGCCGCCCGCATGGCCCTGCAGGACTCGGGCCTGGACCTGGGCCGACTGCGTCAGCAGCGCGGCCTGATCTCGATCGGCACCACCGACGGCGAGTCCTACGACCTCGACCATCTCGTCGAGGCCGAACTCGCCGACGGTGCGGAGAAGTTGGACCCGGTGGCCGTGCGCCGGGTCCCGGCGGGGCGGCTGTCGGTGGCCGTCGCGCAGGAGCTGGGCCTGAGCGACGTGGAGGCGGTGACGGTGCCCACCGCCTGCGCGGCCGGCAACTACGCCATCGGCTACGGCTTCGACGCGGTGGCCTCCGGCGAGGCCGAGTTCGCGTTCTGCGGCGGCGCGGACGCCATGTGCCGCAAGACGTTCACCGGCTTCTACCGGCTGGGCACCATCGCCCCGGACCGCTGCCAGCCCTTCGACGCCGACCGCAAGGGCATCCTGACGGGCGAGGGCGCCGGCGTCCTGGTCCTGGAACGCCTGGACTCGGCCCTGGCCCGCGGCGCACACATCTACGCCGAGGTGCTGGGCTACGGCCTCAACTGCGACGCCTACCACCAGGTGGCGCCCAACCGGGACAGCGTGGCGCGGGTGATGCAGCTCGCCCTGGAGAACTCCGGCGTCAAGCCGGAACAGGTCGACCTGATCTCCGCGCACGGCACCGGCACCAAGGCCAACGACGTCACCGAGGTCGGCGCCATCCGGCAGGTGTTCGGGGACAGCCCGCCGCGCACGGTGTCGGTGAAGTCGATGCTCGGGCACAGCATGGGCGCCGCCAGCGCGCTCGGCGCGATCGGCTGCGCGCTCGCCATCGACAACCGCTTCGTGCCGCCCACCATCAACCACGTCACCACCGACCCGGAGTGCACCGTCGACTGCGTGCCCAACCGGGCGGTCGAGGCCGATCTGAGGGTCGTGCAGAACAACGGGCTGGCCTTCGGCGGCAACAACGCGGTTGTGCTGCTGGGCCGTTACGAGGCCGATCCCACTGACATGAAGGAGGACGCGCTGTGCTGAGCCAGGCCATCACCGGCATCGGCGCCATCGCGAGCACGGGCAGGGGTGTCGACGACCTCTTCGAGAACCTGTGCGCCGGCGTCACCGGCCACGCCCCGCTGCGCGGCTTCGAGCGGGCCAACTTCCGGGCCCAGTACGCCTACGAGGTCGACGACCGCCCGGCCGAGGGCATTGACGTGCCGGCCCGCGCCACCGCCCTGCTGCTGGATGCGGTCGGCCAGGCCGCCAAGGACGCCGGCCTCGGCGACGACCTGACGGGCATCCCGGTGCTCGTCGGCACGGGCCTGCGCGAGCTGCGCTCCCTGGAGCTGTGGTGGCGCGGGGATGCCGAACTCACCGAGCACGCACTGCACTTCGGGCCCGCACTGAAGCAGCGGTTCGGCGCCGAGCAGACGTACACCTTCTCCAACGCCTGCTCCGCCTCGCTGTACGCGCTGGCCCTCGGCTCGGACCTGCTGGCCCGGCCGGACGGCCCCGACACGGTGATCGTGGCCGGTGTCGACGTGCTGACCGAGAGCATGTACGGCCTGCTGGAGCGGGTCCATCCGCAGGCGCCCGAGCGGGTGCGGCCGTTCGACCGCAACCGCACCGGTGTGCTGATGGGCGACGGCGCGGCAGCCGTCGTCCTGCAGAAGGAGGCGACCGGGGCCGAGGGGCAGCAGGTGCACGGGCGGCTGCGCGGGGTGGCGGTCAACTGCGACGCCTACCACGCCACCGCGCCCTCGCCCGAGGGCATCGCGCAGGCGATGCGGCAGGCGTACGCCGTCGCCGCGGTCGAGCCGAAGGATGTCGACCTGGTGATGCTGCACGGCACCGGCACCCTCCTCAACGACGAGGCGGAGGCGGTCGCGCTGGCCGAGGTGCTCGGCTCGGACGCGGACAAGCCGCTGATGACCGCGGTCAAGTCGATGACCGGGCACACCTCGGGCGGCTCCGGCCTGCTCAACCTGGTGGTCGGGCTGCGGGCCATGGACCAGGGGCGGATCCCGCCCACGGTGGGCCTGGACGACCCGGTGGACGAGGCGGCCGGCTTCCGCTTCGTGACCGGTGCCGAGCGTCAAGCACACCTGGAGACCATGCAGTTGAACGCCTTCGGCTTCGGCGGCATCAACGCGGTGGCGATCGTGGAGGCGGCCCGATGAACGGTTCAGTGGTCATTACGGGCGTCAGCGTCCTGGTCCCCGGGGCCGACACCCCGGCGGCCCTCGCGGCCGGGCCCGAGGCGGGCGGGCGACCCGTCGCCCCAGAGGTGCTGGTCGGCAAGAAGGGCCTGCGCTACAAGGACCGGGCGACGCAGCTGGCGTACTGCCTGGCCTCGGGCGCGCTGATGGACACCGGGCTGCTCGACGAGGACGGGCTGACCGTCCCGGGCACGAGCATCGGGGTCGTGGCCAGCTCCAACTTCGGCAACGTGGACACCGTGGTCCGCGCCCTGGACACCATCCGGGCGCAGACGGTCACGGCCACCTCGCCGATGGACCTGCCGAACGCCTCCAGCAATGTCGTCGCCTCCTCGGTGGCGATCCGCTTCGGCCTGCAAGGGCCCAACCTGATGGTCTGCAACGGCGCGACCTCGGGCCTGGACGCCGTGCACTGGGCCGCCACCATGATCGACTCGGGTCGGGTGGAGCGGGTCCTGGTGATCGGCGTGGAGCCGGACAACGACGCGGTACGGCGCCTGCTGGGCGAGGGCCGCACGGGCCTGGACGGCGGTGCCGCCCTCGTGGTCGAGCGCGCCGAGGCCGCCCGCCACCGCTCGGCCACCGTCCGCGCGATCTACGGCGGCTACGCGATGAGTGACGGCATCCGCTCCTGCGTGGAGGACCTCGCCGGCGCGGAGCGCACGGCACCGGCCCGCTGGCAGATCCCGCAGGACGCCACCTCCGCCCTGCCCGACGATCTGCTGCCGGGCGTGCCGCGGGCCGGCCTGGGCGCCGGGCTCGGTCAGGCGTCCGGCGCACTGGGGGTGCTGCAGTGCGCGGCGGCGACCGACTGGTTCGACGAGGGCGGTACGGGCCCGGTGTACGCGGTCTCCGGCGCGGCGCTGGGCGGTGCCACGGCCGGCGTCTGCCTGCTGTCCCCCTCCCAGCCCGCTTCGACTCCACTCCCCCTTGCGGGGAGCCGACGGTGATGCGTCCCCCCGCGCCGTCGGCTCCCGTCGTGCTGCGGCGGCACCCGGGTGCCGCCGCAGCAGGCGCCCCCAGAATCCTGTTCCTGCACGGCCTCGCGGGCAGCGACACGGTGTGGGACGAGACCGGGCGGCAGCTGGGCGCCGAGCACGAGGTCTGGTCGGCCCAACTCCCGTGGCGGGGCCAGGGGGTGGAGGGCTGGGGCCGGACCGCGGACCTCGGCCCCTGGGTCGAGGAGGCGCTGGCTTCCGTGCCCGGCCCGGTGGACGTCGTCGTCGCGCATTCGATGTCGTCCAACGTGCTGCTCGAACTGCTCGACCGCACCGACGGGTTGGCTCGTTTCGGCATCCGCGCGCTCGTCCTCGTCTCGCCCTTCTACCGGGGCACGGCGGAGGAGTTCGACTGGGCGACCATCACCCACTACCTCAACGACTTCCATCTGATCCTGCAGGAGGGCATCCGCGCCCACTCCGGCGGCCGGGTGTCGGCGGAGAGCGAGATCCTCATGGCGCAGCGGGTGCGGGAGTGGATCGGCCCGTACGGCTGGATCCGCTTCTTCGACCTGTTCCTGCGCACGCCCGAACTGCGCACGGCCCGCATCACCGTGCCCTGTCTGGTGGTGGGCGGCGCACACGACATCGCCACCCCCTCCGAGCACGCCATCGCGCTGGCGGGCGCGCTGCCCGACGCCCGCCTGCGCGTCCTCGCCGGCAGCGGCCACTTCCCGATGGTGGACGAGCCGGCCGCCTTCCACGCCGAGCTGGGCGCGTTCCTGGATGCGGTCCTGCCGCCGGCGCCCGTCCTGCAAACCACCCTCACCACAGAAACGTGACGATCATGAGTGCTACGGCAACGGCGGTCCGCCGCCCGGTCATCACCGCCTGGTCCGCCGTCTCGCCCTTC
The DNA here is from genome assembly GCF_040644055.1 of Streptomyces sp. NPDC047043. Taxonomy (NCBI): domain Bacteria; kingdom Bacillati; phylum Actinomycetota; class Actinomycetes; order Kitasatosporales; family Streptomycetaceae; genus Streptomyces; species Streptomyces sp. NPDC047043. Next base: position 24,243 of record NZ_JBEYVO010000046.1, read on the forward strand.
GGCGTCGGCCGGGCCGCGTTCACCGAGGGCGTCCGCCAGCGCCGCGACACCAGGGCGGCGCTGGCACCCTCGTACGAGAAGACTCCGGAGCCAACCGCCTGCCTGGTACCGGGCTTCGACGTCCGCTCGGCGCTCGGCCGCAAGGGCACCCGCTCCATGGACCGGGTCACCGGTCTGACGGTCACCGCGGTCGGCGCGCTGCTCGACGAGAGCGAGCGCAACCGGCGGGTGGGCACCGGGGAGGGCGCGGCCTTCGCGCTGGGCACCACCACCGGCAGCGCGCAGAGCATGATGGACTTCACCCGCGACTCGCTCACCGGCGAGCAGCCGTTCTTCGTCGACCCCGCGCAGTTCCCCAACACGGTGATGAACTGCGCCAGCGGCCAGAGCGCGATCTGGTACCAGCTCAAGGGCCCCAACACGACGATCGCGGGCGGCCGGGCGGCGGGCCTGCACGCCCTCAACTACGCGCGCCGGCTGCTGGCTTCGGGCCATGCGCAAAGTGTGCTGTGCGGGACGGCGGAGGAGTTCTCGCCGGCCCGCGCGTGGCTGGAGCACCACACGGACGCCTCCGGTTCCCTGCCGCTGGGTGAGGGCAGCTCCATGCTGCTGGTCGAACCCGCCGGGGCGGGCGACCAGCCGGTGCTGGCCGAGATCCTCGCCGTCGAACTGGGCGTCGTGCTGGGCGAGGACGTGCGCGCCGCCCTGGCGTCCTGTCTGCGCCGCGCCCTGGACCGGGCCCCGGTGGACCCGAACCAGGTCGTGGCGATCGCCCGCTCCTGCAGCACCGGCCGCGCGGGAGCCGACGAGCTGCTCGCCGTGGCGGACGTCCTCGGCGAGACCGCGGCCGTCGACCTCGCCCCGCACGAGCTGATCGGCGACACGGGAGCGGCGGCCGCCGGCTTCCAGACGGCATCCCTGCTGGCGTACGCCGAGACGCATCCCTCGCAGGCGTCCGGCCGGGTCGGCCTGATCACGTCCGTGGACCGCACCGGCTCGGTCGGCTGCGCGCTGCTCCTCCTGCACTGACCGACTGCGCTGATTGCACTGACGTACTGCACTGATTGCACTGAACTGCCCGACGCACAAAGGAGTTTGACCGCCATGTCCCGACGCCGCGCACCACGCTGGTACTTCTCCTTCCGCAGCCCGTACTCCTGGATGGCCTACCGCGATCTGACGGACCGTTACCCGGACGTCGCCGACGCCATCGACTGGCTGCCCTTCTGGGAGCCCGACGAGCCCACCGCCCAGGACCTCACCGAGCGCGGCATCCGCCTCCCGTATGTGCCGATGTCGCGCGAGAAGCACCTCTACATCCTCCAGGACGTGCGCAGGCTGGCCCGCGAGCGCGATCTCGAGATGGTCTGGCCGCAGGATCCCGAACCGCACTGGGAGGTCTCGCACCTGGCCTACCTGGTCGCCAACCGCCTGGGCCACGGCCGCCGCTTCATCGACGCGGTGTACCGGGCCCGCTGGGAACAGGGCCGGGACATCTCCGATACGGCGGTCATGGCCGCCGTGGCGTCCGAACTCGGCCTGGATCCCGAGCCGTTCGAGAAGGCGGCCACCGACCCGGCCGTACGGGAGGAGGGCCTGGCCTCCATCGAACTCCTGCACCGTGACGGGGTGTTCGGGGTGCCGTACTTCATCGACGGCTTCGACAAGTACTGGGGGGTGGATCGGCTGCCGGCGTTCGTCTCGCGGATTCGGGCGCAGCATCTGCCGCCGGAGCTGCTGGCGGCGGCCGGGGTGGATCAGGGACATGCGGGGGGTTGCGGTTGACCGGCGCACGGCCTGTGTGGACGGCGGCCGACGTGCCCGACCAGCAGGGCCGGACCGTCGTGATCACAGGTGCCAACAGCGGCCTCGGCTTCGAGACGGCGCGGGTCTTCGCTGAACGCGGCGCGACGGTGGTGCTGGCGTGCCGCAGCCTGGAGCGGGCGGCGGACGCCGAGGCGCGCATCAAGGCTGCGGCGCCCGACGCCCGGCTCGCGGTCCAGGAGCTGGATCTCGCGTCCCTCGCGTCGGTCCACCGTGCGGCCGACGACTTGCGCGCCTCGCACCCCCGCATCGATCTGCTGATCAACAACGCGGGAGGTCTACGACTGCGCCACGAGGTCACCGAGGACGGCTTCGAACTCACCCTGGCGACCAACCACTTGGGCCCGTTCGCGCTGACGGGCCTGCTCCTGGACCGCCTCCTGGCCACCCCTGGCTCGCGCATCGTGACGGTGAGCAGCATCGGCCACCGCCACGGCAGGATCAACTTCGCGGATCTGCACGGCCGACGCCGCTACCTCGCCCCGGCGGCCTACTTCCAGGCGAAGCTCGCGAACTTGATGTTCACGTACGAACTGCAACGCCGCCTGCAGACGACCGCAGCGGACACGATCGCCCTGGCCGCCCACCCGGGCAACGCCAGCACCGAGTTCGGCCGCGACCTCCCCTCCCCCGCCCGCTTCCTCATGAGCCAACGCCTGAGCCCACTCAACTCCTGGCTGGTCCAGCCGCCGCAGATGGGCGCCCTCGGCACCCTGCGCGCAGCCACCGACCCCAAGGCGGAGGGCGGCGCCTACTACGGTCCTCCGGGCCTGACCCAGTTCACCGGTCACCCGGAGCGCGTCGAGTCCACCGCCCGCTCCCACGACACCGGGGTCCAGCGACGGCTGTGGCAGGAGTCGCAGCGGCTGACGGGGGTCGTGTACCCGGGGTGATCTTTTAGGGGCGCGGGGAACGGGGTCACCTCACGGGATGAGGCGCCGTTGGTACCGCGGTACCACTGGGCCCCCGAAGACTCCCCCGCGGTCCCAGGAACCCGGCTGGCCCCGCCCCTAGCTTCGAACTCAGAAACGCAGACACCGCGGCGCATCCAGGCATCCGCGGACGGGTTCGAGGCAGGGAAGGCCCACGCCGATGATCGAAGCGAGTGAGCTGACGAAGCGCTACGGGGACAAGACGGTCGTAGACCATCTGAGCTTCACCGTGAAGCCGAGCGAGGTGACCGGCTTCCTGGGCCCCAACGGTGCCGGCAAGTCCACGACGATGCGCATGATCGTCGGCCTGGACTCCCCCACCGCGGGCAAGGTCACCGTCAACGGGCGCTCGTATGCGAGGCACGCCGCGCCGTTGCAGGAGATCGGCACCCTGCTGGAGGCCAAGTCCGTCCACCCCGGGCGCAGCGCGTTCAACCACCTGATGGCGCTCGCACACAGCCACGGCATTCCGCGCGGCCGGGTGGAGGAGGTCATCGAGCTGGCCGGTCTGACCAGCGTGGCCGGCAAGCGCGTCGGCGCCTTCTCCCTGGGCATGGGCCAGCGCCTGGGCATCGCCTCCGCCCTGCTGGGCGACCCGGCGATCGTCATGCTCGACGAACCGGTCAACGGCCTTGATCCGGAAGGCGTGTTGTGGGTACGCAACCTGCTGCGCGGCCTGGCCGACGAGGGCCGCGCGGTGATGCTCTCCTCGCACCTGATGAGCGAGACCGCCCTGATCGCCGACCACCTGGTGATCATCGGCCGCGGCCGGCTGCTCGCGGACACCACGGTCGACGACTTCACCCGGGAGGCGGGCGGCGGAGGCGTGAAGGTCGCCACGACGGAGCCGGCAAGGCTGCGCTCGCTGCTGGCCGCCCCCGACGTCACGATCACCTCCTCCTCCGCAGAGGAACTCCTGGTGGCGGGACGCGACGCCCGCGAGATCGGGGCGATCGCGGCCCAGCACGGGGTGCCGCTGTACGAACTCACCCCGCAGTCGGTGTCGTTGGAGGCGGCCTTCATGGAGCTCACCCGCGATGTCGTCGAGTACCAGAGCGGACCTGCCGACACCGCACACGCCACTGCTGAACGAAAGGCCGCCTGATGACCGTCACCGACCTTGCCCCCGTGCCCGCCCCTGCCCGTACCACCTACAAGGTGACCGGCCCGCGGGTGCTGCGCTCGGAGTGGGCCAAGTTCTGGACGCTGCGCTCCAGTTGGATCACCCTGGCCGTCGCTGTCGTACTGCTGATCGCCTTCGGCGCGATCGCCGCCGCCACCTACAGCCCCGACGCCACCGCGACGGGCGGCCCGCCCGGACCGGGCTCCGGCGACAGCGACGCGGTCAGCCTGGCCCTGACCGGCGTGACCTTCGCGTCGCTGGCGGTGGGTGTGCTGGGGGTGCTGCTGTCGGCGGGCGAGTACACCACCGGCATGATCCGCTCCACGCTCGCGGCGGTGCCGCGCCGGCTGCCGGTGCTGTGGTCGAAGGCGGCCGTGATCGGCCCCATCGTCCTGGTCCTGTCGACGATCGCCGCGCTGGCGGCATTCCAGCTCGGCAAGCTGGGCCTGGACGGCGAGAAGATCGCGCTGTCTTTGGGTGACGACGGCGTGCTGCGCAGCCTGGCGGGCGCCGGGGTCTACCTCGGCCTGGTGGCCGTCTTCGGCGTGGCCCTGGGCGTCCTGCTGCGCTCCTCGGCCGGGGCCATCGCGGTCCTGGTCGGTGTGCTCCTGATCCTCCCGGGTCTGGCCTCGCTGCTGCCGGATTCCTGGTACGACACGATGAACCCGTACTTCCCCAGCAACGCGGGCTCGGCGGTCTACGCCCTGCACCAGTCCTCGGACGCGCTGTCGCCGGGGGCAGGGCTGGCGGTGTTCGGCGGCTGGGTGGCGCTGGCGCTGATCGGAGCGGCGGTCCGGTTGGTCCGCTCGGACGCGTGACCTGCTAGGACGGGGACACGTGACCTCTGGGACGGGGACAATGGAGTCCATGAGTCCGGAACGCGCGGCGGCCGCCGCGGACGCGTCCCGGGGGACGGCGGGAGCACCGTCCCCCGGGCTCGACGCAGCCTGGGCATCGCACCCGGTCCTGGACAGCATGCTGCGCGGCCAGAACCACCGACGCCAGCTGGACCGGAGACATCCGTGGCTCTTCGACACGGCCGTCGTACTGATCGTCGCCCTGATCAGCCTCCCGGACCTGCTCACCCGCCAGACCCACGGCCCCTTCGGGGAGGCCAGCACCCGCGCCGACTACCCGACCGTCGTCCTGATCGCCTTCGCCGCGGCACTCGTCGTGCCGCTGTGGTGGCGCCGAAAGGCCCCCGCGGTCACGTACTTCGTGATCCTCTCCGTGTCCCTCGTCCAGTGGTCGCTGGGCGTGTGGCAGCAGGCCGGCATCGCAGGACTGGTCGCCCTGTACACCCTGGCCTCGCGGGGTTCGCTGCGGCTGCTGGGCTGGGCGGCGGCGCTGACATTCGCCGGCCTGACCCTGGCCATCTGCGTCCTGGTGCCCGTACAAAACCCGCTCCTGGGCCTCTTCTTCCTCTTCGGCACGACGATGGCGGCCATGGCCACAGGCCTGACGCTCCGCATCCGCCGTATGTACCTGGCCGCGCTGGAGGACCGCGCCGCCCGCCTGGAGATCGAACGCGACCAGCGCGTCCAACTCACCGCCGCGGCCGAGCGGGCCCGGGTGGCCCGCGAGATGCACGACATCGTCGGCCACAACCTCTCGGTCATGGTCAGCGTCGCCGACGGCGCCGCAACCCTGGCCACCAACCGGGGCGAACAGTCCGCCGAGGCCCTGCGCATCCTCGCCGACACGGGCCGCCAGGCGATGAGCGAACTGCGCCGAGTCCTGGGCGTCCTACGCGAGAACCAGCCCGCCGAACGCCCCCTGAACCCCCAACCGGGAATCCCCGACCTGGACCCGCTCCTGACAAGGGTCCGCGCGGCGGGCCTACCGGTGGCGTACCGGACGGTGGGCAACCTCGACACCCTGAGCAGCGGCGTCCAGCTCACGATCTACCGCATCGTCCAGGAGTCGCTGACGAACACCCTCAAACACGGAGGCCAGGGCGCGACGGCCGAGGTGTCGGTGACCTCCGAGACCGGCAGGGTCCACATCCGCATCGCAGACACAGGAACACCACCGACGGTACAAACGCCGACGGAAACACAGACTGCCGCCCCCGGGCACGGCTTGGTGGGCGTGCGCCAACGGGCGGCGATGTACGGCGGCGAGGTCACCATCGGCCCGCGCGACACGGGAAACGGCTGGCTGGTGGACGTATCCCTGGACGCCTCAACGGACCCCCCGCCCCCAGGAGACCCCAAGCGATGACCACCGTGCTGATCGCCGACGACCAGCCCCTGCAACGCATGGGCTTCCGCATGCTGCTGGAGGGCACCCCCGGCCTGACCCCGGTCGGCGAGGCGGCACACGGAGCCGAAGCGGTCCGCCTGGCCGCCGAACTCCGCCCCGACGTGGTCCTGATGGACATCCGCATGCCCGGCATGGACGGCCTGGAAGCAACCCGCCGCATCATCGCAACGGGCGGCCGCACGAGAGTCCTGATCGTGACGACGTTCGACCTCGACGAGTACGCCTACGAGGGCCTACGGGCAGGCGCGAGCGGCTTCCTCCTCAAGGACGCCCGCCCGGAGGAACTGGTGGCAGGCATCCACGCGGTGGCAACGGGCGACGCGGTAGTGGCCCCGAGCCTGACCCGCCGCCTCCTGGACGCCTACGCCCACCAGGTCCTGGCCCCGTCCGACACCCCCGCGGAAGAGGACCCCCGCCTCCATTCCCTCAGCGACCGCGAACGAGAGGTCCTGATCGCGATCGGCCAGGGCTGGACGAACACGGAGATCGCGGAGCGGCTGGTCCTGACGGAGTCGACGGTGAAGAAGCACGTGGGCCGCGTCTTGGCGAAGATCGGAGCCCGGGACCGCATCCAGGCTGTGATCATGGCGTATGACGCCGGGCTGGTGAGGGCCAAGTAGAGGCGGGTCATGCGCCGCTCGTCGCTGTTGCGCTGCTGGTAGGTCCCGCGGTCGGGCACGGGTGTGGCTCCCCGAGAGGATCCGGATGGCCGAGGCCGCCTGGAGGGACGGACGATGGCCGATGCGTTTCTCCGTGATCGGCAGGCGGGTGCAGCACCGTCACGAGCCGCTCAACTGCCGGGATCTGAGCGGGTTGGTTCGTCGGCCATGGTTCAGTCTTCGGTCATGGACCAGGCCCCCCAGACCAAGTCCAGGCGTCGGTACGCGTCGTCGAACCAGGCGTCGGCCAGGGGAACGGTGACCGTCACCGTCGTCAGGGACATGGAGTAGTCCTTGATCGTGACCTGGCACCGGTCGTCGTCTTCGTCGAGTTCGATGAACAGCCACGGGGCGCGTTTTCCCTCGCGCCAGGCGATGTCCTGGCCCGCGTCGAGCGAGTCCAGAGCCTGCTGCCACTGCCGCAGGTCCTCAGGGAAGAGCCACGTCTTGAGGGTGCCACGGACGAAGGGCGTATCGACCACGAACTCTCCGACCAGGGCATTGGCCTCGGTGGGAGGCTTGCGCTCCTCCTTCCCCGTGATCCGGAGAATGACGCTATTGCCATTCCCCTCCAGGCGGATCAGGTCGATCGGATCCTCAGCCAAGACTGCCCCTCCCGACTCGCGCATGCTGCCGAAGACTAATCGTCGGCACGGACACAGGGTCGATTGAGGTGTGTCAGGCCGCGTGGGCTTCGGGGCGTTCGGCGAGGTGTCCGCGTTCGAAGCGGGCTCGGGCGCGGACGAGGGCGACGAGGTGGGGCGTATTCACGGCCCGCCACCGCTGCTGGGCCACCTCGACGAGCTTGAAGACCATGGCCAGGGCGGCGGTGCGGGAGCCGGCGCCGCGGGTGACCTTGGTCCGCAGCCGGACGGTGGAGAAGGTCGACTCAACGCCGCAACCATTTCGCGACGAGGGAGACGCCGATCTCCCTCCAGGAAGCCGGCCCTCCGGTCCAACGGAAGCGGCGGTCGGTCGGGGCCGCGTCAGCAACGCGGCAGTTGCCAGGAGCAGTCCCGTCCGCGGACAAGGGCCGGATGTCGGCGCTCGCCCGGTCCGCGCCGTCCTGTGGCGCGAACGCGTAGTTGATGCACCTAGGAGGCAGACGCGGCCACCCCGGCCACCGCCAGGGCTCCCGACGCGCCCATGCGTCTCAGCCGGTGTGCGGCTATGAGCTCGTAACACGATCTTGTTGAAGTGTGCTGGTCGGGCGTGACCAGTACGACGATTCCCCCGTTCGTGAGGTGTGGGATCCCGGCCGTGGATCGTGGACGACAAACGCTGGGTGCTCGTTTTGCACAACAATCGTCTTACCGCTGCTGTCCGGGACGCTGCTCGGGCCGAAGGGGAAAAGCGCCTCGGGTCGCGGTCCGAGATCGTCGACGCCGACGATGCTGCATACCGAGCACTGGAAGACCGGGCTCGTCAGCGTGATCCGCGATCTGTGCCCGGGCGACAAGCGGGTCGAGGCCGAAGCCCGTGTGCCGACGGGGTCACCGGAGGACCGTCCCCTCGTTGGCGTGTTCGGTGTCCCAGGTGCTGCGGGCTGCGGCGATCGCGCTCTTGTGGTCGCGGGACCAGTCGGCCAGGCGGAAGACGGTGTCCGCGAGGCTGCGCCCCATCTCAGTGAGCCGGTAGTCGACCTGCGGCGGGATCGTCGGGTAGGCCCTGCGCTCGACCAGCCCGTCCCGGCACAACCGCTTCGCGGTCAGCGTCAGCATCCGCTGTGAGATGCCCGGAATCGCCCGCTGCAGCTCGCGGAAGCGCCGCACGCCCTTCGACAGCTCCACCACGACCAGCACCGTCCACTTGTCGCCGAGCCGGTCGAGGACATCGCGGATACCGCAGTCGTCGTCGCCACACGGCCCGTCGGGAACGGAGCCGTTGACCTGGGAGGTTACGGCCGTGTTCGCGACTGACATAGAAGTGCCTCCTTACGAACCCGCCCGTACCTGCGGATGCTTCGGATGTGTCTCCGCCGACATCAACACAGGGAGCGTCCCAATGATTCTCGTGACGGGTGTATCCGGAGCCCTGGGCGGCTTGATCTTGGACGGGCTGTCCGCGCTCGACGACCTCGAGGTGGTGGCGGGCACCCGTTCCAGCGACGGCACGACGGCACGACGTGTCGACTTCGACGAACCGGCAACCCTGGCCGAGGGCTTCCAGGGCGTGGACGTGTTGGTGTTCGTGTCGGCGGGATACGCCGAAGACGATGTCGTGCTCGCTCGCCACGGCGCGGTGGCCGACGCGGCCGCCTCCGCAGGCGTACGGCACGTCATCTACACCAGCCTCGCCGGCTCCGGCGATCTGATGACCATCGCCCTCCCGCACCGCTGGACTGAGACCCGCCTGGCCGCCGCGCCCTTCGACGTCACGATCCTGCGCAACGGCCTCTACGCCGAGGGGGTACCGGTGGACCTCGCCGCTCAGTCCGCCGGCCCGGCGGCCGAAACCGGGGTCTTCACAGCCGCCCTGGGCGCCGGCCGGGTATCGGTCGTGGCCCGGCAGGACCTCGCGGACGTCGCCGTACGCGTCGCGGCCGAGACTCAGCGAGACCTGACAGCGGACGGCAGCAGCCGTCACTCGCACAAGACGTACGAACTCGAGGGAGTCACCGCGATCGGCGGCGTCGACATCGCGGAGGCGCTGGCCAATGGGCTCGGCCGCCCGGTCGAGTACCGCACCCTCTCCCTCTCCGAAACCCGCACCGCTCTGGACGGAAGCCCTCTGGAGCCGTACCAGATCACCCACACCCTCTCCCTCTTCGCCAATACGAACGCGGGCCTCCTGGAAGCCCACGCATCAGACTTGCCCACCCTCCTGCCGACGGCCCCCCGCCCCATCCACGACCTGATCGTCAAAGCCGTGGAGGCCGCGTCGCGCTAGCGCGTGTTCCCAGGACGGCACGGACGGAGGCCGAGATCTTGCCGCCTTGATCGACGCCGTGGTTGGCCTCTATGAAGGCCACTATATGTCGTGTAACCTAATGACACGACATCAATTTCAGGAGGTCGACATGCCGTCGGCAGACCCCATCTCGAGAGTCGCCGTGATCAGTACCGGATCAGTGGCGATCCGCCCCGAACACGTGGGCCCCACCCGGAAGAACCTCTACGTGTGGCTGTTCACGTCGCGCCGGTGGACCGCCCCCCGGCCGATCAACGCGTACGTCATCGAGCACCGGGAGGGCGTGGTGCTCTTCGATACCGGCCAGGACCGGGCCTCCGTGACGGATCCGGGCTACTTCCCGGGCGGTCCCAACGGGCTGATCTACTCCAGGCTGGCGAAGTTCGAGATCGGCCCGGCCCAGACGCTCACCGCAGGGCTCACCGGCCTGGGCTATCGCACCGGCGACGTGCGGACGGCGGTGATCTCCCACCTCCACCAGGATCACATCGGCGGGCTTCCGGTGCTGGGCGGCGCGGACGTCGTCGTCAGCCGGGACGAGTGGCAGGCACTGAGCGGGCCGATGCCCGAGGCGCGCGGGTTCCTGCGGTCGCACATCGACCTGCCCGGACTGCGGTGGAATCGGATCACCCACGAACCACTGGCGGACCCGGCGCTGGCGCCCTTCACCGACGGGCACGACCTCTACGGCGACGGCAGCCTCGTCCTGCTACCCACGCCCGGCCACACACCCGGATCCCTGTCACTGCTCGTACGACGCCCCGGCCGGGCACCCCTGCTGCTGGTCGGCGATCTCACGTACGACGCCGAGCTGCTCTCGGCCGGCAAACTCCCCGGCGTAGGGGACAAGAAGCAGATGTCCGAGGCCGTGCACAAGGTGAACGCCCTGCGCGCCAGGCTGCCGGGTCTCGTCGTGCTGGCGGCACACGACCCGGGCGCGGCGCCAAGTCTGGCCGCCACGCTCGCCCAGGAGAGGGACACGCATGACGCCCTCTGATGACCCCCTCACGACTCACACCCGGCATGCCAGCCGCGTCATCGAAGTCCCGGTCCACCGCGTGCTGGACGCCCTGCTCGATCCGCTGGCCCTGCCTGCCTGGAACCCGGCGTTTCGCCGCGTGCACGGCCCGACCACGGCCAGGCCGGGTGACACGTACGCGATCAACGTACGCGGGTTGCCCGGTCGCCTCACCTACGACGAGACGGGCCCCCTGTCCATCGCCATGCGCTGGCAGATCCCCGGCTTCGCGGAGGACGGCAACTGGCAACTCCAGCCCGGCAAGCGAGGGGTGATGGTCAGCCACGGCTTCACCCATCACGGCCCGCTCGCCTCCCTCCTGGAACCCGCCTTCCGGACAGTCGCCGAGTTGCGGCTCGAGCGACTCGCTCGCTATAGCGCGGCGGCCGACTCGACCCGGCGGGCCACGGCACGGCCGGAAGGCTGATCGGCCACGAGGTCGCGCAGGAATGCGTTCACGGCCTCGAGGTCGTGTCCGTGGGCGGCGGCCTCGATCCACCGGTGGACGTCCTTCTCGATATCGGCGATCTCCGTCGCGGCGAGCCGGCCGGCGGAGGTGAGCGTGAGCTCGACATGCCGCCGGTCCTGCGCGTCCTCGACGCGCAGGACCAGCCCGGCACGCACCAAACGGTCGACGAGGCGGCTGGGGTTCGTGCCCGACTCGCACACCAGCAATTCCCCCAGCCCGCTCAAGGTCAACGGCTGCCGGTCGGCCAGCAGGCTGAGCACCTCCGCCTGGGACGGAGTCACCTCCAACGGCCGCAGCGCCCGGGCCAGCCGACGGTTGCCCTCGCGCTGCGCAGCAAGGATGAGGTAGCGGAGCTCCTCGCCGGGCTTCATCGCATCTGCCTGTTCCGCATCGACTGCCCTCTCGTCACATGACACGTAGTTAAATGATACGTCACACATCCCGGACCTGAGCGCGTCGATCACGAGCCGAGGACTTCCCGCCCCATCGGATCCATCTGTCTTGGAACGGCTAACACAATGAGTCGAGCTGGTGGAAGTCCGGCTGTTGTTACGAAGGCAACCCTCGGGTGCCCTTGCGGACCGTACCTTCGAAGTCCGCGGTCGACAGGTTCTTCGCGCCTCTAAAATCGGCGCCACTCAGGTCCGCTCCCTTGAAGTCCGCGTCGCGGAGATCGACCCCCCTCAAGTCCGCTCCGCGCAGGATGGCGTTGGGCAGGCTGGCGCGGACGAGACTGGCCCGCTGCAGACGGGCATCCTCCAATGCGGCTCCTTTTAGGTCCGTTTCGTCGAAGTGCGCCCTCGCCGCCTGGATCCGCCTCAGGGTGGCGCGCGCGAGGTGCGACCGATTCAGGTTGGCATCAGTCAGGTCGGCGTCCGTCAACTCAGCCTGGTTCAGAGTTGCTTCCTGCAGAAGCGTGCCCGCCATGACCGCCCCGGCCAGATGGGCATGTTCCAAGTCCGCGCTGCGCAGGTCTGCGTCGCTGAAGTCGGCGTCATGGAAATTGATACCGATCACGCGTTGGCGGGCCCGGTCCCACATCCCCATGTAGTCCAGGTTGCGCAGGCGAACGTTGCGCAGGTTGAAGTCGCCGCGGCCGTCACGCGTGGGATCCCGGTTGGCCAGTACCGTCATGGCCGCCTGGACGTCCGTGGCAGGGCGGGCATCGGCTGAGCCGCTCACCTGCCCGTGAGTGTGCTCACGGACGTATGCCGTCAGCAGGGTGACGATGGTGGGGTGGTCGTGCGGCGAATCTCGCATGAGGCGCTCCAGGCCGTAGATGCCGCCGAGGCGGACGTCCACGGCCGACGAGGAGAGGTTGCCGATTGCTGCATTGAACCGGCCGGTGACCTGCCCACGCTCGGCGATCCGCAACTGTTCGCCGGACTGCTCGACCGAAACCCAGGTGAACAACAAGGCGGCAAGGGCTGCGATCCCTGGTAGCGATGCCGCAGCCAGCGCCGCCCACTGCAGGCGGTTTCCCTCCGTATGGTCGCCCGTGCGAGGACGTCCTGCCCGCCTTTGGCTTCCGTGACGTGCGCCGCGGTGAGAGATTCGGCGCAGCTGCGCCAGGGTGCTCAGCCTGGTCATACGGGCCATGGAACCCCGAAACCAGGGAGGATCGGCGTTCTGGCAGCGCGGGGGACGACAGCTTCGGGCGAACGGCCGAGTTCTCACCCAGGTCGGCTGACACAGTGAGCGGATCTGGCGCAGGGTGATCAGGCAGCAGGCGAGGTTGAGGAAGGCTAGGTGGATATCAACCTTGCGTTCCCAGCGCACACGCAGGCGCCGGAAGCCATGCAGCCATGCGAACGTGGAGAGTCGGCCCGAGGCGCGGTGACCGGGCCGGGCACGAGACAGGGTCTGCTTGGCCGCTGGATGTTCTCCTGCATTCGGCAGGGCACAGGCGAGGGGCAGCGGCCTCAGCCGACTGCCCCTCGCCTCCTCCCCCTCCGGCCGACGCGATGTTCCGCTACGAGCGCGGGTCGGCCGGCGGCGCCTCTGTGGTGCACGTCAGCGGTACTCCCGTGGGCACCAGGCGCTCGACGGATCCCGGATTCCCGTTCACGGAGGCCAGTTGGGCCTCGTTCAGGAAGCCGATGAACAGCTGAGTCCCGGCCGGCATCGCCGAGGGGGTGAAGACGAAGGTGACCCTCCCGTCGTCTCCCCGCACGCCCTTCATGACGTTCCTGACCCCGGGCCCTACGCCGCTCGGGTCGAGCGTTCCGTTGTCCTGCGGCCCCTTGCAGAACTCGCCCTCTTTGATGAGCACCGGGAAGCCGGCCTTGCGCAGTGCGGCCTGCAGGCCCGCATGGTCCTTGAAGTACCGCTGCTTGTCGAAGGTCGCATGGACCGTGCCGTCGTTCTTGGTGTCCACGGTGTACGCCGCCGTGCGGATGTGCACGGCGCCGGCCCCGGTGCTGTCGCCCGCCGTGGGCGGTGCGGTCGACGGGTTGCCGTGCGTGGGGACGCCGAGCGCAAGCCCCGCGGCTGCCGCGACGCCCGCCGTCATGCCCACGATGCGGCGTCGACGCCGGCGCGCCCGGCCCGCGGCCTCGATCTGCTCCACCGGGGTGTCCATGGTGATGCCGCCCAGCGAATCCTTCAGCGCGTCCAGTACGTCCATGTCGTAGTCACTCATTGCCCAACCTCCGGCTTGTCTACGGTGACGAGGTGGCCGCGCAGTGTCGCAACGGCCCGCGACAGGTGGGCGGTGACGGTTCCCGGGGCGATCCCGAGCACCTTGGCGGCGGCCTCGGTGTCGAGGTCGAGGAAGACCCGGTATGCGATCACTTCCCGCTGCCGCTGCGGCAGTTGACGCAGCACGGCCAGCAGCGCGGGGTCCAGACCGGGGTCACTGACCGTGCCGGCCGCGATGTCGGGAGCGCCGTCCAGCGGGACTTCCCGTCGCCGCCGACGCCACCACGAGACCCGGGTGTTGAGCGCCGTACGCACGATCCATGCACGCGGCGCCGGATGGCGGCTGACCTTCGGCCACGCCATCCAGGCCCGAGTGAACGCCTCGGCGACCAGATCCTCGGCCAGCTGCCGATCACCCACGCTCGCCAGGACCGCCCGCAGGCATACGTTCTGGCTGGCTTGGTAGAACTCCTTGAACTCCAGCTGCTTCACACCCCCTATACGCCGCAGCCTCGCGATCCGCTTACCTGAGAGGCTTTCTGCGAGCGTTTCGCCGGGTTCCAGGTTGAGGCGAGCTGCGGGACGGGTCGAGTAGGCCGTGGCAGGGTGAAGAGGCCGGGCTCGGGTTCGGGTTCGGTGCGGATACCGCGGCTGACCAGGCGTTTCAGCTTGGCCCGCATGCCTTCGGTGTGCCGCGGCTCGGTGCCGGTGCCGAGGGTGCGACAAACGTCCCCGGCGCGCAGCCCGTCCCCGTTCTGCTCGAAGAGGGCCAGGATCTCGCGATAGCCGGGCGGCAGCGGCTGGGGCGGTGGGCCGCCGTCCTCGGCAGCCAGGTCCAGCGCGGTCTCGCGGGTGGTCTCCAGCCGTTCCACGGTGCGCTCGGTGCAGACCGCACCACCGGCCGACCGTGAAGTCCCGGAACCGGACACCCTGCCCTCAAGCGCAACGAGAGCCGCCGACCTCTCGCAGAACACCCACTGACAGCACGAACAGGGCTTGAGGACGAGGCTCGACGGGACTGGACACCAGGGCCCCGCCCTTGCGGGCTGGGAGTCAGGCCGGTACGCCGGAGCCTCGCTTGATGAGGGCGTCGAAGGCGCGGGCGGGCAGGAGCCGGCTGAGCAGGATCAGGGGGCGGGCGCCGAAGCCGACGCGGTAGCGGATGCGCGGGCGGCGGGTCGTGGCGGCCTTGGTCACCGCGTCCGCGATCACGGAAGGAGGAGAGGTCATCCGGGCCCCCTCCTGGGAGCTGCTTTCCAGGGACTTCGCCATGGCCTTGGCCTGCTCGGCGTAGGGACCGTGACCGGAGGTGGAGCGCAGCTTGTCGGCTGCGATTCCGCCCCACTCGGTATGGATCGAGCCGGGCTCGACGAGGACGACGTTGATGTCGAACCGCTTCAGTTCGAGCCGGAGCGCGTCGCTGAGCCCTTCCACGGCGAACTTGCTGGCGTGGTACCAGGCGCCCATCGGGGTGGCGAAGCGCCCGCCCATGGAGCTGATGTTGACGATCGTGCCGCCGCGCTGGGTGCGCATGTGGGGCAGCACGAGTTGGGTGAGGTGGGCCAGGCCGAAGAGGTTGACGTCGATCTGGGCTCGGGCCTCGTCCAGGGGTACGTCCTCCAGAGCGCCGTACGACCCGTAACCGGCGTTGTTGACCAAGACGTCGATACGCCCCTCCTCTTCGATGATCCTGCCGATCGCGTGCTTCGCCGAGGTGCCGTCGGTGACGTCCAGGGCCAGGGTGCGTACGCCCGCGGCGGCGAGCGCGCCCATGCGGTCGACGCGGCGAGCGGCGCCGTAAACGACGAATCCCGCCTTCTGCAACCGGAGTGCGGTGGACTCACCGATACCGGAGGAGGCTCCGGTGACCAGTGCAACCTTGTTCGACATGGAAGTTCCCTTGTTCGTGTCAGGCCAGGTGTGCGGGCCGTCGGCCGGATGGTGGGCGGCTTCTGCCGCCGCTTCGCGCTGCCATCAACATAAGAGACCGCCGGTCTGAACACAAGAGACCGGCAGTCTGTAATCAAGAGACCGCCAGTCTGTAGACTCCGGGCATGACCAGCTTCCAGCGGGCAAGGAGCGAGGAACAACGCTCGGTGCGACGGCAGAGCATCCTGCAGACCGCCGCAGCGATGCTCGCCGAGATGCCGGTCTCCGCACTGAGCCTCAACGAGCTGAGCCGCCGCGTCGGGCTCGCCAAGTCCAACGTGCTGCGCTACTTCGAAACACGTGAAGCCGTGCTGCTCGACCTGCTCGACCAGAGCGCCCGCGACTTCCTGACCGAAGCGGGCGAGGAGCTTGGCTCGCTGGTGGACGCACCCGGCCCCCTGGACGCCAGGATCGAAGCCGCGGCATCCGGGCTGGCCGCGTCGTTCGCTGCCCGACCGATGCTGTGTGAACTGCTCAGTGCGCAGGCCGGCGTACTGGAGCGCAACATCTCCATCGAGGTCGCGACCCGACACAAGGAAGGCGCCCGCGACAGCCTGCTCGGACTGGCCGAGTTGCTGCGGCGCCTGTTCCCCGAGCTCGATCAACCGCGTTCCGAACAGGGCGCCAACCTGATCATCGTCCTGATCTGCGGCCTGTGGACCCACACACACCCCGCCCCCGCGGTGCGCGCCGTCTACGACGCCGACCCGAGCCTCGCATTCATGGACTCGAACTTCCCAGACGCCCTGCACCAGGCGTTGCACGTACTACTCACGGGTCTCCTCGTCCGCAGCTGACACATCAAGCGGGCAGCCGTCCCCTGTGCGGCCGCACGCCGATCCGCGCAGATGCGCGGCGCCGCGAGGCGCAGACACCCCACCGTCGCGATTGCGCCGTCCGGTATCCGCTCGGGCGGGCCTGCCCAAGCCGGTCCGCCGGAGGCCGATGTTCGGGTCGGTGTCAGTGACCGTCTTGCGGTTGCCGACCGATTCTGCGTCACCCTTCGCCATCCTTTGCAAGACTCTCGACCGTTCTCGTTCTCCTTCCTGACACTGGACGTGTCTCGTCCCGGCCCTCTGCGTCTCCCGCCCGCGAGACTTGCTCGATCTCGTCTCGGTCCGGGCCAGGCCACCGTCTCGCTTCTCTCGGTTGGATGACATTGACGAGTTGCTACGGTCCAACGGACGCGGCTGCAGGTCTTGGTCGGCAGAGCCATCACCCAAGCGCCACAGCCAGCCTGCGGCATGAGGCCCCCTTCGCCGTCGGGCCACGCGAACCAGGGCCGACCGACTTACCCGCCCCCATCTATAAAGGCCGTCGACTCCCACCGTTTTGGACACAACGCTGCGCCCCGATTCCCAACGCACGCATCGCTGCTACCACCCAGCGGCTAGATCACAGCTATGCCACTACTACGCCGGAGCTAAAGATCACCAAATCCACCTCTCTTTCCGGGCAGGGTGCCCGGTCCTTTAGGGCCGGGGTGAATGCCCGCTCCCGCGTAGCGGGGCAGGGGCGGCCGGATCGCCGCCAGGGCGATCCGGCGTACCGGAGGCTTCCACGGCACGCCGCACTACGGCGACCAGCCATGAGTTCAGGGAGCGGTCGTCGGCTGCGGCAAGCGCCTTGGCGGCGTCGTACAGGTCGTCAGGAAGTCGAAGGTTCAGCTTGATCACACGGTGAGTGTGGCCCTAAAATGGGGCCGTGTCGAGGTTTCGGATGTACCCCACGAGCGAGCAGGAGCAGCAGATGCTGCTGCACTGCGCGCACGCCCGGTATGTGTGGAACCTCGCCGTCGAACAGCACTCGCACTGGCGCAGATGGCGCAAGTCCGCTCCCGGTTTCGCGGAGCAGTGCCGTCAGCTGACCGAGGCCAGGCGGGAGAACGAGTGGCTGGGCGCCGGGAACGCGGATGTGCAGCAGCAGGCGCTCAAGGATTTCGCCAAGGCCAAGTCCGCGCGTTTCACGTCCGGGTTCGGTGAGCCGACCTGGCGCAAGAGGTTTTGGCATGAGGGCTTCCGCGTCATCGGCACCGACCGCGTACCCGAACACAACGAGGACGGCTCACCGAGGCTGAACGCCAAGGGGAAGCAGGTCATGGGCCGCTCCGTCGTGGTGCGGAAGCTCAACCGCCGGTGGGCGCAGGTCAAGGTGCCCGGCTGTGGCTGGGTGCGGTTCCGCCTCAGCCTCAAGGGCAACGGCGCGAAGCTCCCCGACGCGAAGACGTTCCGGGTTACCTTCCGCAACGACCAGTGGCACATTGCCTTCGCTGTCATCCCGGGGCCGATTCCCGCGCCCGGCACGGGCGAGGTCATCGGCATCGACAGGGGCGTGACGATCACGGCCGCCCTGTCGGACGGCCGCAGGCTGAACTGCCCGCAGTTCACCGTCAGGGAGCGGGCGCAGATCCGAAAGCACCAGCGGCGCGCCGCCCGCGCCCCGAAGGGCAGCGACCGGAAGAGGGCCGAGTACGCGAAGGTCGCCAAGCTCAAGGCCAGGGAGGCGAACCGGCGTAAGGACTGGTGCGAGAAGACCAGCACCACGTTCGCCCGCAGCTTCGACCTGATCCGGTTCGAGAAGCTGAACATCAAGAACATGACCCGCTCCGCGAAGGGGACCGTCGAGCAGCCCGGCAAGAACGTGGCGCAGAAGTCCGGCCTGAACCGGTCGATCCTCGCCCAGGGCTGGGGCCTGCTTCGGCAGCGTACCGAGCATAAAGCCCCCGGCCGGGTCGAAGACGTTCCCGCCCCCTACACCAGTCTGCGGTGCAGCGCCTGCGGATGGATCGACAAGAACTCGCGCAAGAGCCAAGCCGAGTTCGTCTGTTCCTCCTGCGGCTTCACCTGCAACGCGGACACCAACGCAGCAACCAACGTCGCGGCAGGACAGGGCGGGATCCCCCGCCCCCGGCGAACAGCCGGTGCCGGAGGGACGACACCGCCCACCAAGCGGTCGAGCGTTCGTGAACCTCAGCTCGTATGGGTTGGAATCCCCCTCTTTTAAGAGGGGGAGGATGTCAAGCATCACAGGGACCGTTGTTCCGGCGGCGCGCCAAATGGCTCCTTCTTGGTCGTTCCTTGTCGGCGTCCCGGTTTGCCTCACCCCATAACTTCTTCGCCCTCCAAGAAGGCAACCGACACGAGTCAAGGACGGCCCGCCGGTGCAACACGGCGGACTCAATGCCCGGAAGACGCACCGTCGTTGGAGCTCGCCGGGACTGCTTCATGACGTTGACGGGAGGCCGCGATGCCTGGACGGACGGCCCTTCGCCGGACTGGCTACCGGCCGATGACGCTCGATGAGGTGCGGCGGCGACTACTGCAGGCCGCTGCCCGCGCCGCACCCGGGATGCCGTGCGGGCACGCCTTGTGCGCCGTGCGCGCCAGGAGGGATCAGCCCGGACGCCAGCCTGCGTAGACGTGGGCGCCGCGGCCGTGGCGACGTGCAGGGCGAGGTGCTGGCCGACTTCCTCCAAGCGCTGGCCACCATAACCATGGGGCGGCCTGGGTGCCGGTGCGGCTGCGGTGGGACGGCCTACCGCACGGGTACGCCACGCTCAGCGAGGCCTGCAGGCATCGGTACCGATCGCACCCGGGTTCCACTCGACACCGCCGCACTGCCCCTGGGCCCACCCGAACCAGGCCTCGGCACGGGCGGTCCGCGACGAAAGTCCTGAGTCGGACCGAGGCGGACCTGATCGGCGCCACCCGGCTGGACGGTCAGGCCGTGGCGGACTGGGCGGACTGCCACCGGACGACCGCCCAGGCGGCCTACAAGGCCGGCAGCGGGCCGAGGACCGACTCGTCGCCTTCGCCCAAGGCCGGACACGGACTGCCGCCGGAGCGTGGCGAGTGCGGACACTCGCCCGCGCCAACCCCTCCTCCGCCCGGTTTTCTGCGACAAATTTCGCGACCTGGTGTCCAAAAAAGGCGCGTTACGCGGCCTTTTCTTATAGGGGGTCTCCTGACAACCCGCGAAGGCACCGGGACGGTCTCGCCGGGCACGGCGTCGGCGCAGTCGGGTGACGCCTGATGTGTGCTCGAGCGAGGCCGACTTCGACAAGATCAAGACGGTTCGCGCAACCGTGCTGCCGCGGGAGGTGGCGGCGTACCGCCGCGGTGCGAAACCGCCGCCCACCCTCCGCCCCCACCCTTGCTTCACCTATCGATTTTCGATAGATTCCCATCGTAACTCGATGGGAGGATGGGCCGTGGGAAAGCTGGCAGTGCGGGCGCTGTGTGCCGTGCTCGGGGTGGTGTTCGTCGGCACCGTGTTCGTGCAGGCGGGGCTGGTGTGGACGTTGGTCAGCGGGAACGATCCGGAGGACGGGTCCATCCCGCTGACGCCGCTGCGCATCGTCACGATCCTGGGCATGGTGTCGGTCCAGGTCGCCGTGGTCTGCGTATGGCGGCTGGTGACGATGGTGCGCCGCGGAACCGTGTTCTCCCACGCCGCCTTCCGCTACGTGGACGGCGTGATCGGCGCGATCGTGTCGGCCGCCCTCGTGTGGTTCACCGTCACGGCCATCAACGCACCGGGCCAGCGGGACGACCCGGGCGTCACCGGCATCATGGCCGGGATCGGCGTCGCCATCCTGGGCGTCGCGCTCATCGTGCTCGTGCTGCGGATGCTGCTCGCCCAGGCCGTCGCGCGCGACGTCGAAGCGGCGCAGATGCAGGCCGAGTTGGACGAGGTGATCTGATGCCGATCGCCGTCGACATCGACGTCATGCTGGCCCGGCGCAAGATGTCCGTGGGGGAGCTCGCGGACCGCGTCGGGATCACGCCCGCCAACCTGGCCGTACTCAAGAACGGCCGCGCCAAGGCGGTGCGCTTCGCGACGCTCGCCGCGCTCTGCGAGGTGCTCAAGTGCCAGCCGGGCGACCTGCTGCGCTGGGAGGCCGATGACGCCGCGAGCGGATGACGTACCCCAGGGCGGACGTGAAAACGCCTGGCACCACCGGCCATGACACGGCACAAGGACCGCCTGGACGTGGATCGCCGATCATCCGCACCACCGTCCCGACCCCGTTGGGTGGATTCCGGTTGACCTGCACCGCACCGTCCTGGTCGACGATCGCGACCTGCGAACGTGACCCCCACCGCAGACCCTGTCCCTCCGGCACGGAAGGACAGGGTCCGTCGTTGGGGCACCCGGCGAAGCCCTGGCTGACGGACGGCGCCTCCTCCGCGCATGTCTTGGACGCCGGCTCGGTGCGGCGGACATTCGAATTCTCAGCCGATCTGGTCCGATGGGTAAGAACGCCGCTCATCGTCTCCAGGGATCTGGTCCGGCGGAACCGTGTCGAGCCGGTCGAGGTCCTCCCGGCGCCCGACGACCGCTGGGCCGCAGCCTGGCGGCAGACCACCGACGACCAGAGCAACGGCTTCCTCGGCGGTGTCCGCCTCCCCGACGATCTGGGAACGGGACGGCCCGGCGACGAGGTAGCGCCCGCCAGGAAGGTGCATGACGAACGGAATATCCCAGGACCAGTCACCCGTACACCTGCTGAAGTGAAGGTCCTGGTGGCTGCTTGAGGGATGGAGCTGCCGGAGAAGCGGCTCAGCATAGGCGGCTCCCACCAGTTCGACGTCCATGTCCTTCCTGTGGAGCAGTCGTTGCCACGCAGCCTCCACGACATCACCTTGGCCAGGCTCGGCGTCATCGGTAGCACTCGGCGCATCTATCCGTCCCATGGGCCCATTCTGCTGTCCCGTGCGCCGACTGGCCTTTTGCCCGGTCCAGCTCGTCTGAGACGGCTGCAGGTCTGCGGATCGGTCCCGTTCACCTGAGACAGGGAGCGGATCGGCCGAGGCGGGGCGCCTCCCCGCCCGCCGGCATCAGCGGAGAACAGACCTGTCTCAGACAGAAGTTGCAGGACACGCAGGTAGCCCCTGCAGCCCTTCCGACCTGCGCCAAAGGCACGCGAAGGGGCTTCCTCTCTAGCAGGGGGAGGCATGGGAAGCCCCCTTGGAAGGGGCAGAGGTACCCCCCAAATAGCAGCCGTGCAGATCACTTGCCCCAGGCGAAGCGCGCCTGGCCGTCCGGGGTGATGAGGACATGGGCGCCTCAAAGGGGCCGCCTGCTGGAGCCACCACGCACGGATCTGATCCGGCACGTTCCGCAGGCGCTGGCCCTGACTCAACCTCGCAACCCACGCGCTCGCGGCACGAGGGCCCGCCGTTTGGATCATCCCGGCGGCGCGGAAGGTCCGCCGATGAGTTTATGGCGGTTGTGCGGTCTACCCGTCGACGAAGGGAGCGCACCATGCGCCAGATCATCGTTTGCACGTTCCTGACGCTGGACGGCGTCATGCAGGCGCCGGGCGGTCCGGACGAGGACGCTGAGAGCGGCTTCGAGCACGGCGGCTGGCAGAAACCGGTGGCCGACGACGAGGTCGGCGGGGCCATCGCCGGTTGGTACGAGTCCTCCGACGCGATGCTGCTCGGCCGCAAGACGTACGAGATCTTCGCGTCGTACTGGCCGACCGCCGATCCCGACAATCCGTTCACCGATCGGATGAACAGCATGCACAAATATGTGGCGTCTCGGACCCTGACGTCCGTCGAGTGGCAGAACTCCACGCTGCTGGAGGGCGACATCGTCGATGCCGTACGCAAGCTGAAGGCGTCCGACGGCGGCAACATCAACGTCGTCGGCAGCGGCGATCTCGCCCAGACCCTCATGCAGCACGGCCTCGTCGACGAGTACCGGCTGACCATCCATCCGGTGATCATCGGCACCGGCAAGCGGCTGTTCGCCGACGGAGCGATCCCCACTGCGCTGGAGCCGGTCAGCGTCTCGACGACGAAGGGCGGCACCATCGTCGGCGTCTACCGGCCGAACGGTAAGCCCAGCTACGACAGCTACTAGGCGGCTCATCAGGATCACCGAACGGTCCAGAGAATGATGCCCGCGGCGTGGAGTCCGGCCAGGTGGATGGTCGGACTCCACGTAACGGGTGGCGATGCCGTGCCATTGCTTCATGCGTGCGGTTGATGCGCTGCCCGACGGTGTTGCGCTGCTGGGAGGTCTCGCGGTCGAAGGCCGGTGGGAGTTCGGGGTGCCCGTCTGTGAACAGGGGCTCGGCCGGGGGCAGGAGCGGCCCTGCACGCTGGAGTCGCCGAACCTCAGCTCCGGGAGGTCTGCGACTCCTGCCAGCGGCGGTGCGCCGAGAGGACGTTCGTCCAAAGTCGCTCACGCGTCTCAGCGCTCATGGAGTGCAACCGCAGGTCGAACAGGTCGGCGAGGAGGTCGAACCACTCCGCGCGGCGAGTGACGGGCTCATCGGTGCGTGCGCCGTCGCCGATCCGGCTCAGCACCAGGCCGCGGATGACGTCCGCCCCGGTCGCGTCGCGGCGTTCGGCCATGGCCACCTGGACGAACGCCGACTCCGGCGACGTCGACAACCACTGATGCTTCGTCTCGAAGTCGGCCGGGTGTGCGTGGGCCATGGTCCAGGTCATTCCGGTGAATCCGCCGCCCGGGTCATGGGTCAGGTGCCACTCCGACCGCTCAGCGGCCTGCTCCAGATTGAGCACGAACGGCGGTTGATCATGTGTGCCCGCGACCAACGGCAGTGGATCGTGCAGAGCATCGCCCAACCCGTTGTCGACGTACCAGACACCGCCGGGATTCGTGTCGCTCGGCAACTGCTCCACCGTCAGGACCAGGTGGTTTCCCATCACGGCGGCCTGAGGGCCTTCCGGGCCGTGCACTCCCCCGACGTGGCCGCGTACCGCGTAGCCGAGCGACCTGAGCAGCAAGCCCAGCGCCCCGTTCATGTGATAGCAGTAGCCGCCTCGGCCGTGGAGAGCGATACGCGCCGCGGACTCGTAGGGGTCGATGTTCCAGGCTTCGCCAGCCTGAATCCACAGAGTTTCGTACGGCACGCGCTCAGCATGGCGCCGCACCAACAGGTGCATGGCTTCCACCGACGGTGGTGCCGAGTCAATGCCGAGACGCGCAAGGTACGCATGCTGTACATCTAGGTCCAATGGGGCCATCGACTCGAACATGGACCTATTGTTTCTTAGTCACCTAAACATGGGAACCGCTCCTGGTTCGGGAGGGAGCTGCCGAGAAACTGGTCCTCTGCAGGTGGGCCCGCTCGAGCGGGCCCCTGTCCGTCGGAACCATCGGAACCAAGCGAGTCGCGCTCCCTCGCTCGCCGACGTCGTCGCTGCTGCTGCTGCTGGCAGTGTCACCGCGGCCGGATCAGCCCTCGCCCGGAGGATCTACCAGTGAACGAAACCTTGCGGCCCACTCCGCGCCATACCTAAGATATTTTCGCTGATCCTCATGCTCGACGAAGTTTCTTCGGTAAACGGCTCTCGAGGGTAGGTGTCTCCATGACGGTTGCCGCTACATCGACGGTCCATCCGGACGAGGTACACGAGAGACTCGGTCGCCACGTGCTGACCGACGGTTTCAAGCTTGTGCTCGACCCGCTCGCCAGCCAAGGATCATGGATCGTCGACGCGCGCAGCGGTGAGAAGTTCCTCGACCTCTACTCGTTCTTCGCGTCCGCTCCGCTGGGCCTCAACGCGCCGGGCATCGTGAACGACCCGGACTTCATGGCCCTGCTCGCTCAGGTGGCCGCCAACAAACCCGCCAACCCCGACATCTACACCACGCACTACGCCGAGTTCGTCGAGACGTTCGTGCGGGTGCTGGGCGATCCCGACCTGCCGAGGCTCTTCTTCGTCGAGGGCGGGGCACTCGCCGTAGAAAACGCACTCAAGACGGCGTTCGACTGGAAGAGCCGCCGCAACGAGGCCGCAGGCCGCTCACCCGAGCTCGGCACCAAGGTGCTCCACCTTCGAAAGGCGTTCCACGGGCGCAGCGGTTACACCCTCTCGCTGACCAACACCGAGCCCAACAAGACGGCCCGCTTCCCGAAGTTCGACTGGCCGCGCATCGACGTACCCGCGGTGCGGTTCCCCCTCGAGCGCCACCTCGCCGAGGTCGAGGAGGCCGAGCGAGACACCCTTGCGCAGGCGCGGCGAGCGTTCGAGGACAACCCGCACGACATTGCCTGCTTCCTCGCCGAGCCGATCCAGGGCGAGGGGGGCGACAACCACATGCGCCCGGAGTTCCTGCAGGCGATGCAGGCGCTCTGTCACGAGTACGACGCGCTGTTCGTGCTCGACGAGGTGCAGACCGGGGTGGGGATCACCGGCACCACCTGGGCCTACCAGCAACTCGGCCTCGAGCCGGACATCGTCGCCTTCGCCAAGAAGGTCCAGCTCGGCGGCATCATGGCCGGCCGCCGCGTCGACCTGGTGCCCGACAACGTCCTGCGGGTCTCCGGGCGGATCAACTCCACCTGGGGCGGCGGACTGGTCGACATGGTCCGGGCCCGCCGCATCCTGGAGATCATCGAGAAGGACGACCTGGCGGCCAATGCCGCCGCCGTGGGAGCGTGGTTCCTGGCCGAGCTTCGTGATCTGGAGGTCCGACACGCACCGGTGGCCTCGAACTCGCGGGGGCGCGGATTGATGTGCGCCATCGACATGCCCGACAGCGCCGTTCGCGACGAGGTGGTACGGCGGCTGCGAACCGAGGAACAGGTGATCGCCTTGCCGTGCGGCGAGCGTGCAGTGCGCTTCCGACCTGCCCTGTCCATCACCCAGGACGAGCTCGGGGTCGCCACGCGCGCCCTCGACCGGGTCCTCGCCGACCTGCACTGACCCGTACCAGCCGCCGGCGTAGGAGTCCGCTCCCTACACGCGGACCACGTGCCGGCCACCCCCTCCCAGCCGCCCCGTCCCACCCGAAAGGTAGGGCAAAGACATGACCCGTTCCGTCGCCTCGATCGTTGCCGGCCATCCGGTCGCCGGCGCTCCCGGCGGGACTCTTCAGCGCCCCAATCCCGGCCGTACCGCCGAGCTGGTCAGTGAGGTCTCGCTCGGGAACGCCTCGACCTTCGTCGAGGCCGCCAAGGCCGCGAAGGCGGCTCAGCGGTCCTGGGCGGACGTCCCGGCGCCGGTGCGCGGGTCCGCGATCGGAAAGATCGGCCGGCTCGTCGAAGCGAACAAGGACCGGCTCGCCCGTATCGTCACCGAAGAGATCGGCAAGCCGCTCGCCGAGGCTCTCGGCGAGGTCCAGGAGATCATCGACACCTGCGACTTCTTCCTGGGCGAGGGGCGCAGGCTGTACGGGCAGACGGTGCCCTCGGAGATGCCGGACAAGCAGCTGTTCACCTTCCGCAACCCGATGGGCGCGGTCGCGGTGATCACCGCCGGCAACTTCCCGGTGGCCGTGCCGGCCTGGTACCTCGTGCCGGCGCTCGTGACCGGCAACACCGTGGTGTGGAAGCCCGCCGAGTACGCCGCCGCGAGCGCCAAGGCTCTCTACGAGCTGTTCGTGCACGGGGGCGGCCTGCCCGACGGCGTACTCAACCTCGTACTCGCCGACGGGGAGCAGACGTACGCCGGTCTGGAGTCCTCCCTCGACGCCGGCCTGATCGACAAGGTCGGCTTCACGGGCTCCACGACCGTCGGCCAGAAGATCGGCGCCCTGTGCGGACGCCACCTGCAAACCCCCTGCCTGGAGCTGGGCGGCAAGAACCCCCAGGTGGTCACCCCGAGCGCACAGCTCGACCTGGCGGTCGAGGGGGCGTTGTTCTCCGGATTCGGCACCGCGGGGCAGCGCTGCACCTCCCTCGGGACGCTGATCGTGCACGAGTCGGTGCACGAGGACTTCCTCGCCCGCTTCGACGCCGCGAGCCGCGCGGCCCGGGTCGGCGACGCGTTCGAGGACGTCCTGTACGGCCCGATGCTCGACGAGCGCTTCGCGCAGCGCTACGAGACCTTCCTCGGCTGGATCAAGGACCACCACCGCACGTACGGCTCCGACGGCATCGGGCGGATCACGGCCGCCAACCCGCGCAAGGGCTTCGTAGGAGACCCGGAAGCGGGCATGTTCTACCACCCGGTGATCGTCGACGGAGTGCGCCGCGACGACGATATGTTCCTCAACGAGACCTTCGGCCCCATCGTCGGGGTGACGACTTACCGGACCTTCGACGAGGCCCTGGAACTGGCCAACGCCCATGGCTACGGACTGTCGGCCGCGATCTACACCAGCGATCCGCACGAGGTGTGGACGTACCGGCGCGGCATCTCCGCGGGCATGGTCAGCGTCAACAACACCACCTCCGGAGCCGAGGCGCATTTGCCGTTCGGCGGCAACGGCAAGTCGGGCAACGGCAGTCGCCAGTCGGGGCAGTGGGTACTCGACCAGTTCACCCGCTGGCAGTCGATGAACTGGGACCACTCCGGCCGTCTGCAGAAAGCGCAGATGGACGTGGCCACGCTCGAGCCCGACCTGTCGTTCCGCCTGTGAGCGCCGTCGAGGACCTGGACCGGCACTTCCGCGAGGCGGTGACCGGTCTCGGGTCTGCGGACGCGGCGATCGGGCGGCCCGGCGGCGCACTGGACACCCGTACCGCACTGGACCTGTTCGACGCCCAACTGGAAAGCCGGCACACCGACTTCGCCGCCCGCTGGATGCAGCAGCAGGGCCGCGGCTACTACACCATCGGATCGAGCGGGCACGAAGGCAACGCCGCACTCGCCCTCGCATTGCGCCCCACCGACCCGGCGTTGCTGCACTACCGCTCCGGCGCCTTCTACTGCGCCCGCGCCCGGCAGGCCGGCGGCGTCGACGCGGTCAAAGACATGCTGCTGGGGGTGGCCGCCGGGGCCGACGAACCGATCGCCGGTGGACGGCACAAGGTGTACGGGCGCCACGAACTGGCCGTCATCCCGCAGACCTCGACCATCGCCTCCCACCTGCCGCGGGCGGTCGGGGTGGCGTGGAGCATCGCCCGTGCCAAGCGGTTGGGTGTCGAGTGCGCCTGGCCGGGCGATGCCGTCGTCTGCTGCTCTTTCGGCGACGCCTCGGTCAACCACTCCACGGCGGCAGGCGCCATCAACAGCGCCTGCAACGCGGCCTACCAGGGCCTCCCGATGCCGATCCTGTTCGTCTGCGAGGACAACGGCCTGGGCATCAGCGTCCCGACACCGCACGACTGGGTGCGGCAGGCCTACGGCAACCGGCCCGGCCTCGCCTACTTCGCCGCGGACGGCTGCGATCCGCAGGCCGCCTTCGCCGCCGCGGCCGAGGCGGTGGCCCATGTACGGGGGCGCCGCCAACCCGCGTTCCTGCACCTGTCGATGGTGCGCTTCCTCGGCCATGCGGGCTCGGACGCCGAAGCCGCCTACCGGATGCCGTCCGACGTCGCCGCGGATCTGGAACGCGACCCGCTGCTGGCCACCGCCCGGCTGCTCACCGCGACCGGCGCCCTCAGCCCGCAGCAGGTTCTCGACCGGTACGACGAGGTGGGCGGACAGGTGCTCGCCGTGGCCAAGGAGGCTTTGGAGAGCGAGCCGTTGACCGCCGCCACGCAGATCACCGCCCCCATCGCACCCCGCCACCGCGACCTCGTGGCGGCCGAGGCCCGCCGTACAAGCGAAGCATCCGTGGTGCCGGTGGGCGAGCCGGTCACCGTCGCCCAGGCCATCACCCACACACTCGCCGACCTGCTCGGCAGCCACCCGGAGATGGTCGTCTTCGGCGAGGACGTCGGCCGCAAGGGCGGCGTCTACGGACTGACCCGGGGCCTGCAGCGACGCTTCGGTACCGCCCGGGTCTTCGACACCCTCCTCGACGAACAGGCCATCCTCGGCCTCGCGTTGGGCGCGGGCCTGTCCGGGCTGCTGCCGGTGCCGGAGATCCAATACCTCGCCTACCTGCACAACGCCGCGGACCAACTGCGCGGTGAGGCGGCCACGTTGCCGTTCTTCTCCCAGGGCCAGTACCGCAACCCGATGGTGGTCCGCATCGCCGGCTACGGCTACCAGCGCGGCTTCGGCGGCCACTTCCACAACGACAACGCGGTGGGCGCCCTGCGCGACATCCCCGGCCTGGTCATCGCCTCCCCGTCCCGCCCCGACGACGCCGCCGCGATGCTCCGCACCTGTGTGGCGGCCGCGAAGGTGGACGGCACGGTCAGCGCCTTCCTCGAACCGATCGCGCTCTACCACACGCGCGACCTCCACACGGAGGACGACAACGGCTGGCTCGCCGCATATCCGCCACCCGCAGAGCACGTACCGATCGGCCGGGCACGCACGTACGGCACGGGCGATGACCTGACCCTCGTAACCTTCGGCAACGGCCTGCCCATCTCCCTTCGAGCAGCACGCCGGCTGGAGCAACAGGGCATCGCCTGCCGGATCGTGGACCTGCGGTGGCTGGCACCCTTGCCGGTCGAGGACCTGCTGCGGGAAGCGCGCGCAACGGGACGGGTCCTCGTGGTGGACGAGACCCGCCGTACGGGGGGCGTGTCGGAGGGAGTGGTCACCGCGCTCGTGGATGCCGGGTTCAGCGGGGCGGTACGACGGGTTGCGAGCGCGGACAGCTTCGTACCGCTGGGGAAGGCGGCGGAGCTGGTGCTCGTGTCCGAGGGGGATGTGGAGCGGGCGGCCGGGGAGTTGCTCTCAGCGCGGTCGGATGGTCAGGGGTGACGGCTGGTCGAGGCCCGGCGGGTTCGGGTGAGGTGGTTGTGGTGATCACGAAGTCGCCGGTTGCAGCGTTGTCTTGAGCCTGTTGCCGGCATCGGTTTGACGGGACGATATGGCCATGCCTTCCGGCAACTCACGGCTGCGCTGGGCCGTGTTCGGCACCTTGGCCGCGGCGCTTCTGGGGGCCGCCGGATGGTTGTGGTCGGCCTATTCATTGGGAGGACTGAAGTCGGCGCTGGAAGTCGTTACCGGAGTGGTCGGTCTTCTCAGCCCGTTCTTCGTCTGGGCCCTGCGTGGCCGTCAGGAAGACCCTTCGATCGGTGATGCTGCTGATCGGTTACAACGCGCGCTCCGAAGTCTGTCGGAGGATATCGGCGAAATCTGGGAAGAGGGCGAACAGAGCCGTCGTCTCCAGGACCCGTGGCCGCTTCCCGTGCGTTGGGCGGCCACCTCGCGAACCGTCGTTGATCACTGGCGCGTCATCCGGGGCTCGGGTGAAGTCGACATCCCGTTGAACCTGGCCGGTGCCTTGAACGATGTGGGGCGTGTATTTCAGCGCATCCCTTCAAGGCGTCTGGTCGTTCTGGGTGACGCAGGTTCCGGCAAGACGGTCTTTTCCATCTGCCTCGCCCGTGCCCTGCTGGACACACGTCAAAGCGGTGAGCCCCTGCCGGTCCTTCTCCCCGTCTCGTCCTGGAACCCGAAAACCCACGGGCTGCAGAGTTGGATCGAGGAACGGCTGATGCGTGACTACCCCTACCTCAAGGAGCCGGTCGGCGTTCGCTCGACGCTCGCCCACGAACTCGTCAGGGCTCGCCTGGTGATCCCATTGCTTGATGGGCTGGATGAGCTGGCCGAAGCGCTGCGCCCAGTAGCCATCGCCGAGTTGAATCGCTCGCTGGCACACCGGGCACCCCTGCTCCTGACCTGCCGCGGCGACGAGTACGAGGCAGCAGTGCGGGAGGCGGACGTTCTCACCGCAGCTGCGGTGGTGGAGCTGCGACCGCTGCGCCCCGAGGAAGTCCGGTCCTACTTGAGAGACACGACTCCGAGGCAGCGTGTGCCCACCTGGGACCGAGTCTTCGAGGAGATGATGCGGCAGCCGCAGGGGATGATCGCAACGGCGCTGTCCACTCCGCTGATGGTGTCGCTGGCCCGAACCATTTTCGGCGATCATCCGGGGGATCCCGGTGAACTACTTGATACGAGCCGGTTCCCCACCGCTCCGATGATCGAACAGCACCTGGTTGATTCGTTCGTACCCGTGGCGTACGACGGCGGAAGCCTGCGCGAGGAATCGCTGCGTCGAAACCGGAAGACACACCGCTCTCTGTGGTTCCTTGCCCACCACCTGGACCGGCTCGGCACCCAGGAACTCGCGTGGTGGGAACTTCGACAAGCCGTCCCTCGCCCAGTACTCGCAGGTGCAGCGACACTGGCCATCGCTCTCGTGGGCACTCTGGGCGTGGGTTTCTTCTTCGGGCCGGTCATCGGGCCGCTGGTGGGGCTCTTCGGTGCCTTGGTGATGGGGGTGTCTGTCGCCGTCTTCGAGCCGCCTGCTCCGGCCGATGTGCAACTTCGCTCCCGGACCCGCCGTACCCCGCTGTCTCAGCGGTTCACGCTCGGCGTGGTGGCAAGCGGTGTGGGACCAGGCACCGCAGTGGGGCTTGCGATATTCCTCGCCTGTTGGCTCTACGGTTTCGTCGGCCTCGGCGCGTTGCTCGCCCCTACGGCCGCAGCTGCCGTGGCCCTGTCCGGCGGTTTGATCGGCATATGTGCTCTGTGGCTATGGGACATACCCGTCGACGTGACACAACTGCCAAGTCCCGCCGTCGTCCTGCACCGAGATCGAGTGCACACGCTGGTCACAGCGCTTTTGGTCGGGTCCGTCTTCGGTGCGGTCACGGGTGCTGCACTGGGCATCGCCTTCGCCATACACGAACGGCCTTCGCTGGGTGCTCAGGTAGCGCTGGGCGTCTTGGCCGGCGGCGGGCCGATGGCCGCCACCGTGGCAGTTGTCTCCACCGCTTGGGGGCAGTTCCTCATCACCCGACTGTGGCTTGCCTCAAGCCGTCGTCTCCCCCTGTCCGTCATGCGGTTTCTCTCCGAAGCCCACGCCAAAGGGGTGCTGCGACAGACGGGCGGCGTCTACCGATTCCGGCACGTCAGCCTGCAGCGCCGCCTGGCTTCCACCCAGCTGGAGGTCTGAGGCCCGATCGGAGTCAACAACACCTGTTCCTCCGCCGCCATCTGCGGTGATCCCCAGCAGCCGGTCCACGAACTATTGCAACGCGTAACGCCCTGGAAAGGGACTTGCCTGACGGACGGCACTGCCCCTTCCGCAAGCAAGAGGTGAGCGAACCAGTCCTTCACGGCCCCTCATGATCTAGATCACGCCACTTCGCCCATTCTACGTTGCGTCTGCAACGCGTGACACGAGAGAATGTTCGACGAGTTGTGAGGCCCACGTGGCACACGATGCCGCAGCGGTGATCGAGCAACCACAGCACACAACACACTTACGGGGGTGGGTGAATGAAGTTCGACATGGGTTCGACGACCCTGTCCGAGCTCGGCAAGAACACGGTCGGCTCCAGCGATGACCTGGGCACGCTGATCAAGTGGCTGATCCAGGCGGCGGAGCCGCTGGAGGGCAAGTTCAACGGGGCGGGCAAGGCCGCGTTCGACCGGTTCAAAGTGCACGCCGACGAGATCACAAACGATCTGAACGGCGCGCTCGGCGCGATCCTGGGCGGCCAGTCCGGCATGGACACCGCGTTCGGATCCGGTGACGTGGAGCTGGGGGACAACGCCCACCAGAACATGGGTGCCGCCAACTTCGACGCCGCCCGTTTCGGCGCGCGCTGACGGCTTTCGCCGTCCAAGTCACCTTCGCCGTCAGCGAGTTCGAGCTTTCACGCATGCAAGGGGGAAACCTGACCATGGGTCAGAACCAGGACCGCCGTTCGTACGACACCGGTGCCTCCAGCGAGGTGCAGATCAGCCTGGCCGGCGTGATCGGCCAGCTGGAGCGCGTGCTGACCGACCGGGACCGCGCCGTGAAGGCCGCGATGGCCGACTTCACCGCGGACGGCGTCGCCGACGAGTACCACGGCAAGGAGGTCCGCTGGCACCGCGCCGCAAGCGAGGTCCGCGAGATCATCCGGCTGGTGCGCACGACGCTGGAGCAGAACGACGGGACCGCGCAGTCGACGCTGGCCAAAGCGCGGGCGGCCGTCGACAACATCGGCTGACCGGCGCCGTAGCTGCATCTGCCAGTCAAGTACGCAGGCGTAAACGGGGGTTTGACGTGACGCGGTGGGACATCTCGTCGTCCGGCGTCGAGTTTGTGACCTCGCTGGTCGAGGACGCGATGGACGGCATGGCCAAGGACGTCAAGGCATACGGCAAGGACATCGAGAGCGCGGCCAGTTCGGCCGGCACCATCAGCGGCCCGTACTGCGGGATGCCCCCGACCGGTCCGGTCGGCGCGGCGCTGTCGCTGTTCGTGGAGAAGACGCTGGGCGACGTGCTGTTGCTCAGCGCGCGGGCGGCGAAGTCCGTCAACGGCGCGCGGGAGGCCACCGCGTACTACGTCGTCGGGGATCTGGAGATGGCCACGAAGACACAGCACAAGGCCCTCGCCGCGCCGAAGGTCGAGTTGCCGGGCCAGGGCAGCGGCAAGGGCCAGGGGGACGCGAAGAAGTGATCAACCCGTCCGGCATACCGCAGTTCACGGGCGACTTCGACCAGTTGGACAAGGACGTCTCCGGGCTGCGCAGCGACGCCATCGGGATCCGCAACGGCGGCATGGACGTCCACTCCCGCTTCCAGATGCTGGGGGCCTACTACACCGCACCCGAGGCCGAGGACCTGTTCGCCACCACACAGCCGGTGATGGACAACGCCGACACGTTCGCCACCAAACTCGAGACGGTGGCCGACGCTCTGGACACCTTCTCCATCGAGGCACGCCCGCTGGCCAAACGGCTGGAGCAGCTCAAGACGGATGCGCTCGCGTTCGTCGGGAGCGTCGACGGCGACGACGACTGGACCGAGGACGAGGACAAGGTTCACCGGAACAAGGAACTCGTCGACGACGTCACAGCCACGCAGCTCGCTTTCCAGGACGCGGAGCGCAGGGCGGCCAGCAAGATCTCGACGATCGTGGGCGGGCCGACGTTCGTGGCCGACCACGGCAGCGGGTTCTACGACCGCAACACGGTGAGGTACGGCTACGACGGCGATCTGCTCGAAGGCGCCAAGGAGTTGCCCTGGGGCAGCGTGGACGAGCAGAGCTACGAGGCGTGGAGCCTGGGCTGGTTCGGGCACGGCGCCAAGAGCTTTGTCTGGGACGGGATTTACCACGACGGCATCGAGGCCGGTGTCAGCGGACTGTGGACGCTGGTCGGCGGCAACGGCGGCGATGCGGCGGGCGACGCCTGGAGTGGTCTGAAGGACGTCGTCACCGGCATCGGCCTGTACACCGCCACCCCGTACGACGCGGCCATGGACTGGGCCTTCGGCCCGGACAAGGAGAGCGCCGACGAGATCAGGGCGAAGAAGGCCGCGAAGGAGTTCGGCAAGTCCCTTGTCGCCTGGGACCAGTGGCAGGAGAACCCGACCCGCGCCGCGGGGACGACCGCCTTCAACTTCCTCACCCTGGCGGCCGGCCCGCTGGCGGTCGTGTCCAAGACGAGCGAGGTCGGCGCGGTCGCCAAGGGGGCGAGCGTCGCCGCGAAGGTCGGCGAATTCCTGGACCCGCTCTCGGTGGGCCTCAAGGCGACCGGCAAGACGGTCAGCGCACTGCCGAAGCTCTCCGATCTCACCTCGCAGATCTTCAAAGGCGCGGGCGCGTCGGCCGACGCGGGGCGCGTGCACAGCGTCATGGAACTCCAAGACGGCTCCAAAGTCGTCATCGAGAACGGCGAGTTCATCGCCTACGACAAATACGGCAACGTCATCTCAGAGGGGCCGAAGGCGGAACGTTCTGCCGCGGGCGAGGCTCCAGAGGACGTCGCGGGACAGGAACGAGAGCTTGCCGGCGTTGGCAGCAGAACGGAATCACCGCAGGCATCCACGCACGAAGGCGGAGGATCCTCCGGTGCAGCTGCTGACACCGGGGGCAGCATCCAAGGACACACTTCACACGCATCGTCGCCTCGACAAGCAACCGACAACGCCAGCGGATCCGGTGGCAGCCATGAGCCCTCGAGAGGTGCCGGGAGGCCGAGCGGTCGGGATCACGATTCCGGGGGCACGAATTCCAGCGAGGACCGGGAACTCACCGCCGAGGAACGAAAGCGCATCCGAGACGAGCACGTCTGGAAGGCCAACAACGACCCGGCCTGGCGTGAAGAACACTACGACGCTCTCGACCGGCGCAGGAACGCCTCGAAGGTCGTTGACGGTGCCGAGCTGCCCATCCTTGCCAAGGATGCGAACGGCAAGCTGGTATCCAAGTACGACCTGCCGAGCGGGCCATCAGATATCAAGTACGGTCGGACGCCGCTAGGTCCGGATACAGCCCACCCCGTACATCGTCCCGAGCTCGACAGGCTGGCAAAGAACCGCAAGATAGCCGGGGACCTCACCGACGCGTCGAAGGCAGTCGAGGAGACGCGCACCCACGAAGCGCACGAGGCCCTCAAAAGAGCACAGGAGGCATACGCCAGACAACTCGGCGATGTCCCCAACAACAGCAAGATATCCGAGAAGCTGGGCGAGAAGGCCGCTGAGCTGCACGTGGTGCCGCATGAGTTCCCAGGTGCCGAGTGGGTGCCGCTTCCAAAGACGCCCAATGGCGCCGACATGTTCGACCAGGTGTACAAGGTCGGCGATGACGGAGGCTATTTGATCGTCGAAGCGAAGGCGCCGTCGGCGGATCTCGGCTGGCGCAGAGGGGCTGGCCCCTACGAGGGCATGATGGTCAAACAGGGCACAAAGGAATATTTCTACACAATTCTTGAGAAGATGTGGGCGCGAGGCGGGAAAGATGCCGAGATCGCCAACGCCCTCGAAGACGCCCTGGAAAACGAAAAGCTGCAGTACGTCCTGGTGAAGGCGAACGAGAACACGGGTTCCTACGCTGGTGCCGTCATGGAATACTTCAAGATCCGTTAGAGGAGGGGTTCAGTGGTCACGAGCGTTCCGCGTCATGACTTCCGCACAGACAACGCGGCCGAGGCCATGGCGCCGCTCATCGATGGGACGCGTCGGACGCTCGACCGGTTGGAGAGGTCGGAGATGTCCCGGCACCGGGCGCTGAGCAGCACGCTGACCATGGCGAAGTGGTACTGCCTGACGGATCCCGAAGCAGCGAAGCTCGAAACGTGGGATGCCTGGGTCACAGCGATGCAGGTCGGCTGCGCTTTGTTCGACTCGGCCACGGCCACCGAGGGGCCCGTGCCGTGCCGGATCGGGAGTGCGGGCGAGGTGAAGCACCTGCCTGCGACCGGGCCGATGCCGTACACCCATGCGGGGGCGTGGCTCACATCGGTCTATCTGGCAACGATCTGCCGCGAGAACGATCGTCTTGATCGGCTCATGCGGGTACCGGTGTCGTTCCTGCGCGAGTCTGTTCCCGAGGGTGCAGCTTTCGATGAGTACGTCTACGACTGGGTGGAGGCTCTCCAGAACTACTGGGCCGGTCGCGCGACGGAGATGTGGGACAAGCTGGTAGCAGCGGTCAAGGGCACCGATCCCGAACGGGAGGGCGTCGTTGACAAGGAAATCATCCTGAAGATCCTTTATCCGCCGCTCGAACTCTTCCATCGCTTCCAGTTGCAGGAAACCGAGCAGTTCAACAGCGCCCTGGTTGATGCTGTCACTTGGCACAAGCAGTACTGGGCCGACGACGCGGCCCGTGCCCTGAGCGGTGACGGCCTGGTGGCCCTGGGTCCCCTCGCCTTGGCCTGCATGGCTTACGACAACGAATTTCCGATCGAGGTCGAGTCCGAGTACCTGCCCAGGCATCTACTGAGGCGTTCATGGGTCGGCGAGTTCGAGACCTGATCCACGGTCTCCGCGAGACTGGCGGCCGAAGAACGTGACGGCCCAGGACTACGACATCCAGAGCCCCGAGTCGGTGTACGCCGCCGTCGCCTTCCCGACGCCCTGCTCTTCGACGCACGGCGGCAGCGACGGTCACTGGACGAGCAGGTCGGGAAAGTACTCGCCGGTCTGGTGATCGCGGCCGTGGTGTGTGCGAGGTGCGTGGGGCGGTCGTGAGTCCGTACCCGCGCTCGTACAGCCATCGATGTCCTTGACGGGGCGCTGGAAAGGCTCGCCACTGAAACCCGACAGTCAACGGGGCGCCGAGATCATCGGATCTGGGAAGTTCGATATCAGCCTACCGAAGGGGGCGACTGGTGCCGACACAACTACCGCGCCATAAAATTCCCACCGCCTCATCACCGGAAGCGCTGGAAATCCTGCACAACAGCCTCAGTCGCTCCATCAACAAGCTCGAAAACTCACCGAACGGCTTCAACCGGACTTTCAACTCGGCTCTGACGTTCGCACGATCCCTGTGCGCCACGGACACGACGGCGAGTCGGCTTCAGACGTGGGAGTCCTTCGTCTCCGCCATGCAGGTCGGAAGTGCGCTCTTCAGCGCTGCGGCCACCAGCGAGGGGACCGTCGAATGCCGCATCGCCGACAAGATGCGCATGATCCCCGCTGTGGGCCCGCAGTACTACGCGGACGCGGGCAACTGGATCAACGCGTTCTGGCTGGCCGCTGTCTGCCGTGAGTCCAGCCGCATGGACCGGCTGAGTCGGCTCCCCATCAGCCTCCTGCGAGCCTCTGGGGCCGAGTACGACGCGTACGTCTACCACTGGGTTGATTCCCTGCAGACCTATTGGCAGGAGGCTCCGGGACTCGTCGACAAGCTGGTCGCCACGATCGATTCCTCCTACCCCCATGTCGCCAGGAACACGGACCGGGAACTCCTGGAAAAGGTCCTCTACCAGCCGATCAACCTGTTCCATCGCTTTCTTCGCCAGGACCACGCGGGGTTCAACGACGCCCTGGTGGAGGCTCTTGAACACCATCGGCAGTACTGGACCGCCAATGCGCAACGGGCCGACAGTCCCGAAGGGTTCGTAGCCCTCGGGCCGTTGGCCATTGCCTGCCTTGCCTATGACTCAGGGTTCCCCATTGACGTCGAGTCCGACTACCTCCCTCGCGCCTTGCTGCACCGTTCCTGGGTAGGGGAGTTCGAGACCTGAGATCAACCGTCGCTACGCTGGTGTCGGCTCCGGAACATCGATCGGGTCATGGGGAGACGGGGCAAGGCCCCGACCTGAACTGTGTGACTGCCGAGAGGTGACCTGCAACCGTGACTGCCCAGGACTACGACAGCCAGCTCCTCGAGTCGGTGTCCGTCCGTCGCCGTCGCCTTCGCGACGCCCTGCTCTTCGGCGCACAGCGGCAGCGGCGGTCGCTGGACGAGCGGGTCGGGAAGGTGGTCGCCGGTCTCGTCGTCGCGGCCGTGTTGTGCGCCGGGTGTGTGGGGTGGTCGTTCGTGTCGCATCGGGTGATCGGGAAGAGTCCGTACGCGACGCCCGTACAGCCCTCGCCGCAGTCCTCCTCGCAGCCGTCCTCCTCGCCCTCAACTGCCCCTTCTACCCGGTGATAGGTTCGAACGCGTGATAGCCACGGGGTCCCTGAGTCGTTCCGCGACGAGCAGTCGTACGGCGCTCAGCCGCATCACACTGGTCGGTGAACGGCGTCGGGTCGACCTCGTGCTGCCTTCCCGGGAGCCGGTCGGGGTTCTGCTGCCGGAGATCATGCGGTTGCTGGACGATCGCGTGGGGCCACGTCCGGAGTTGCGGCACCTGGTGACGGCGGACGGGTCGGCGCTGGCGCACGACGGCACGCTGGAGTCGGCCGGTGTGCCTGACGGAGCGGTGCTGCGGCTGGTGCGGGTCGAGGACGCCCCCTCCGCTCCCGTCGTGCACGACGTCACGGACGAGGTCGCCGACGACCTCGGTCTGCGGGCCTGGCGGTGGCGGCCCGCGATGCGGCGGAAGGTCGCCGGGATCGCCACCGTGGTGTGGGCGGCGGCTGCCGGTGTGTTCGCCCGTGGGCACTTCTCCCTCTCTGCGGTCGGCGGGGGCCTTCTTGTCGCGGCCGGTGTGTGTGCACTGGCCGGCGTGCTCACCGGCCGGGCCCGCCGACCGGGGCCGGCCGCCACGCTCGTCGTGACCGCGGGCGCGTTGGGAGTACTCGGCGCCTGGACGGCGGCCGACGCTCATGGCTGGTCCGGTGGGGCGCGGCTGGCGGGTGTTGCGGTGGTCGGAGCGGTCGCGCTGTTGCTCGCCGGATGGGTCACGCCCTTGGGCCGCGGTGCTCTGATCGGCGCCGGTGCCGTCGGCGGCACGCTCGCGCTGTGGGAGGCGGCGATCGCCTCGCAGGGCGGGGCGGAGAGTGCTGTCGGGCAGGCCCGGGTGGGCGCGCTGCTCGCCGTCATCTCCCTTGTCGCGCTGGGGCTGTTGCCGCGGCTGGCGTTGATGGCCTCGGGTCTGAACGGGCTGGACGACCGGCGGACGGGTGGGATCTCGGTGAGCCGCTACGAGGTGGCGACCGCGCTGGCGGCCACGCACCGCGGGCTGGCCCTGGCGACCGTCCTCCTCGCCGCTTCCGCCACGGCGGCCGGGGTGCTGTTGCTGCATGCGGTGTCGGTGTGGACTGTGCTGTCGGGCATCGCCGTCGCGCTGGTGCTGGCGCTGCGGGCGCGGGCCTTTCCGCTCACCGTCGAGGTCGTGGTGTTGCTGGCCGCAGCGGCCGTCGTCGCCGTACGGATCGTCACGGTGTGGCTCGCTCATGCCGCCGCGGCCGGGCCCGTTGCCGTACTCGCGCTGTTCGCGTTCCTCGCTCTCGCGGCGCTGACCGTCGAGCCCGCCGAGCATGTGCGGGTGCGGGTGCGCCGTGTGGGCGACGTCCTGGAGTCGACGGCCGTGATCGCCCTGCTGCCGCTGGTCATCGGCGTGTTCGGGGTGTACGGGCGGCTGCTCGGCACCTTCGCCTGACGAGCGTGCGAATCTGAGGGGCTGAGCATCGACATGACGCAGGCAGGGGACTGGCAGCGCGACGTGCTGCGGGAACTGGCCGACAGTCCCCAGGACGCGCCCTCGACGCCCCCGGACGCCCCCGTGCCGGCGGCGCCTCAGACGCCCTCGCCCGGGCCGGCGCCGGCTGCTCCGCCTGTCCCCCGCCAGACCCACGATCCTCGCCGCCCGGCCCCGGCCCCGGAGTCCGTGCCGACCGTCGACCCGCGGCTGGCCATCGCGCTGGGCCGGCCGCAGCATGGCGACTCGGTGGTGCGCCGCACCGGTCGCTCCCTGCGCCAGCTCACCGCGTCCGCCGGTCAGGACGTCGCCGAACAGACGCGCCTCGCGCAGGAAATACAGCAGCCGGTCACGACCGGCCGGGTGATCGCGGTGACGTCGATCCGCGGCGGAGTGGGCAAGTCCACCATCGCCGCGCTGCTCGGCCGTACGTTCAACCACTACCGGCACGATCCGGTGCTCACCCTGGAGGCGGACGCCGCGCTGGGCACGCTGCCGGTGCGGATGGGCGCCGAGTCGGTGCGCTGGTCGTGCGCCGATCTCGCCCGGATCCTGACTCCCGCCATGCAACTGACGGACGTCACCGGCTACTTGGTGCCGGTGACCGATGGCGGCTGGCTGCTGCCGGCGAGCCAGGGGCGGGTCGGTGCTCCCTTGGACGTACGGACGTATCGCACCGTGACGCTGGCGCTGCGGCGCTATTTCGCGGTGACGGTGGTGGACTGCGAGACCCTGCCGGGCGATGTGGCCCGTACGGCCATGGACACCGCGCACGCCCGCATCGTGGTCGCGCCGATGACCGCCGAGGGCGTCAACGCTACCCGCCAAGTCCTTGACTGGCTGGCCCAGTTGCCGCACGCGGCGCTGGCCACCACGGTGGTCGCGCTCAGTGCCGCCTCCCCCGACGCCACGCTGGATGCGAAGGCTGCCACCGCGCATCTGCGCGAACCCGGCGTGCCCGTCGTCCTGCTGCCCTACGACCGTCATCTCGCCCAAGGAGGCCCCATCCACACCGCCATGCTGGGCCAGGACACCCGGGCCGCGGCCGTCCGTCTGGCCGCCGAGGTGATGCAGCGGGCGGTGAGGGCGCGATGACCCAACAGGTCGTGCACCGCCCGGCCCGCAGCACCCGTCCCCTCGACCCCGCCGAGCCGCGCACCGTCGAGGCCCCGCCGAACCTGCCCGAGGGCAGGGTCGGCAATGCCGCCACCGCGTTGCTGCCGATGGCCGGAGTGATCAGCTCGGTCGTGATGATGACGATCATCCGCAACAGCCAGTTCGCCGCGCTCGGCGCGATCGTGCTGATCGTTGCGCTGGCCGGTGCTGTGGTGCTGTTCCTCTCTCAGCGCGGCAAGGCCCAGCGCACCAGGCGCACCCAGCGCGAGCGGTATCTCGAGTATCTGGAGGAACTGCGCGAGGAGTTGGCAGCAGCCGAACGGGAACGTCGGCTCCGCTCCCACCTGTTGAATCCGCCGCCCCAGGCGCTCTACGACGTCGTACGCGATCCGGCGCGGCTGTGGGAACGCCGCCGCCAGAGCGCCGACTTCCTGCGGGTGCGGGCGGGCACCGGCGATGTACCGGTCCAGGAACTGGTGATCGCGCAGAACAGCACCGGTGGGGTGCTGACACCGCCCGATCCGTTCATGCTCAACGAGGCCCGCGCGCTGCAGAGCCGGTTCAGCACGGCCTCGGACTTCCCGCTCACCGTCCCCCTGGACCGGGCCGGGAACGTCAGCATCGTCGGCGACCGCGAGGGCGTTCTGCGCGTCGCCCGCGCCCTGCTGGTCCAGGCGGCCGTCGCCCATGCGCCGGACGACGCCGCTCTCGCCCTCGGCATCGGCGACGAAGCCGACTGGCAGTGGGCCAAGTGGCTGCCTCATGTACTCGACCCGCAGACGTACGACGGCCCGGTCGCGGCCCGCCGGATCGCACGAGACCTGGCACAGCTGGCCCGGCACTGTGCGCCCGACCTGCGACGGCGCGCCGCATACGCGGCCGAAGTGCGCCGCGGCCTGTCCGGCCGGGACGCCCTGCAACTGGCCGGCCGCCTGCTGGTGGTCAGTGACGTCTACGGCAACACCGCGACGGAACTCCCGCGCCCCGACTCGGCGATCGACCTGGCGGAGATGGGGGTGACCGTGCTGCACCTGCTGGAGGAGCAGGTGCACGAGCCGGATCAGGTGAGCGTGCGCATCACCGTCGCCGGCGACCGCATCACGGTAGAGGACCTGCGCGACGGCTCTGTCGCCCATGGCTCCTGCGACGGCGTGACCGCCGCCGGCGCCGAGGGCATCGCCCGCATGCTGGCCCCCCTGCGCCTGTCCGCGGAATCGGCCGCCGAGGGCACCCCGGTCGCGGGCCCGGTGGACTTCCCGGGCCTGCTCGGCATCGACGACCCGGCCGCGCTCGACCTGGCCCGGCTGTGGGCGCCGCGCACCGAACGCGACTTCCTGCGCGTCCCCATCGGGGTGACCGACCGTCACGAACCGGTCCTGCTCGACCTGAAGGAGTCCTCGCAGCTCGGCATGGGCCCGCACGGGCTGTGCGTGGGCGCCACCGGCTCCGGCAAGAGTGAACTGCTGCGCACCCTCGTGCTGGCCCTGACCGCCACCCACTCGCCGGAGGACCTC
Organism: Streptomyces sp. NPDC047043; assembly: GCF_040644055.1. NCBI lineage: Bacteria > Bacillati > Actinomycetota > Actinomycetes > Kitasatosporales > Streptomycetaceae > Streptomyces > Streptomyces sp. NPDC047043. The sequence continues at coordinate 66,247 of NZ_JBEYVO010000046.1, forward strand.
GCCCTGGTCCTCATCGACTACAAGGGCGGCGCCACCTTCGCCCCCTTCACACAACTCCCGCACGTCGCCGGGGTGATCACCAACCTGGAGAACCAGGCCGGGCTCGTCGAGCGCGTCCACACCAGCCTGGCCGGGGAGGTCAAGCGCCGCCAGCAGGTCCTTAAGGACGCCGGGAACGTCGCCGACATCGGCCACTACGCCGCCCTGCGCGCCACGACCCGCCCCGACCTCGAGCCCCTCCCCCACCTCTTCGTGGTCATCGACGAGTTCGGCGAACTGATCACCGCCAAGCCGGACTTCATCGACCTGTTCCTGTCCATCGGCCGCATCGGCCGCTCCATCGGCGTGCATCTGCTGCTGTCCAGCCAGCGCATCGAGGGCGGCAAGCTCAAGGGCCTGGACACCTATCTGTCGTACCGGCTGGGCCTGCGCACCTTCTCCGCCGACGAGTCCCGCACGGTGCTGGACACCACCGACGCCTTCCATCTGCCGCCGCTGCCGGGCTTCGGCTTCCTGAAGGTCGACACCTCCACCTACGAGCGGTTCAAGGCCGGGTACGTCTCCGGCGCCTACCACGGCCCGACGCTGCGAAAGCAGCGGGACGACGACCTGCTCGTCCTGCCCTATCCGACGTACAACAGCCCCCAGAACACCGAGGCCGTAGAGGAGCCCGCCACCAAACGCGAGACCGGGCCCACCGTGCTGTCCGCCATGGTCGGCCAACTCGCCACCGCCGCCCCGCCGGTACGGCGCATCTGGCTGCCGCCACTGCCCGACGCCACCACCCTCGACCAGGCCGCGGGCCCCCTCCAGGCCGCCGCCGACGGCCTCCGCCTCACCCATGCCGACGGCCCGATGCGCCTCCCGCTCGGCACCCTCGACGACCCCGCCCGCCAGCGCCAGCAGCCCTGGCTGCTGGACCTGACCGTGGCCGGTGGGCACGCGGCGGTCATCGGTGGACCGCAGTCCGGCAAGACGACGCTCCTGCGCACCCTCGCCCTCTCGCTGGCCCTCACCCACACCCCGCACGACGTCGCCGTCTACGGCCTCGACCTGGCCGGCGGCGGCCTGGCCGCGCTGGCCGGGCTGCCGCACGTCGGCGGCATCGCCGGCCGCGCCGACCACGAGCGCGCCGCGCGCACGGTGGCCGAGGTGCGCGCCATGCTCGCCCGGCGCGAGGAGCTGTTTCGCGAGCACGGCATCGACTCCGTCGACCAGCTGCGCCACCTGCGCGCCCAGGGCCGGCTCGCCGAGCTGGGCGCCACCGACGTCGTCCTGCTCATCGACGGATTCGGCGCCCTGCGCGACGAGTTCGCCGACCTCGACGACCCGGTCGCCGACCTCCTCAAACGCGGCAGCGGCTACGGCATCCACGTCGTCGCCGGCATGCTGCGCTGGAACGACGTCCGCATCGCCACCCAGTCCCTGTTCGGCACCCGCGTCGAACTCCGGCTCAACGACCCGGCGGACTCGTCCATCGACCGCAAGCTGTCCGAGACACTCGCGCCGGACACTGCGGGCCGGGTGCTGACCGACGGCAAGCTGTTCGCCCAGGTGGCGCTGCCCCGTATCGACAACCGGCCCCGGGCCGGGGACCTGGCTGCCGCCCTGGAGGTGGCGGCCCGTACCGTCCGCGCCACCTGGCACGGCGAACTCGCCGCGCCGGTACGGGTGTTGCCGACCCGCCTGCCCGCCGCGAAGCTGCCGACGCCGACCGCCGAACCCACGAGGATCCCCCTCGGCGTCGACCAGGACACCCTCGCCCCGGTGCCGCTCGACCTGTTCGGCACCGACCAGCACCTGCTGATCCTCGGCGACAACGAGTGCGGCAAGAGCAACCTGCTCAAACTGATCGCCACCCAGCTCGTCGAGCGCCATTCGGACAAGGAGCTCGTCTTCGGCGTCTTCGACCCGCGCCGCGGCCTGCGCAAAGTGATCCCCGAGCCCTACCGCGGCGGCTACGCACACAACGCCAAGCTGGCGAACGCCCTGGCCACCGGCATCGCGGCCGAACTGGAAAAGCGCCTACCGGAGACGGCCGACCCCGACGCACCGCTGACGGGCGAACCCGCCTTCAGCGGACCGCGGATCGTCATCCTCGTCGACGACTACGACATCCTCACCACCGCCGGCCAGCAACCGCTGGCGCCCTTCCTGCCCTACCTCTCCTCCGCGCAGGACATCGGCCTGCACTTCGTCCTCGCGCGCCGTGCCGCCGGTGCCTCCCGCGCCCTGTACGAGCCGCTGCTGACCACCCTGCGGGAGACCGGCACGGCCGCCCTCGTCATGACCGGCGACCGTACCGAGGGCCAGCTCTTCCCCGGCCTGTACGCCTCCCAGCAGCCGCCCGGCCGCGGCACGCTGGTCCGCCGGGGCCGCCCGCACCTGCTGATCCAGACCGCCCTCAGCGCAGAAGAGGCCTCCCAAGAGTGACCAAGGACGTCATCGCCCTCACCCCGAAGATGCCGGACCTGCACACCCTGCTGGCCGGCCTCTACTCGGGTGGCCCCGACCTCACTGTGGGCGCCCGGGCCGACGGCGCCGTCGTACAGCTCTGCGCCCCCGACGGCCGCCCGCTCGTCTCCATCGAGGCGCCCCTCCTCATCCAGGTCCCCGGCGAGACCACCCGCCTCCTTGACCACGCGGTCGAGGATGGGCCGGTGTGGTGGACCGAGGCCCGCGCTTCCACCGCCATCGCCGAGGCGGCCCGGCTCGCGGGATCCTTCGCCGGACGGCTGGCCACCGTGCTGGGTGGGACGGTCTGGCCACCCGAGGCCGCCACCACAGACGTCGTACCCCTCACCACCGACGTCTCGGCGATCTCGGTCCCGGCCACCTCCACCCCCGCCGTGGACGTCCTCACCAACTCGACGGCCGTCGTCATCCAAGACCGCCCCCTGGTCGCCATGACCAGCTGGCTCTCCGACGCCCTGCAAGGCGCGGCCGCCGCCGACCGCGCCCTGCAGATCGTCACCCCAGCCACCGCGCGCCTGACCCTGCCCACCCGCACGGCCCTGCGCGGCATGCCCAACCGCTGGGTCGTCCAACACCCCGAGCACGGCTACTACGACGGCCTGTCCGGCGCCGTACTCCACTGGAAGAACGGCACCTTCACCCCCGTACGCGACGAGAACGGCACCGCCCACGTCGCCGACGCCTTCACTCCCACCACCACCGACAGCAGTGACCGCCAACTGCTGCTCACCCTGCGCACCGGGCACCCCGCAGCCGAGGACCTCGTACTCGGCAGCGCCCTGGAAGCTGCCTTCCGCCACCTGACCGGTGCTCCACCCGCCGGATGGAGCACCGCCGAGCCGATCAACCTGCCCTGGAACACACGCGAGTTGACGGAGCTGGCCCGCGCACGCGCGCCCCGCCCCACCTGGCTGACCGCCGTCGGCAACCCTGAACGTCCCGCCCTGGCGACCGTCCGCGTGCTGCGCACGCCGGTCGGCGTCGAGGAAGACATCACGCTGGCCCTGGGATACGGCGACGACGAGACACCCCCTCTGCACGCCCTGGAGGATCTTGCCGCCGAACTCGCCGCCGAACATGGGCTCGTCACCCTGCTCACCGGACTACGGGCCGGACGCCGTGACCTCACCGTGCCCGCGCACCTCGAACACCCCCCGATACCCGTCGCCTTCACGCTCGGCAACACCGAGGCGGGGCGCATCGGCCCTGCACACGCCGGAAATCCGCCCCAGGGCCCCCTGCCGGTGCGGCTCGGGCCGGCAGCCGAACCCGCCCTCCACTACCGCCTGGGCGACGGAACCGACCCTCACGCCTGGGCGGCGTTCCAGCGTCTCGCCCAGCATCTGGGGCAGGCATAGCCGACCGACGCGCAGGAACAACCCCCGAACACCCGTGCAGAGCACGGCACTTGACCCCGGCAGCGACCGCTTGGTGTCCGCAAAGCTACGTAGCGCCCGGTGCTGCTCCAGGCCGGGAGAAACCCGTGGGCACGCCCCTCGGGGGTGACTCGCAGGTACGACGCGGACAGCAGGCGCATCACTGCGAAGAGAGCTCTTCCCGGTACGCACCGGCCAGTCGATCGGCGCGTAACTCCAGGTCGGAGCCGCCTGGCAGGCGCCAGATCAAGTCCTCGGCCCGCCTTGCGTCGTGGCGATGCGAGGCTGTTCACAGCCTGTTGCGGGCACGTACCGTAGTCATGCGTGGGCAGGCGCGCAGGGGGTGGGGGCATGGATCCGGCGGGCTTGGCGAGCACGGCGGCGGTGACGCTCGTGTCAACGCTCACCACGGAGAGCTGGGAACGCGCCAAGGCAGCGGTGGAGCGCTGGTGGGGGCAACGGCATCCGCAGGAACCGGACAGCGTCGGCAACCAGTTGGAACTGGTACGCCGGGCCGTCCTGAGGGCACGGCTGGAGAACGACGACGAGGCCCAGGTCACCCTGGCCGTCCAATGGCAGCGCGAACTGGGGCAGTTGCTGCGGGGCCGGTCGGAACTCGTCGACGAGCTCCGACAGTTGGTCGAACACGAGCTGCGTCCGGTCCTCAACGCCGAGGAACAGCGGTACGTCAACGAGCTGACCGAACTGCTCCTCAAACCGCCCGTCATCTCCCACTGGGCCTCGCGCCACTACCTGGGCCCCACCGCGGTGTCGATCACGAACACCCTGCCCCGCCGCAACCCGTTCTTCACCGGCCGCGAAGAGGAACTGCACGGCCTCGCGGAGTCGATCGGCCGGACCATCGAGCAGGGAACCTCCGCCGTCCACACGATCGACGGCATGGCCGGTGTCGGCAAGACGGGCCTCGCAGTGCACCTCGCCCACGACCTCGCGCACCGATTCCCCGACGGGCAACTCCTGGTGTCGCTGCACGCGCACACGCCCGGCCGGCTCCCCGCCCGGCCCTTCGCCGTCCTGGGTGACCAGCTGAGCCGACTCGGCGTGCCCACCCAGCAATTACCTGCGGACCAGGACGGCCGATCGGAGCTGTGGCGCCATCTTCTGCGCAGCAAACGCATGCTGATCATCCTCGACGACGCCACCGGGCACGGCCAGGTACGGCCCCTGCTGCCGGGAGACGGCCGGTGCCTGGTTCTGGTCACCAGTCGACGTCGCCTGACCGCACTCGCGGAGACGGAGTGCCTGTCGCTCGACACGCTGCCGCACGAGGAGGCGTGCCGGTTGTTCGTCCGGCTCATGTCGCGTCCACTGCGGCCGGAGGAAGAGAGCGCCGTCGGCGAACTGGCCCGACTGTGCGGCTGCCTGCCCCTGGCCATCGGCCTGCTCGCCGGAAAGCTCCGCCACCATCCGGCCTGGGACATCACGGACCTGGTCAGCAGCCTGACCTCGGCACAGCACCGGCTCGCCGAGTTCCAGGCGGAGGACGTACGGATCGGGGCGGCGTTCGACCTGTCGTACCGCAATCTTCCACCCGACCGGCAGCGCCTGTTCCTCCGGCTGGGTCTGCACATCGGCAACGACATGGACGCCCACGCGGCGGCAGCACTGGGCGACATTTCCTTACCCGAGGCCCGTGAACACCTGGAGGCCCTCTACACCGACCACCTCCTGGACGAGCCGGTCCGCGGCCGTTACCGCATGCATGACCTGCTGAAGGACCACGCACGCAATCACGCGGCCCAGGACCCGCCCACGGAGACCCGGCAGGCCATCGAGCGCCTGCTGGACTACTACGAGACAACCGCCGAAGCGGCCGACCGCCACCTCTCCCCGCAGTCCTGGCCGCCGCCGGACCCGGCGGCACCTGCGCCACGCACTCCCGTGCCCTGCCTGCTTGACAGAAGGGCCGCCCTGGAGTGGATGCGCAGCGAACACGCCAATCTGCTCGCCTGTGCCGCCCGGGCCTCGGCCCAGGCCCAGCACCCCCGCGTCATCCGCCTGGCCTTCGCCATGCACGCCTTCCTGCACCAGGCGGGCCCCTGGGAGCAGGCCCTCGCCCTGCACCGGGCGGCGGTGGCCGCGGCACAACTCATGGGGGCAAGGCCGGAGGAGGCCCGCGCCCTGCGGAACCTCGGCGCCATGCTGTACCTGACCGACAACTACGCCCAGGCCGACGAGGTGTTGAGGCAAGCACTCATCCGCTACGAGCGCCTCGACGATCCGCACGGCCAGGCGGGTGCCCTCACGGATCTGGGCGTCGTGCACGCATTCACCGATCGCTACGGCCGCGCGCTCGAGCTGCTGGGTCAGGCCTGTACGACGTATCGCCGTCTCGGTGATCGGCAGGCCGAGGCACGGGCGTTGAGCCACCTTGCGGGCGTGCAGCGCCTCACCGACGACTACCCCCGGGCTCTTGGGACGCTTGAGCAAGCCCTCGCCGTGCACCGCGCCTTCGGCAACAGGTTCGGCGAGGCCGGGGTGCTCGCGCAGATCGGAGGAGTCCTGCGGCTGCGCGGCCTGCACGAGCGGGCCACCGCCGTGCTGGGACCGGCGCGTGACCTGTGCCAGGAGGTGGGTGACCGGTTCGGCGAGGCGGCGGCTCTCAAGGAGCTGGGGGTGGTGCACCGGCTCACCGACAACCTCACCGCGTCGGTACACCTGCTGAGGCAGGCACTGGCCGTCTACCGCGGCCTCGGCGACCGCTTCGGCGAGGCAAGCACTCTCGTCCATCTCGGCGCCGGTCAAGGCCTGATGGGCAAGCGCGACGAGGCGCTCGCCCGGCTGCGCGAGGCCCTGGCCATCCACATGGAACTCGGCAGCCGCCACGGCGAAGCCGTCACCCGCAACAAGTGGGGAGTCGTACTGCGGAACTTCGGTGACCTGTCCGGGGCCAGCAACCAGCACGCACGAGCCCTGCGACTGGCCCGCGCGGTCCCGAGCCCGCTGGAGGAGGCACGCGCACTCGAAGGCATCGGCCGCTGCGATCTGCGCCCACGCGGACAGAGCCAGGCCGACGCATACCTGCGCGAGGCCCTGGCCATCTACCGGCGCATCGGGGCGGGCGAGGCACTCGCCTTTGCCGACGGCCCGTGCTGAGCGGGCGGCGTCGCTGATGCTGCCGATGCCGCCGATGCTGCCGACCAATGGGGCGACTGCCCCTCGTCTCTGGAGGCGTACGGCGCGCCGTGAGGGACTCACGGTAATCGGTCAAATACTCCGATCCTCCTTACTATGGTTCACTTGAGTATGTTCGACATGAGCAAACTCGAGGGGTGACCCATGCCAGGCTTCGTAGGCCGCACGTCCGAGCTGTCCACGCTGGACCGCCATCTGGCCTGGGTGCGCGACGGCCGCGGCGACCAACGCGGCCGGGCACTGCTGCTTCGCGGCCGACGCCGGGTCGGGAAGTCGCGGCTGGTGGACCTCTTCTGTGAGCGGGCCCAGGTGCCCTACGTCGTCCATCAGGCCACCCGCGGCGAGGACGCGCACCGGGAACGGGCCCGCTTCCTCGACGAGGTCCGCCACTCCTCGCTCCCCGACACCGCCCTGCTCACCGGCGTCACGACCGTCGCCGAGTGGGACACCGCCCTGCGCCAGCTCGCCGCCGTACTGCCGGACGACGCCCCCAGCGTCGTCGTACTCGACGAGCTGCCGTGGATGCTGGAAGGCGATCCGGTCCTGGAGGGCACCCTGCAGACCGTGTGGGACCGGGTGCTGAGCCGCAAGCCCGTGCTGCTCATCCTCATCGGCAGCGATCTCGCCATGATGGAGCAGCTCTCCGCCTACGGCCGCCCCTTCCATCAGCGCGGGCTCGAGATGGTCCTCGCGCCCCTCTCCCCCGCCGAAGTGATGGCGATGACCGGGCTCCCGGCCGCCGACGCCTTCGACGCCCACCTGATCACCGGCGGCCTGCCGCTCATCTGCCAGGAGTGGCAGGAGGGCGAGAGCCGCACCGGCTTCCTCTCCCGCGCCCTCGACGACCCCACCTCCCCGCTCCTCGTCTCCGCCGAGCGGGCACTGGCCGCGGAATTCCCCACCGCCCTCCAGGCCCGGCACGTCCTCTCCGTAATCGGCAGCGGTGAGCGAACCTTCGGGACGATCGCCGCGAGGGCCGGGTCGGCCGATCGCCCGCTTCCACCCGGCTCGCTCAACCCAGCCCTGCGCACCCTGGCGGACAAACGACTCATCGCCATCGACACCCCTCTTTCCACCCGCCCCGGCGACCGCGACCGCCGCTACCGTGTCGCCGACCCCTACCTCCGTTTCTGGCTGGCCTTCCTCGAGGAGGGCATTCCGGAGATCGAACGCGGGCGCAGCCGGATCGTGGTCGAGGCGGTCGAACGTGGCTGGACCTCGTGGCGCGGGCGGGCGATCGAACCCGTCGTGCGGGAGTCGCTGGCCAGGCTGCTCCCCGACGGCACCTGGCCCCAGGTGCGCGAGGTGGGCGGCTGGTGGCCGCGGACGAACAACCCCGAGGTCGATCTGGTGGGGGCGGACCGGTCGCCGGCGCGCGAGATCGGTTTCGTCGGCTCGATCAAGTGGCACGAGAGCGGCCCCTTCGACCGGCGCGCCCTGACCACGCTGGTCCGCGACGCCCTGGCCGTACCCGGCGCCGACGAGGACACTCCGCTCGTCGCGGTGTCCCGCACCGGTTTCACCGTGGACGGGCTGGCGGCGACGTACGGGCCCGAGCGGCTGATGGAGGGGTGGGGGGGCCGCCGAGTGAGCTGCCGCTCCCGGGCGTTGGCGGGGTTGCGCAACCACCGGGAGGCTGACGCGAGTCGTGTTCGACCGGCCTGATCCTGCTGATGACGTCAGCTCAGCCGACACAGCGCTTCAGTGTGGCCACGGCGCCGTCGTCGCCGGTGAGCACAGCGGCCGTCAGCACGGTCACCAGGAGCACCGGGATCAATGGCAGCAGCCGCAGGATGATGAGGCTTGGGCGCGGGAGCCACCTGGGGACGCCGAGCGCCCGCCCCTGACCGGCGCGGAGGATCTACTTGTCTGGTTGCCGGGTGCGATGCCGGTCATCTGGACCTGCCTTGCTCACGAGCCGACGGTAGGTCCCATTTCCCAGGTATCCGTAAGAGCGCAGTCCCCAGCGACGCTCTAAGCCTGGCCTCAGGTTGATCGGGAACAATGAGCGGCAAAAACATCGACTGGAAGGGGGCGGGCCGGCGTGCGGATCATGATCGCGGATGATGAAGCGGCCATCCGTGAGTCGCTGGAGCGGGTGCTCCAGGTCGAGGGTTACGACACCAGCACCGTCGCCAACGGTTTCGCCGTGCTGGACGGGGTCGTTGGGGCCGACGGCGACACGCTGGATCTGCTGATCCTCGACGTGATGATGCCCCGCCTCGGCGGGTTGGAGACCTGCCGGCGGTTGCGGGCCGCGGGTCGGGATCTGCCGGTGCTGATGCTGACCGCCCGTGACCAGGTCTCCGACCGGGTCACGGGGCTGGACGCGGGCGCCGACGACTACCTGCCCAAGCCGTTCGCCACCGAGGAGTTACTGGCCCGGGTGCGGGCCCTGCTGCGCCGGCGCACGCCGACCGACGAGGAGTCACAGATCCTGTCGTTCGCCGACGTCCGGCTCGATCCCGACAGGTTCGAGGCGTGGCGGGGCGGGCGGCCGCTGCGCCTGACCCGGACCGAGTTCTCCCTCCTGCAGGTCCTCATGAGCAACGCGACCCGGGTCCTGACCCGCGACGCGCTGTTCGAGGCGATCTGGGGCTTCGACATGAGCGCCACCGCCAACAACCTCCAGGTATACGTGAGTTACCTGCGCCGCAAGATGGAGGCCGAGGGTGAGCCGCGCTTGATCTACACGCTGCGCGGCCTGGGATACGTGCTGCGGGAGACTCCTCCGTGAGCAGGCCCGCCGGCCGGGAACCGCGCCGGCTGACCCGATGGTGGCGCCGGCGGTCCCTGCGGAGCAGGCTGACGGTGATCGCGGCGACGGCCATCGCGCTCAGCGTGTTCCTGGCCTTCCAGGTGGCCAGCCAACTACTGGGCTGGGAGCTGCAGGACAGCGCCAAGAATCAGCTGCGCGCCGACTCCCGCGTCCTGGCGACGAACGCGCAGCGCGCCGGTCTGGCGCAGCTCCAGCTACCGCCGTATCCCGGATCCGGTCGGCTGGTGCGCGTCATCCTGCCCGACGGCTCGACCCGGACGCCGGCCGGCCAACCCGCGCTGCCCCCCGTCAGCGAGCACGCCGAGCGCGTGGCGCAGGGCGCGTCGGCCGACCTGATGGAGTCGAACGACAGCGACGAGGACGGCTACCTCATCTACACACTGCGGGCGGGCGACGGCGCGGTCCAGGTGGCCCACGTCGCCGACGACAGCCCGATCAACCAGTTCGGGTTCGGCATGCTGCTGATCGGGCTGCTCTGCGTGGCCGGCGGCACCCTCGTCGGGCGGACCGTCGCACGGACCGGGCTGGCACCGATCGACCGGCTGACCGCCGCCGCGGTACGTGTCGCGCACACCCGGGATCTCGACGCCGACATCCCGGATGAGGGCGGCGGGGAGATCCGGCGGCTGATCCAGTCGATCAACGACATGCTCGCCGCGCTGCGGGACTCCCGGCGGGCCCAGCGGCTGCTCGCCGAGGACGCCACCCACGAGCTCAAGACCCCGCTCACCAGCCTGCGCCTGAACGTCGAGCTGCTGATCCGGCTCGATCGGCGCGGCACCCTGGACAGCGCACTGCCGGCGGAGAGCCGGACCCGGCTGCTCAACGATCTCGGCGCCCAGGTGGCCGAGTTGAGCACCCTTGTCGCCGAGCTGACCGACCTGGCGCGCGGTGACGTCAGCGACGAGAACACCGAACTGCTCGACTTCGCCGACGTGGTGGCGGCCGCCGCGACCCGGGCGCGTTCCCGCACGCCCGACGTCGAGGTCGCGCTCGACGTGACCTCTGTGTGGGTGAGCGGGCGTCCCGCTGCGCTCGAGCGGGCGGTGCTCAACCTCATCGACAACGCCGGCAAGTGGTCCCCCGCGGACCAGCCGGTCCAGGTCCGGCTCCGTGCCGAGGACGCGTCGGTGGTGCTCGAGGTCGACGACGCCGGGCCGGGCATCGACGCCGCCGACGTACCGCGGGTGTTCGACCGGTTCTACCGTGCCGACAGCGCCCGGGCGTTGCCGGGATCCGGTCTGGGGCTGTCGATCGTGCAGCGGGTCGTCGACGCCCACGGCGGCCGGGCCAGCGTCGCCCGCTCCGCACGCGGTGGCGCGCTGCTTCGGGTTGTCCTTCCGGCCGCGGCCCCGCCCGCCCCGATCGCGCGGCTCACCGCCGGGGAGGACACCGCGGCGTGCTGACCCGCCCGGCGGCGCGGCGCAGGACAAGAGACGGCGGCCCTCGGGCATGGCGCCGCGCAGCTCACCGTCGGGGCAGGCACCGCGGTGCGCCGGCCCCGGCCCAGTACGGCGCGGGACAAGCGGCCAACCCATGGGGCAGGACACCGCGGTGCGCCGCCCCTACGACTTGTCCGGCCGATCATGTTGCTGGTTAGGGTGCGAGCGTGTCCAAGCCGAGCGCGAGCAACGAGACCAGCAGAATGGTCTGCCTGCGGGGCGAGCCGTGGGCCGAGACATGGTGATCACGTTATCGCCTCACGGCGGCCGGTGCCCGATCTCCGCCCGCTGGTAGCCTCTGCACGCGCTGACCAGCGCAGCCGTCCTGGAATCCTGCGGCTCCGTTCTTGGAAAGAGTGACGTGATCAAGCGGGTGCACATGACCGCCGGAGTGGTTTTGGCGGCAGTCATCGTTTTGTCCGGATGCGGCGCTACGAAGTCGGACATAGGGAAGTCCACTCCGCAGCCTGCGTCAACGGCAGGAAGGTCTGGCAGCGCGGTCGGCGCCCCCCGTGCCGATTCCTCGTCAAGTACCGGTGAAAGCGGCGGCAAGCAGAGTTCGCGGCCGACCGCCCCTTCCACCCCCACGGCGTCCCCCTCCGTCGCTGCTGCCCGCCCTCTGAAGGACGGCACCGCCGTGCTCACGCACTGCGCGGACACGGACGACCCGTACGCGACCGTCGCGGTCCAAAATCCCAACGGGCGCCAGGGTCTCTTCGCCGTGAGAATCAGCTACAAGAACGCAAACGGCTTCACCATGGCCGAGACCTACGACGAGGTGTCGGTGCCTGCGAAGAGCAAGGCTAAGGTCCGGGTGGCCGTTGCCAGCGCGGGCCCCGTGGACGAGATCGCTCGCTGTGAGGTCAATCCACGGGCCACTGCCGTGCGGTGACGGCCCACGGAGCTCACCTCGTCCCAAAACGGCCTGGGCGCCGCGCGACGATGGGACACGTGTTGACTTCTCCCCCAGCTGAAGCAGGGAGATTCTTCCCTCGCGGGTTGAGCTTTCTGCTTCTCAGACAGCAGCTGCCCCGAACTAACGGCAAGGGACGTGGGTACGCCCAGCAGTCTTACGCCAGCTCCACAGACCTGACATCCCGCCAGCCCGGCGGTAGGCCCGGCCAGCTTGGTTATCGCCGACCGGACGCCATACAAACTACCACTCGCCTGCGGGTGGTTGGCGGTGAACGCCGATCCGCCCTGGCGGCGCATCGGCTTTCCCTGCCCTGCTCCGCAGGAGTCCGTTTCCTCCCCCGCCTGAAGGACTCCGTTGGGAAAGGGACGAACCACCAGCCGTGGTGGTCACTTTGGCTCACGGACCCGCAGGTCAAGTGATCCACTCCCAGCCAGAGTGCGGGCCGGGATGCCCGCCCTGTCCTTTTGCCAACGGAGTCCTGAAGGCGGGGGTATCCACGGAGGATTCCCGATGACCCGGACAGCGCCTGGTTCCGGCGCGTGGCGCGGGACCAAAGGGCGGCGGCCGTCGGGCCCATGAAAAAGATCCAGGAGGGGCCTGGGGCCCCGTCCCGGATCTCGTCCGTGCCGCCGCGCTCACCGTTGCAGCGCGGGCTCCTCGTCGTCGGCGAGCGGCTGTTGACCGTCCGGCAGCTGTGCCGCTGGACGGGACAGCCGGCTCGGCCACCACATCCGCCGGCCGATCAGCAAGGTGAGGGCGGGCACCAGGACCGACCGCACCAGCAGGGCATCGAGCAGCACGCCGAAGGCGACCAGGAACCCGACCTCGATCAGCATCACCAGCGGAAGTGTGGCGAGGACCGCGAAGGTGGCCGCCAGGACCAGGCCTGCCGAGGTGATGACGCCGCCGGTGGCCGAGAGGGCTTTGAGCATGCCCTTTCTGGTGCCGAGACGCACGGTCTCCTCCCGGGCCCGGCTGGCCAGGAAGATGTTGTAGTCGACGCCGAGCGCCACCAGGAACAGGAATGCCAGCAGCGGCACCGAGGAGTCGACACCCTTGAACCCGAGGATCGTGTCGAAGACGAACACGCTGCCGCCGAAGGCGGCGGCGAACGAGACGATCACAGTAGCCATCAGGACCAGCGGGGCCAGGATCGCGCGCAGCAGCAGCCCGAGGACGATCAGGACCACGGCGAGCACCAGCGGGATCACCAGCTTCTCGTCGCGCTCGGTGGTCACCTCGGTGTCGAGGTTCTCCGCACTCGGCCCGCCGACGATCGCCTCCGCCCCGCTCACCGCGTGCACGGCGGTGCGCACCCGCTTGATCGTGTCGTACTCCGCGGCGGTGTCCGGCGCATCCTTCGGGAACACGGAGATGTTGGCCCAGCCACCGCTGGTGCGCTCCGGGATGGCCAGGGCCACCCCACGAGTGTCCTTGACGACGTCGAGCACCCGCTCCTGGTGCGCCGGCCGCGTGAAGACCGTCATCGGCTGGCCGCCGAGCTCCGGGAAGTGCTGGCGCAGAACGGTGAAGCCGGTGACCGACTCCGGCGCGGACAGGAACTGGTCCTGCTCCCGCAGGGCGCCGGTGTTGCCCGCCAGCCCGAGGGCAAGCGCGCCGAGGACTCCGAGCGAGCCGAGCGTCGCCACCCACCGGCGGCGGCTGAGGGCGGTGCCGAGCCGTCCCCACAGCCCCGGCTTCTCCTGTACGGCCGTGCTGAACCGCGGGATGGCCGGCCAGAAGATCCGCCTGCCGAGCACCACGAGCACCGCCGGGAACAGCGTCAGCATGGCCACCAGCGCGCACAGGATGCCGGCCGCACCGATCGGGCCCAACCCGCTGGTGCTGTTCAGGTCCGCGACGAGCAGGCAGAGCAGGCCGGCGACCACGGTGGCCGCGGACGCGACGATGGCCGGCGCCGCGCCGCGCAGCGCGTGGACCATCGCGACCCGGACGTTCTCATGGTGGTGCAGTGCCTCCCGATACCGAGCGATGAGCAACAGCGCGTAGTCCGTGCCGACGCCGAATACCAGGATCGTCAGCAGCGCCGAGTTCTGGTCGTTGACCACGATGCCGAAGCCCTTGACGAGCAGGTAGACGGTCGCCATCGCGGTCAGTGCGGCCGCGCCGACGGCCAGCAGCGGGATGATCCACAACACCGGGCTGCGGTAGGTGAGGATGAGCAGGAGCGTGACGACGACGATGGTGGTGAGGAGGACCTGCACGTCGATGCCGTCGAAGACGGCGTCCATGTCGCCGTCGATCGCGCCCGGGCCGGTCACATCGAGTTCCAGGCCGGAGGGGCGGTCCTTCACGGCGTCACGCAACGGGCCGATGATTGCCTCCGGTGCGCCGTAGGCCGTGCTCACCTCGAGGGTGAACATCATCGCCTTGCGGTCGGTGGACAGGCTCAGCGGTGAGCCCTCGTCGTCCTCGCCGGCTGCCGCCGTCGCCTTCGGCGGGTACCGCTTGGCAAGGGTGTTGTAGTGGCGCTCGACCGTCGCGCGGTCGGCGTCGGTCATGCCGTCGGCGCGGTGGTAGACGAAGACGAACGTGTTGCTGTCACCACCGGGCAGACGGTCGTCCAGCACCGCCACCTTCGTGGACTCGGCGCCGGCCGGCAGGGTGTCCACGGCGCTGTCGGTGGTGACCGAGCTCAACTTTCCGCTCAGCGGCACCATGCCCGCCGCCAGCACCAGCCACAAGCCAATCACCAACCACGGCACCCACCGGCCCGCCAACCGACCGGCCGGCGCTCCCCCGGACGGCGCTGCGTTGACTGCCATCACTGGCCTCCTCCATACGAGTTGCATCGCTTATCTGGATGCCGACTTCCTACGGAGCGAACCTGAGACGACTGTTAATGCGGTGCTCAGACCGGTTGACCGAACCACGATCACCACGCGAGTGGTGAAGACTGGATTGATGCGACCTCACGCCCCAGGCGGACTCCTGTTCGTAGCGCTCGGTCTCATCCTTGTCGCCGCCGGCTACGTCTGGAGAGGACGTGTCCTGCGTCCCCTCTCGGCGAAACGCGCCCAGGCAGCCGTGATCCGGGATCGTTCCAGAAACCTGCTGCGCTCTGCGGACATGGCAATCGCCGGAGCGCGTCGACGGGCCGCACACGGCGAACCGGCCATCGTGACGGTCGCAGACGTGACCAGGGTGGCGCGCCAGCACTACGGGTACCTCTTCGTGGAGCGCGAAGAAGCAGCTGCCGCCCTCCGCCAGCGCTATGAGGCTGCCGACTGCCGGGTGGACTGCATGACCGACGCTTTCAACTGACTGCCTCCCCGGCAAGTCCTTGACGCCAGAGGCGCCGGAGCTGTCACCTGATAGGTGGTCACGCTGAAAATGCTCAGTGAAGCCGAAACTGCCGAGGGCGGCGGCCCAGGAGGGTGGGTCGACGAACTCGGTCCAATGGACGAAGAGCCGCGCTAGGCCGAACTCATCGAACACCAAGGCCCCTGGCGGGACGCTGACCAGGTCGAACGCGCCGTCGTGCGGTGGGTCGGCTGGTACAACACCGAGCACCTGCACTCCGCACTCGACTACCTCCCACCCGAGGAGTTCGAGGCGGCCTACTACCGTTCTTTGGTCACTCCGAAAGCCGCCTGAAACACACAAGATCGACCGCTACGAAACTCGGGGCAGCTCACTCCGACATGTCATGACAGTAGAACTGCGCCAACTGTTCGATAACGGGACGCAGTTCGCTGTCCGCTGGCCAGAGAGTGACCGGCATCGTGTCATCGGCCGGGCGCATTCAGGGATTCTCGCACCGGTACACAACATGGATCCACGAGGCGACGAGAGCCATATGCGACAGCGTCAGCCATCGAGCATCCGTCCGGCCTCTGCACCGCGACGGTTTAAGGACGGGTTCTAACGTTCGTCTCAGGTTCGCTCGGTAGGAAGTAGGCATCCAGATAAGCGCTGCAACCCGTATGTAGGAGGCTAGTGATGGCAGTCGACGCAGCGCCGTAAAGGAAAGCGCCGCCCGGGCAGTTGAGATTCGGGGCAGCCACCAGGGCGCTGGCGACGGCGTTCCCTGTCGCCGCCCGCGGGTCGCACGCCGACACCAGTGCGGGCCCGCCGCGGCCGGCCCGCACAGCGCGCACGCGGGCGGGTCGTCAGCTCCACCCCAGCCGCTGCGCGCCGGCGAGCGGTTCCTCGACCTGAGGATGGCCGAAGCCTGCACGCCCGCGCCGCCGGAGGGTGGCGGCTCGGACGGGTACCGGTGCCAGTTGACCTCCTCCCCCTCGTGAACGAAGGGGATTCCTTCCCTCGCGGGTTGGGCTTTCTGCTTCGCAGCCCGCAGCCACCTGGGGTTACCAGCAAGGGACGGTGTACCGCCCATGGTCTTACGCAAGCTCCACAGACCTGACTTCCCGCCAGCCCGGCGGTAGACCCGGACGGCTTGATTGTCGCCGACCGGGCACTACCGACCCTATCACCCGATCAGCACCACTCCTGACGCTCGGTGACGAACGGTCTTTCGCCCTGGGGCGAAACCCCGCTCCCTGCCCCGCTCCCGATGATCGATCCGGGCCTGACCAAGACGGCGTTCCTGACCGGGACCCAATTCGCACCGGAGAACGTTGCCATCGCGCACCACGCCGTCGTGTACGTGGTGCCGCCGGGCGGCGCTGCCGCGGTGCGCGAGTAGGACGCGAAGACCCCTGGTCTCGGCTGGCCGTGTTTCGGCGGGACCGGCGTGGCCGGCGTCGAGGTCGAAGAGGGGGCGCGGCGTGGGTGGGCACCTGGGCGCGCCTGGTAACGCCGAAGGGTCGATCTGAAGCATCTCGCAGACGGATGCCGCACGGATACCGCACCACACAAGCACCTGAGGAGAGACTGACATGAAGTCCATGGGACGCCGCGGCTTTCTAGCCGCCGCCACGGCACTTGGCATTGGTGCCGGCTTGTCCACGCATGCCATTGTCTCGGCAGCGGACGAGGAGGAGACGTCGGACAAGACTTCGGACATTTTACTGCGGGACCAGGACCTGCCGTTCATCGGCACGGAAGAGACCTTTTCCACCCATGAGTTGATGGTGCTGAACGACAGGCTGTTCCTCGAGGATACTGGTCTTGCCGAGCTCGGCCCGCGCCGCATCGGTGCAATGGATGAGGCGGGGCTCAACGTTCAAGTCCTCTCCGCACATACGCCAGGTGTGCAGAATGTCAAAGGGCAGAAGGGCATCGATTTTGCGTATCGTCTCAACAAGTTGCTCGTCGATGGACCGATGGCCACGTATCCGGGGCGGTTCAAGGCATTTGCAACCTTGCCTCTGCAGAATCCGGAGGCCTCGGCAGACGAATTGGAACGCACAGTTCGGGAAGATGGCTTCCTGGGAGCTTTGACGAATGGAATCATCGGCAAGAAATTCCTCGACCATCCCGACTTTGAGCCCCTGCTGGCGCGCACCGAAGCCCTTGATGTGCCGATATACATCCATCCGGGCCTGCCGCCCGACGAGGTTTTCGAAATCTACTACAGCAATATGCGGCCGGAATATCAGAAGGAGTTCCAGGACCAGGTTCTCAGCATCTCTGCATATGGATGGCACCAGGAAGTCGTTACTCAGTGCCTCCGAATGGTCACCTCAGGAGCATTCGACAGGCATCCCAAGCTCCAGATTATCATGGGCCATATGGGAGAGGGTCTTCCGTTCTTCTACAAACGCATCGTGGAGAAGATGAGCGAAGTGACCGAGAAAAGCCTGGACAAGCCGTTCGAGCAGTATTTCCATGATAATTTCTGGTTCACAACCAGCGCATTCCCCCAGACTGAACTGCTCGATCTCCTGCTGAAGTACATAAGCGCGGATCGAGTGATGTTTGCAACCGACTACCCGTTTGCAAATATGAAAACTCAAACCGACTGGTTCCGGGGAGTCGATTTACCACGCGAAGCCAAGGAAAAAATTGCGTTCCGAAATGCGGAAAAACTGTTCGGAATGAAAGTGCCCGTGAAGTGACGCGCCAGCGTCGGCAGAAGTGGAGAATGCTTTGACTGTAAGGCGAGAGTGCAGCCAAAGCATGCGATGCGCGGCTGCCGCATCACGCGGTCTTCATGCAACGGCGGATCGCATGCTCTTGGGTCTGCTGCTGGTTTGGGTGACGGGTTCGGTCACGCGGCCTGTAGGGCCGGTGTGGTCATGACGGCCTCGAATTCGACGGGTGTCAGCCGGCCGAGTGCGGCTTGTCTGCGGCGCCGATGGTAGGTCCTCTCGATCCAGGACACGATCGTGATCCGCAGTTCTTCACGGGTGGCCCAGGTCCGGCGGTTGAGGACGTCGCCTGTCGCGTAGGGGCTCTGCGGCCTCGAGCACGAGCTCAGGCGGACGGCGTGACCGGGGATCGCAAGCCGAGCCACTGCTCGGCGTCCCAAGCGTGGAACCGCTCCACCTCGGTGAAACCCAGCTTTGCCGCGAGGCGCATCGAGCCAACGTTGGCGGTCTGGGTGGCGAGCACCACCGGCTCGCCGGGAAGGACGCCGTCGATCCAGTCGAGTGCCGCCGCGCACGCCTCGGCGGCATACCCGAATCCCCATGCCCGCGGCAGGAACAGGTAACCGAGATCGATCTTCCCCACAGCAGCCGGGCGACGATGCCCCGTTGCCCTTCTGAGCAGGATCTGGCCGATCATCGCCCCGTCGAGATCAACGACGAAACTCCCCGGCCACTGCTCGGGCACCCCGGGCATCTCGCGCTCAAGCTCATCACGTGGCCGGGGGCCGCCAAGGTAGGTGTGCACCTCTGGCGACGCCAGCAGCTCGATGAACGCCGCACGGTCCCGGGCCTCGGACTCTCGGAGAACGAGCCGCTCGGTCTTGATCGGGGCAGGCGGCCAGGCGACGGGGCCGAGTTCGGTCATGCTGACCAACTAATCAGCAGGCCCGGCAACGATCAAGGCTCGCGGACCGATCAAGCCAACAGCCCGGGTCCCACACTCACCGCTCTGGAGGCCACCGCACGCGCCGTATTCCGGTCCGGCGCCAATCTGGGCTGGTTCCAGCCGGACGTCGGCAAGCCGTTCGCGAAGGTACTGGTCAGCTGCGTCCTCCGTGATCGGGCCTTCATGGCCGCAGGCGTGGTCGGTTCGGTCGCTGCTGTAGCCGGTAGGCACGGCGTCGGACGGGGCGGTGCCGCCCGTGCAGGAAAGGCGGACCGCCGCAGGCCGGTCTCTCCGGTGCCGTCGCACGTTCGGCGATGGCCGCCCGGCGGTTACGCCGCCTCGCGCACCACGATCCGGCCGGGCACAGGAGACAGTCCTCCCCTGTCGATGCCCAGGGCGTTGCGTGCCGCGATCCGGCTGAGGATTTCGGCGTCGTGTACCCGCGCCCGAGATCCGCGTCTCGCAGCCAGGGGGACCACTGAATCGCTCTGGTCCATGACAGTGATCGCGTCAACTCCTCTGCCCGATGGTGCAGTTCAACGATTCGCTTCCGCGCCGTGGCCTGCCGCCGCCCGATCTCCTTCCACACCCCATCGTCGTTCCAGGCTCGGACCAGCCGACAGCACGACGACCTGGCATCCGACACGCAGTCAGCAACTCATTCCGGGCAGGGCCATGGTCCTCTCGTCCGATTGGCTGTCAGCTCGCATGCGCTTCGAGCCAACTTGACGGAATCTGAGATTCGGTCGCCCGTAGAGGGATTGTCGTGTTCGCGACGAACTCCTTTGCTGCGGGCAGCAGCTGAGACTCACGGAGGTACACCAGCCTCATGATCAAGCAAATGGCCGCGCTGGCGGCACTTGTCCCGGCCATGCTGAGCACCACGGCCGGCGTCGCTTCGGCGCACTCCGCGCCGCACGCTCCCCCGGCTGTGGTCACCCTGACCTATGACGCCAGCGATGCCGGTCAGTGGGCGGGCCCGATCAAGCAGGCCGTGCAGAACTGGAACGACGTGTTGCACAACGTGCGCCTGGAGCCGGCCAGCACCCCCGGCTCGGCCGACTACGTCTACGAGGCGACCAGCGGCTGGCCGCAGACCACGAAGGGGCCGATCTTCCCCGGCGGCAACGGTGACGTGCAGCTGGGCCGGCAAGCGGTGGACGAGGGCTACGACGCGGCCCGGATCGTGGCGCACGAGACCGGGCACATCCTCGGGCTGCCCGACGACTACAGCGGCCCGTGCTCGGAGACCATGTCCGGCCACGGCCCCGGCACGTCCTGCACGAACGCCAAGCCGGATGCAGCCGAGGCGGCGCAGGTCGACAAGAACTACACCACCGGCACGCCGACGGTGCGCTCGCATCACCGCCAGGTGGTGATCGACGTCTGGTCCGGCCGGGTTCTTGCCGGCGCGCGCTGACCGACCAACAGCACGCCTGCCGCAGGATCCAACGGCGGCGGCTGGCGGCAGCGACAGGCAAAAACCTTGCCGGCGGCTGCAACAGCTGGACCAGATTCCGCACGTGCATGCGCCCGTTCCGAAGGGCTTGAAGCAGGGCGGCAGAAGCGCTCAGCAGGGTCCGGCGAGCGCTGCCACCGCCTCAACGGCCGTCACCTTTCCGGCACCCCGGCCGCGCCCGCTACGGGTGACCGCCGCATCCGCACCCCGTCACGGCCGCGGCTTCTTCCTGCGGCGGCTCGGCCTCCGCAGCCGCCTTCTGTACGGCGGCCAGCAACGCTTCCCGTTCCGTGTTGTCGATCCAGCGTCCGCCCGCCACCACACCATGGATCTTCCGGGTGTTGCGGATGTCGCGCAGCGGGTCGGCGTCGAGTACCAGGAGATCGGCGGCCTTGCCCTTGGCCACGGTGCCGACCGCATCCAGGCCGAGCAGGCGGGCCGCCTCCTGCGTGGCCGACCTCAGCACCTGCATGGGGGTGAGGCCTGCCTCGACGAGCAACGCCAGTTCGTCGTGCAGGGCGAATCCCGGCACCGTGTAGCCGGTCCCGGTGTCCGTGCCCGTGGGAAGCCGCACACCCGCCTCGTGCAACTCCCTGACCAGCCGCTCCCGGTGGGCGTAGATCTCCCGGATTTGGCGGGCCTGTTCGGGGGTTCGCCCGCCGATGAGGGCCTGCAGCTGATCGGGCCAGGACTCCACCTGCCAGGCCGGCAGATACTTCCAGTCCTCGGCCCGGTCCGGGACCTCGTCGGGCAGCTCCAGCGTGTGGTGCACGCTCAGTGTGGGGACCACCGCCGTCCCGCCCGCCGCCAGCCGCCGGAACACGGAGTCCGCCTTGCGCGGGTCGTAGCCGCGTACGGCCCGCCACTCGAGCGGATGCACCTGCTGGAACCAACTGTGGTAGCGGGACAGGCTGCTGGGATCGTCCGGATCAATGCGTACGGCGGCCAGACCGCGTCGGACCTCCGCCTCGTGTGCCGAGGTGGACAGCAGCAGGGCGTGCAGGTGCTCGATGCTGCGCTGGCCGGCGTCAGCGGCCTCGGTGATGCGGACGAGGTCCGGGCAGTGACCGAGATGCGGGATGTTCTGGCGCCGGGCCTCCTGCGCGATGGCCCAGTACGCCTCCCGGGACAGCCGCGAGTAGACCTTGACGAAGTCCGCCCCTTCCTTCTTGACCCGGCGTACGACGCGCCGCGCGTCGGCCGCGTCCCGCACGCTGATGTGGTTGGGGACGTCCTGCGCCCACAGCGACGGCGCTCCGTCGATGATCGGGCTGCCGATGAGCCAGCGCGGACCCAGCAGCGTCCCGCTGCGGATCTGGCGCCGCCATCGGTGGTGGACGGGGGCGCCCTGCATCTCGCGCACCGTGGTCACACCGGCCAGCGGGTACAGCGGTGGGACCACCGCGTCCGGGCCGTCGCTGTGGGTGTGTGCCTCGATCAGGCCCGGGATCAGGTACTTGCCGCTCAGGTCGACGGTCCGGACACCCGGCCGCAGCCGCGTGCGCGTGCTTGGCGCGAGTCCGGTGATCTGGCCGGCCTCGACGACGACCGTCATGTCGTGCGCCGGAGCGGCCCTTGATCCGTCGATGACGGTGACGTGGGTGAAGGCGATGGCGGTGTCGCCGGCGCTGCTCGCGCCTCGGGCCACCGGGCCGCCGACCGGCGTGGCGCTCGCCGTGCCGGTCAATGCCGCCCCGGCCACAACGGCCGCCCCGGCCACCACGGCCGCCCCGGCCACGAAACCCCGCCGCCCCAGACCCGGTTCGTCCTGCTTGCCGGTCCGCTCGGACATGTCCTGTACCCCCTGGTGGTCGTGTGTGCCTCGCCCTTTCGGCGTGCGTCCACAACTCTGAAGCGGGCGGGGCGGCGGCGCAGTGGGCCGAGGCGGTGGACCAGGGGGTGGTGCTTACACCACCCCCTGCGGGCAGAGCTCTGCGTGAAGCTCAGGCCACGGCTGCTGCCGTTTGGTGTCCGCCGGAGAGAATGCCGCTTCCACTCCTACTGGCGGCAACGACGGCCAAGTGCCGCGGAGTGGTGGCATCTGCGCGACCTGGGACGGTCGACCGGGACGTGAGCTGAGTGGCCCCGCCGAGGGAACTCGACGCGTGGAAGGGGCCGGGTCCGGTCGACATCCTGGCGCCGCCACTGCCCACGCTGAGCCGCGCCGCACGTGGCCCGATCGTGGTGCGCACTCCACGAGTGGAGACCCGCATACTCATCCCAGGCACATCGACACGGAAACCGAACCCCATGACATGCCCGTCTCCCCAGGAACACTCTGGCACCCGGACGCGGCGTGTGAGGTGTGCTCGGCCGGCCCTCGGCAACGGGGAAATGCGCCGCATACATCAATCCGGTACATGGACTACTCTTGGTACATGTCCTTGAAGCGCACCAACGTCTACGCCGACCCCGAGGACCTGGCCATCATCAAGGAGGCCGCCAAGCGCCGAGGTATAAGCGAGGCCGAGATCATTCGCCAGGGCATCCACCTTGCAGCCATGGCGAACCGGGTCTGGGACGAGCCGCTGTTCTCACGCACCTTCGAGGGGCCGGGACGCACCCTGTCCAAGTCGGAGGTCGGTGACACGGTCGCCGAGGCCGTCCGGCGGGAGACCGGCTCGGATGCCGGATCCGCCGCGTGATCATTGTCATCGCCGATACGTCCGGCCTTCTGGCAGCCCTGGACTCGGCTCATCCTGAACACCTGGCGGCGAACGAGGCCATCATGGCGGCGGGCCTATTGGTCATGTCCCCGCTCCTGCTGGCCGAACTGGATCACGTGGCGACTCGCGAGCTCGGCAGGGAGGCCGCCCTCAGCGCGGTGGACGACCTGCGGCGCTGGATGAGCCGGGGTCGTGTCGTCATGCCGGAGATCACGGAGGACCACCTGGGCGCCGCCCAGTTTGTCCGTGTCCGCTACCGCGCGCTGGACCTCGTCCTCGCCGACGCGGTGAACGTGGCGCTTGCCGCCGACTACGACACGGACGCGATTCTCACCCTCGACCGACGAGACTTTCGGGCTGTACGCCCGTTGGGCCGCTACGAGGCGTTCCGGGTACTCCCCGACGACCTCCCGCTCTGACGCAGGCTCATAGGGGGTCAAGTGCCTGTTCCTGCAAGGGCCTTGTGCGCCGCCCACGACGAAGCACGTGCAGGACGGGTGTCCGCCATCGCCGAGGGACGGTGAGCTGAGGGCTCGCCTCCAGCTCATCCATGTGAAAGTGCTGAGCGAGGCGGCGCCATCGATCCTCGGAAGTCTGAAACCAGCCAAGAGCGCAAGAGATTTTGTCTTGAACTGAAAAGAATTTGTAAGGATTTGGTGGCTACTCTTCCTGAAGTTTGATCACACCCCGCGTGGCGGGGGGGAACAACGGGGGTGGAGAGTGGCTGGGCGTAACCAGGGGCTCATCGGTAGAACGATCATGGCCTTCGCGCTGGCGGCTTCGCTGTCGGCTGCTGTCGACAGCATGAGCGTGGCGCGGGCAGCAGCGGACGTCTGCGAGCTCGACGAGGGGGAGCTGACGGTCAGTGACCTGCCTGCCGGGTCGTCTGTGATCAAGTGCGACGCGGTCGGGCGCGTGGTCACCTACGACGGCACCGGCGTGACGGTGCCCGAGCCCAATACGGCTGTAAGCGTCGACACGCTGGCGGTGGACGGGACTTCGCACGGATTCACGCTGGAAGTCACGTCCAACGGCATCGTCTCCTATGACCTGGACAGTGCCAGTGCGGACGCTTCCACGGCGGGTTCCGACATACCTGACGTCCTGTCGAACCCGGTCGAGACGGCAGGTGACCTGTCGGAGGAGTCGGACAGCACGGACGCGGAGGCGTCCGATGCCAGCGCCGAGGCAGAGGTGGCGGACGTCGATGCGGCCGCCATTCCCGGCGCGTGCAGCGATGCGACGTACGCGACGAAGGATCAAAAGGAGTACGGCACCTACAACTGGTACATCGGTGATGGCGGCCTGCCCGGGGGACTGTCCAAGAACGACGCCCTGTGGACGTTCTACGAGGCCCTCGACAACATCACGGAGAGCCACAACAACTGCGGCTACAGCGATCAGGTCGGTGCACACCAGGCCAACTTCCTGGCCTACACGAGCTACGAGGCAGACATCAGCACCAGTAACACGTGCACCGGCTACGACGGGCTGAGCACGTGGGACGCGGGAAACCTTGGGAACAGCACCGTCGCGGCCACCTGCTCTCGCACTTGGCCGATGCCCGGCGTCAAGAACGATCTGCGCGAGGCTGACGTCCGCTTCAACACTCACGACTTCGACTTTACGAACAAGCCGACTGCCAGCTGCTCGAACAAATATGACATCCGCAGCGTCGGTACTCATGAGGCCGGACACATCTTCGGGCTGAAGGACATCTACGGCGCCCACGACAACCTCACCATGTACGGCAACTCGATCTTGTGCTCGACGAGGGCCAGGACACTCGCCAAGGGTGATGTGCTCGGCCTGCGCAGTATCTACTGACCCGGAGCAGACGCTCCCAGAGAGGTGGTGTACCGATGAAAGCCATACCTCCGATCGGCAGGACCGGAATCGCGTGGACGCTGCTGGCGGCAGTCCTGGTCACCATGTCCGTCGCCTGCTCCTCGTCCAGCGACAGCGGTGGCGGCGAGTCCGCGTCGTCGTGCGCGTACCGGGTCGAATACCAAAGCCACACGTACTCGGGCGCAGAAGCCAAGGACTTCACCCTCGGGGACAAGCTCGGTGCTGCCACACTTCCGCCGTGCGACGACACCCCCAACGATGACAGCAACGGTCAGACGAAGCCGACATCGACGACTGCCTATGCGATCGAGGGAGTGGATCCCAGCATCGCCATCGCGTTGAAACAGGCGTCTGACGACGTCATCTTCGTCAACGTCGACTCCGACAAGAAGCTGTCCGAGATCAAGAAAATGATCCAGAACTCCTGATCTCGAATGCGTGGCGCCGCGCAAGCGGCGCCACGCGCCGTCCCCCGGTCTACTGCGCTCCGGCCTCAGGTACTGAAGACCATGGTCAGGTGTGCAGGGCCCGAGCGCACCAACGGCCGCATCGCTCCCGGTGACACCAAATCCGAGACGGCCACCCCATCGTGCACCTGCCCGATTTTCCTTCGCGCCGAGCTCCGCATCCACATGGAGCTGTGACGACTACTCGCGCTCGCTCCCGTCATCAGCCCCGAGATCATCAAACTGCACCACGACAAGCACCACACCGCCTACCTCAAGGGCGCCAACGACACGCTGGAGCAGCTGGCGGAGGCCCGCGACAAGGAGTCCCGGGGTTCGATCAACGGCCTGGAGAAGAACCTGGCCTTCCACCTGTCCGGCCACATCCTGCACAGCATTTACTGGCAGAACATGACCGGCGCGAAGGACGGCGGAGTCGAAGGCGAGTTCTCCGGCGAGCCGGAAGAGGTCGCCGCCGCGCCGCACAGAGCCTGGGATTCGGCTGCCGGTCGGCCGTCGAGGGCGTCGTTGGGCGTGGTGAGCCGGTCGCGGACGATCGGGTACACGGAGCCCTTGGCGCGGGCGAGTTGGTACACCTGCCACAGGTGGCCGTTCATACGCACGAAGTCCTCCGACATCCCACGGTGGGTTCCGTCGGTGAGGGCGGCGCTGTCGTCGGCGGGCAGGGCCACGAGGGCGCTGGTGACGGCTATGGCGCGCAGAAACTGGCGTCGGATCGTGTCGTCGAGGTCCCCTGAGCCGTGGTGGCCGCGAGGCGGCGACCCTGCCGGCGCCGGACGGGCTGCTGGTGGCTTGCGTGAACGGGCTCCGCGCCTGGCGCCGCTGTCTCCGTCGACCAGCCCGGGGACCCTTGGCGAGTGCACATCCCTTCCGGCGGGGTGCGCCTCCCGGGGCGAGGGCGGCGGCGGTCCGTCAGCAGCGGACCGGCGGCTTTCCGAGCCGTGCTCCCCTTCGGCCGCAAGACAGCCTTCCGGATACGGCACGCGCCCGCGTGTTCAGGCGGAGCCGGAGCCGGCACGGCCCGCCGATTCGCTGGCGGCCCGACGGTACTCGGCGTTGATGCGCTGCGCTTCCTCGAGCTGGTCCTCGAGGATGACGATGCGGCACGCGGACTCGATCGGAGTGCCCTTGTCGACGAGTTCCCGGGCGCGCGCGGCGATCCGCAGTTGGTAGCGCGAGTACCGGCGATGTCCTCCCTCCGAGCGGAGCGGAGTGATCAGACGAGCCTCACCGAGGGCTCGGAGGAAGGCCGGGGTGGCGCCGAGCATCTCGGCTGCCCGGCCCATGGTGTACGCGGGGTAGTCGTCGTCGTCCAGACGATCATTCAGGGGGTTGTCCGATGTCATGTCACCTCACTGTGCAACGCGTCGAGGGGCCCTGGTGCGTACGGCACCAGGGCCCCGAAGGAAATTGAACACCATCGGTCGGCTCTACTGCTGTGCCGACCTTCTGTTTCCGCTACCCGGCCCGGCAGAGGGGGGTGCGGGGGGATCGCAGCTGCTTGACCGGGGACCACCATCCATTCCGGGGTCTTGCGGTACCCGGGCCGAGTGCTTCTCGGGCCGGGCGATCCTGATGGCGTCTGCTCCTCCGTTCCTCTTTGAACCAACCACTGATTGAACCGGTACTGCTGTTGGCAGCTCCTCGACGTGCGAGCCGCCCAGTGCGGCTCTCAGTCCCGTCACCGTTCTGGGAACACTCTGGCTTCGAGGCTCGAGAGCCGCACTGACCTGCGTACTTCGTATTCAGTCACCGCCAGTTCGTGTCTGGCGGTCTCGTCGACCGTCTCTACGGGAAGAAGCGTACCCATGCCAGGAACGAAAATCTACTCCAGGCAGAGAAGGTTTCACTCTTCTGGTGGAGGAAGAACCCTGCCGTGACCGGCCCTCACGGGTGGGCGGAAGCCGCCTGCTTGTCGCGCGCACCACCACTTCAGCCCCGCAGGGGTTTCGGGTACGGGTGGGCCGCATAAGCTTTGCTGTCATGTCGAACTCTGATGAGCTGCTCGTCGCCATCTCAGCCGCGGTGGAGTCCGAGCGAAGCAATCAGATGTCGCTGACCGTGGTCGTCGGCGGCGCCGTCATCACCGGGCGGCTGGCTCCCGAGGCGGTGTGGAGGGAGCGGGTGGCGGAGGTCCTGAAGGACTCGGACCGTCTCGGCCCGTTCTCGGACGTCTTCGCCCGCCGGCCGGGAGGGAACTCTTCCGGTCGTGGCGAGGCGCCCACGCATCTGCACTTTCATCTCGCCCGGATCCTGCAGGGCAGCCTCGGGATCCCGGAGACGGGTGGCATGTACCGAGTCGCGATCAAGGACGTCAGCGCATGGACCGTAGGAGATCTCATCCACTTCGACCAGTGAGACGCTGTCTCCGCCCCGTTGCCCGGCCGGCGCTTTCCGAGCGGACGGCGACACAGCGGTGGGGGGGGCGGGGGGCGCCCGGCGGCGGGGGCCCCCCCCCCCGCCGGGGGCGGGGGGGGGCCCCCCCGCGCCACCGCCCCCGCGGAGGGGATAGAAAA
>NZ_JBEYVO010000047.1:0-93245 GCF_040644055.1 Streptomyces sp. NPDC047043
CCCGGCCCCCCCCCAACCCACCACCCCCCGGCTGGCCTCCCACCCACCACCGAGGGGCCCGGCCCCCCCCCCACCCACCACCCCCGCCCGGGGGGGGCGTCAAAACCCCCTGGCCCCCCCCCCCCCCCAACTGGGTTCGGTTCGGTGGCCTCCAGTCAAGATCAGGGACACACCCACTCAAGATCCCCGGCAGCGTCACGCACTGACGCCGATCAGCACATCTACCGTTTGACGCGACTGCGGGTGGCAAGGACGGCGAGACCGAGGAGGACAGGTTCGGTGAGCCGGGAGGCCATTTCGATGTAGGTGCCGGCTGTCGTCAGGTCCTGGCCGGAGGATCGGAAGATCACCGAGTTGATCAGCACTCGCAGCGACTTCTCGAACCGCTCAGTGGTGATGCGCTCATCCAATGGGCCAGTGGGGTTGACCGGGTCGGGAACGTCGGTGACCAGGGTGAGGGTCTGCCCGGCCTGGACCTGGCGGCCGACAGTGGTCGGTTTGGGTGCCTCCACTGGGATGCCCCACAACACCATTACTGTCACGGTGGCGGTCATCGCCGCAGCCAGCCAGGCCAATGCGCGAGAGGCACGCAGGCCATAGCCGGAGACGGCCCAGTACACCGTGAGCAGGATGCGTTCGGCCCAGGTGGTGTCGGTGCGGTCGTGGCGGCGCATCTCGCACTCGCCGTAGTAGAAGTCCGCGGCTCCGGGTTCGTTCTTGCCGTCTTCCAAAGCCTTGCGTAACTGCCGGTAGATGGCAGCTATGGTATCCGGCCCCGCAGGGCGTGCTGGTCCTTGGGGACCCGGGCGCCACTCCCGTACGGACGGCTGATGGCCCGGTGCGGGGCGGTTGGCGGCGGCGGCGCGCCAGTGGTGCTCTTCGGCGAGTGTGCGCCGCTGGGACCAGCGCAAGACCACCGGCCCACGGCGGTGCCAGCCCACCGGAGGGCGGGAGAAAACTGTGCGGCCCTCGATGCGGAGCTGGTCGAGGTGCACCGTGCCGACGAAGCGACAGTCGGACAGGTCCACGTCCGTCAGCGCCAGGTGCACGGCATCCACCCCGCTGAGAGCCTGCACCCGCACGCCCGGATCCCGGTCCTCTAACCCCAACTCGGGCAAGTCCCCGCCGTGTTGATCGGCGAAAGGTTCTGGCTCGGCAGCCAGTGTGACTGGATACTCCAGCACCGCTCCGGCCAGGTCCACCTCGGCATAACGCAGCCTCAGTGCAGCCGTAGAACGCCAATGCGTCCGTCGGCACGACAGTGCTCTGGGCGCCATCTGCACCGTCACTGGGCCGCCGAACACCGCACGATCAAGATTGACCGTGCCGCCGCAGACCAGCGGCCCCAGGTGCGGGGCCGCTTCGAAGCGGGCCTCGGCGAACCCGGCGTCGGCGTTGAAGATCGTCCCGTCGAACTCGGCGCCGCTGTTGAAGGTCGCCTTCTTGAATCCGGCGTCTCCCCTAAACACCGTTCCGTCGAACGTGGCGTTGCCGTTGAAGGTGGTGCTGTAGAACGAGGCATGGTCGTGGAAGGTCGTCCTCCTGAACGAAGCATCGTCGGCGAAGGTCGCCCCGAGAAACTGGGACATGCTCGTGAAGGTCGTCTCGGTGAACAGGGCGCTCTGGTTGAAGGCCGTCAAGCCAAAGTGGGCGCCACCATTGAAGATCATCTTGTGAAACATGGCGATGCCGTTGAAGATCGCCCCGTTGAAGGTTGGCCCAGAGCCAGAGTCGCCGGGGGCGAAGGCCCCGTGCAGGAAAGTGACGTCGCCGTTGAAGATCGCCTCGTCGAACGCAGCGGTGCCGTTGAAGACTGCTCCGCCGAAGTGGGCACCGCCGTCGAAGGTCGCGCCGACGAACATGGCCAGGCCGAACTGGGGGCCGGGCGTTGTGGGGGAACACAGGGCGTCGAGCAACCGGTTCAACAGGGATCGGGTGAAGGGGGTGCCACTGTGGTCGATGTCGGCGCCAGGACTCAGGGCGGCCAGGTAAGCGGCGCGATCAGCCTCCTCCAAATGTGCTAGGCATACGGTCCATCCGGGTACGTGGACACCGCGGCAGCCGACCGGATCATCCGAGGTGGCGCCGTGACCACAGTGGGGCCAGTGCGGTGGAGTCGTCAGTGGCTCGGGCGTTGAGGACGTCACTTCATGAAAGACGATCGAGCACCATCAATCAGTTTCCTCACCAGGCACCCATGGTCTGGCCCCGCAGCGTTTCCCGGTCGCGGCCGAACCGCCGGGCCCTGCGCCCTTTCGAGGCGACGCACCACCATGGGCACCAAGCCCGTGTCCGTCACCGGCACGGCACCAGACCACAGCACCGACACCCAGGACTGCCAGGCAACCCTCGCCTGGAGCGACGCACGCGTCGAATGAACTCCCTCAACCAATGTGAAACTCGATGGGACCATCCCCGCGGCTGCGGGGAGCAGATTCCCGCCGAGCTGCAGCGCCGCGACGGCACGGGACCATCCCTGCAGGTGCGGGGAGCAGGCCGTGACCGCGTCGTCCGCCAGGAGCAGATCGGGACCATCCCCGCGTGTACGGGGAGCAGTGCGCATTCGGCCGTTCTGGCTCGTGCGTACCGGGATCATCTCCGCGGGTGCGGGGAGCAGCGGCCTGATCCTGGCCTATAACAAAATCGGCTGGGGACCATCCCCGCGGGTGCGGGGAGCACATGGAACACAAGCACACCGACATCCCGGAGGAGGGACGATCCCCGCGAGACGGGGAGCAGACGTTGGTCGGTCCGAACGCGGTGTAGAGGTGGGGACCATCCCCGCGGGTGCGGGGAGCAGAGCTGTTTGCACCCGGACGTGGTCAGCAAGGAGGGAACATCTCCGCGAGTGCGGGGAGCAGTCAGCGACGGGGACCAACCACGCTGAGGGGCCGGGACCATCCCCGCGGGTGCTGGGAGCAGTGCTCGGCCGAACTCTGCTTGGCGCCGTACAGGGGACCATCCTCGCGGGTGCGGGGAGCAGCCGGACCCGGAAGTGCTCGCCACCTACCGGCAGGGACCATCCCCGCAGGCGCGGGGAGCAGCCCGTGGACGCCCGGGCGACCCTCACCCAGTCGGGACCATCCCCGCGGGTGCGGGGAGCAGTTGCCGGACCCGCGCACGCGTTCGGTGCCGTAGGGACCATCCCCTGTCGGCGTCGCTCGAATCCTGACCCTCTGACGGCACGTGAGTTCCAAAGTGGGTCCAGATTCAGCCGCCGCCGACATCCCCGCGGGTGCGGGGAGCAGATTCGCTTCTTCACAGGGACAGCCTTCCTGTAGGGACCATCCCCGCGGGAGCAGCGGATCTCTCCGGCCGACACCGCCAGGAAGCCGGGACCATCCCCGCGGGTGCGGGGAGCAGCCGGACGCCCGCCCGATCGTCGCCGTCAGCAAGGGACCATCCCCGCGGGTGCGGGGAGCAGTGTCGGTGACGACCTGGCGGGCTTCGGCTTCGGGGACCATCCCCGCGGGTGCGGGGAGCAGTCACCGGACTGCTCGACGGCAAGCAGTGCTTGAGGACCATCCCCGCGGGTGCGGGGAGCACCACTTCGACAAGTCGTTCATCACCCGGAACTGGGGACCATCCCCGCGGGCGCGGGGAGCACCCTTCGCTCGTCTGAGCCACGAGCGGGAGCACGGGACCATCCCCGCGGGCGCGGGGAGCACCGTTCTCCTCTACTTGCGTCCGGTCACGACGAGGGACCATCCCCGCGGGTGCGGGGAGCAGTGTCAAGTGCCGTACCAGTACGAGATGTTGTCGGGACCATCCCCGCAGGTGCGGGGAGCAGTGGGGGGCGAAGCAGGGGCCGCCGGTGACGACGGGGCCATCCCCGCGGGTGCGGGGAGCAGTCGAACGCGTTCATCGCCCCGGCGGCCTGCCGGGGGCCATCCCCGCGGGTGCGGGGAGCAGTTACGGAACGGCACGCCGCCGCCGAGCGGGAGGGGACCATCCCCGCGGGTGCGGGGAGCAGGGCCTTGTGTCGGGTGATCCACTCGCCCTCGACGGGACCATCCCCGCGGGTGCGGGGAGCAGCGTGCGTGGGCCTGGCCGGCCACCCTGGACCTGTGACCATCTCCGCGGGTGCGGGGAGCAGAGCGTCGTCTTGATCTTCCCGGGATTCCAGTCGGGACCATCCCCGCGGGTGCGGGGAGCAGGAGCAGACCACCGACGCCCTGAAGCAAGGCGTGGGACCATCCCCGGGGGTGCGGGGAGCAGCTGCACACGGACCTCACCCCGGGTTCGAACACGGGACCATCCCCGCGGGTGCGGGGAGCACGTTGGCCAGGACCTGCGCAACGGCACATGGCTGGGACCATCCCCCCGGGTGCGGGGAGCAGTGGCGCTACGCCGGCAACGAAACGCCCGACGAGGGATCATCCCCGCAGGCGCGGGGAGCACCCGAATCGCTGCATCGTCTGCACGGCGACGTTGGGACCATCCCCGCGGGCGCGGGAGCACGCCTTCTCGATCTGGTACATGAGTCAAGGGACCGTCCCCGCGGTGCGGGGAGCAGTCTGCCCATGAAGCGGTGAAGTCGTTCTCCGCGGGGCCATCCCCGGCGGCGCGGGGCGCGGGCCAGATGTTCGCGTCCACACAAGGACGGGATGATTCCCGCGGGTGCGGGTGCGGGTGCGGGTGCGGGTGCCGTTGTCGGTGTCTCAAGGACCACCCTCGCAAGTGCGGGGGATGGTCCCGCTGACGGGTGTTTACCGTGTGAGGAGTAGTCCGCAGCTGTATGCCCGTGCGTGTCCGATGCCGTGGGTCATGGTGTCGACGAGGGCGGCGGGGTCGGTGACTGTGAGTGTGCCCCGGATTTCCGCGCGGACTATGCGTAGGCCTTTGTGGGGGCCGGGGCTGGTGATGGTGGGGAGCATCCGGACAGCGAGGGATTGTTCTTCGGTGGTAGCGCCGATGCGGGTGAGGCCGTCGGGTGTTTGGCGTGGTTGGCCGGGAGGTTGCAGGCGGCGTACGAACCAGGTTTTGACGTGGTCGGGGCGGGTGTGAGCGGTTCGTTTGCCGCGGGGGCGGTCTGGAGCCGGCGGTCCGGTTGGGCGGTTGTGTGTGGGGTTGACGACTGTGCGGAAGGTGAAGGAGTCGCCGGCGCGCAGGGTGCGGTCGACGGTGATGACGTGCGGTTTGTCGGTGAGGGCGCCGCGGGGTATGGCTGCCCAGTCTCCTGGGACTTTGGACTGCACGACCAGGACGAGGGCGCCGGCCTTCAGGTCGACGGACCAGGTGGACAGTACTCCCATCTGTGCGCGGGCGTCGGGGGCGCCGTCTTCGACCCAGCCGCGGAAGCCGCTCATGACGGTGCGGTGCATGTCCTGGGCGTCGACGAGGGACTTGGCCGTGTACGGGTGCCGGGCGTCCATGGTCAGGACGCTGTGTGTGGCAACGAAGCGGGCGGCAGCAGGGGGTTTGGTCACGGGATGACGTCCCATTCGGTGGCGTTCTCGGCGATGGTGACGCGGGTTCGGGTCTCCCATCGCGTGGTGTGTGCGCGATGGTCTGCGTCGAAGGTGACGGGCTGGTCTTGTACAGGGGTTGCGGCTGGGGCGCCCGGTGCCGCTTCAACCCATGCCCAGGGGCGCGGTGAGGGCCGTGGCCCGATGCTCTGCGAGGGCAGGAGGGCGGTGGACTGGAAGGCGTCTTCGATGGTCCCGCTGCGCAGGGGGCCGGCCAGTGTTCCGGAGGGTGGGCACGATTTGCGGCCCAGCCACAGCAGGCGTTTCGGGCTCTCCAGAGCTGCGGCGATCTTTGCGAGGAAGGCCCGGTCGGGGTGCTGCAGCGCGGCCACGAACGCGGCGTCGGCGAGGTACCAGCGTTCGGTGACGAGTGCGCCTCGGGAGAGCTGCTTGGAGACCAGAGCGCCTGAATCCGGATCGGTGACGACGTATTTCGGCGCTCCGTACCAGTCGGCGAGCTCGTGGTGGCCGAACGATGTGCCGTCGGTGTTCGCAAGGTCTGCGGCCAGCGCGGCCGCCAGGCGGTGGTCGGTGATGATGTCACGGGGGCGGACGGGGTATCTGCCGGCTCCGACGACGTGGTAGTCGCGCACCGGGCTGCCGGGGTGGTCGGCGCGGACGCCGAAGCGGGCTGTGATGAGATCGTCGTCGAGGTCTTCTGCCCGGTCGTGCCCGAGGGCTGCGGCGCACAGGCCGATCACCCCGGATTTCGTCGGCCGGTTGTGGGTGTCGCGTCGGGAGAACCGGGAGACCGTTCCCCAGGACTGCAGCGGGGCGGCGAGCCTGATGAGCAGGACGTGCTCGCTCACGCGGTGAGCTCCTCGACGGACTCCACGTCCTTAATCCCCAGTTCCTGCAGGACGGCGTGGATGGCGGGGTCGTAGGTCAGGATGCGGCCTGCGGTGATGTCGTCGCGTCGTCGGCAGACGAAGTCGTGGTGGGCGAGGAGCCGGCGTACGGCGAGCTCTCCTGCGGGGCCTGCGTCGGAGATTTCGTCAATGGGCTTTTGGAAGGCGGCGGCGTAGTTGAAGGGGCGGTCTCCGTCGAAGGCGAGGACCAGGGCGGGCAGCACTCCCGTTGAGGCGGTCGAGTTCTTCTTGGCCTCGGGGAAGGCGTTGACGAAGGAGCTGACGAATTCGGCTTCGGCAGCGGTGGCGGCGGACTCGGCGTCCGGTTCGGACATGCCCGCTGCGCGCAGGTTGTGCCGTAGTTTGCGGCGGTCGAGGACGGCGTGGCGGTAGAAGGTGCCGGAGATGAGGGCCTGGTAGCCGGTCATGCCGGCTCCGGAGTCGTCGGCGGCGTCGAGGAAGTCGAGGGCGTTGCTCTTGCGGGCGAGTTTGGCGTCGTCGGCGGCGGCGTAGAAGTCGTCCGTGTGCTCGGCTTCGTGGACGGTGAAGGCGTGGCTGCTCTGGATGGCTCCGTCGACGTTGGGTGAGTCCGGGATTTCGGCGAGGAAGCGGCCGTAGAGCGCGATGTCGATCGCGTCGCGGGGAGCCAGCGCCGTGAGCACTGCGTTGCGGGTCGCCTTCGGCAGCTTGGGAAGCTTGGCATCGGCGGTCTCGGGGGCACCGTCAGTTGGGTCCGTGCTCGCGTCTTCCTGAGGGGCGCTTTGGCGCCGTCCCTTCGGCTTCTTTGCGGCTGCCGCCGTCTCGGATTGCGCGATGTACTGCTCCGCCCAGGCGGCGATCTCCGCCTGTTCGGCTTGGATGTGGTCGGCGATACGGTCGCCTGCGTCCGCCGGGGCGAAGAGCAGCACTTTGGTCCGGTTGGCGACGGTGGTCTTGGCCGGGTCACCGAACTTGAGTCCGATGGCCTGCAGAACGGCGCGCGACGTCAGCAGGGCCTGCTCCTTGGGCCAGCCGTGCCGAGTTTCCAGGGCGCGAGCGGTCATCAGCGCCCACTCCCGGGTGCGGACACCCATGGTGTGGCCGGCCAGCGGCCCCTTCTGGGCGTTCGCCCGGTCGCGCGAGTACACCCTTTCGGCGCGGCGGCGCGCCTGGCTGGTGATCATGTGTCGCTCCACGCCGCCGTACACGATGGACTTCGGGGCGCCGTTCTCGTCCCGGACGGGGAGCACCGCGGCGAGGGTCTCCAACAGGTGGAGGGAGAGGAATTGGTGCCCGGCCGGGCCAACGTGGGTGCTCACAGTGTGTCCTTCGTGGTCGTCGTGGTGGTGGTCCTGTTGTCCCTGGCATTGGGTCTTGGCGGTGGTGCATGGAAGTCGACGGCCCACTGGTAACGGACGCGGGCCTGACGGTCGGTCCAGCGGGCCAGGTCGTCCGCGAGCCGTGACCAGGAGGGCGGCTGCTGGTCGCACGAGCGCAGCCGGGTGATGGCGTGCTGAAGGTGTCGCTGAGGAGGCCGACGGCTGGCGACGATGCGGTCCATCAGTCGGCTGGCGCCTGCGTCGTCGGGACCACGTCCGACACTGGTGCCGATCCGGCGGGCAGCCGCCCCGAGGCTTCCGTAGCCTCTCGACGGCTCGACGGCCCCCCGGTGGTAGACGGCGAAGAGGAAGGCCACCTGCTCGAACACCTCACGACGTCGTGGGTCGAACCAGCCGGCTTCGATGTGGGCGTTCTGGCTGATGGTGGGCCGTCGCAGCTCGGCAAGTTTTCCGTAGTTGCGGCTGGTGACCAGAGTGACCAGCCACTGCGTGAGCAGTTCGCTGCGCGAGGGCTCACGCAGGCCGGTTGTCTCGCCAGTGATCGTGGTGCGGTTTCCACCGCCCGGTGCGTCGGCGATCACCTGCGGTCCCCTTTCAGTTCGTCAGGGGCTTTGGGCCCGGTGAGGTCGCCGGCAAGGCGGCGAACCGCTTGTGCCCGTGCCTGATAGCCGCGCGAGTTGGCGGGCAGCGAGTCGAGCCGGTTACGCAGGAAGCGCCTGGCGGCCTCGTCGAGTACGGTCGCGTACTGGACGAGTGCCGCGTTGACCTGATCCTCGGTCTCGGCTGCCGTTGTGTCGTCCAGCAGCACGTGGAAGGGCTCTGCGGCGTGGGCCCAGTGTTCCGGCCGCGCGTCGAACCGGGCGATCTGGTCGTCCTTGTCGGCTGGCTTGGGGTTGGGATAGGTCACGGTCCAGGCGACATACGCCGCCCTGGAGAGGCTTGAGGCGACGTAATCGGCAATCAGAGAGCCCCGCTCGGCCGCGTAGCGCAGGTCTCGCTCCCGGCCCGGCACGAAGGGGAATGTGTCCGACACCCAGGTGACGACCGTGGTCTGTTTCGCGATCAGTCCGACCGCCCAGAGGTTGAGCCGGCGGCCGCTGAGCTGGGCGAGGCGGTCGTAGAGGTCGGGTCCGTGGTTCCGCTCCGCTACAGCGGCGTACAGGGCATGCGCTTCACGCCACAGAGCCCGGGATGCGGAAGGCCGCAGCGGCTTCGCCGTACCGTCCGCCGCAGTCGTGTAGACCGCGTCCTGCAGGTGGTGAGCCGCCAGGGGTTCCAGGAGCTCACCGGCTGCCACCAGGACACGGTCGACGGCAGGCTGGCCGTCTTCTGTGCGGGTCGGCCGCATGAGGATCGAGCGTCCGAGAACGGTATGCAGGTCGGCTGGCCCGTCCACCCGGCGCCCCGACGGCTTGGCTTGAAAGCCCCGGCGGGGCTGGGGAGCCACTGTCCAGGTGCGGTTGAAGCGGCCGGGGCCTGTGTCGCTCGGCACAAGGTTGAGCCGCAGCGTGTCACCGAGGGTTTGCCCCAGCGCGAACACGCGAAGGCGCGTGCTGAGCCGTCCGGCGGCCAGGTTGGTGATCGTGGGGCCCAGGGTGTCCTTGCCGGAGATCCGAGCACGGCCGCCGGGTCCGTAGACGTGCTGGGTGAGCATCGCCCGGAACGCGGCATCGGCGGGCAGAGGAGCTGGGTGTTCGAGGTGGTGGTGGTCGAAGAACAGGTTGTAGTCCCCGGCGTGTTCGATCACCAGCTGGGCCGGGCCCGCTCCGTGTTCGTCGAGGTAAGGGGCTAGCAGAGCGTTCTGGCCCAGTGGTTCCGAGGGGTGGAAAAGGTTCCAGTGCTCGTCTGGGCGGCTGTCCAGCCAGTCGGCGGCACCGGTCAGCGGGCTGCTGTCGTGCACCTGGTCGAGCCACTCGTCGACGTTTGCGGGGCAGGCCCCGGAGGCGTAGCAGACGGCGAGGAGGTACTCCAGCAGTGCGACGGTCTCCCCGGCGGTAGTTGCCGAGATGCCGAGTAACTCGTCCGCGCGCCGCAGAGCGTCAACCAGGCTGACCGAGGTACTTTGCCCGGCGGTTGTCAGTGCCGGGACGCATGCTTGTCGGCGCGGGTCCCAGTGGGGACGGAGCTCCTCCGCCAAAGACGGAGGTAATCCGGACAAGGGCACGTGCATCCCCCCTTCAGTCTCCACAGTTATCTGATGAGATGCGGCAGGACCGTAGCACGCGGGATGAGGGCAATATGGGCGAACCAGAAGATCTCAACAGCAGTGCGCATCAATGGTGTTGGGGAACGATCGATCTCTCCGCCCGGCGGGCATGGAATCCACTGGTCGCTGAGATGGCCGCGGCTGCCTCCGTCATGCTCGAACTGTGGGAGAAGGTGTTGAGCCCGCGGCAACGGGCGGATCTCGCGAGCAGTTTCGCAGCCGTAGACGAGCAAAATGCCCGCCTGGCCGCCGCCTTCCTGGCCGGCGTGCGCCGCATCGGGGAGGCCAGCCCGTCGCACATGGCGTCGTTCGGCACGGGGCAGCAGCCCTCCCGTGCCCTCGAACAGGCGCGCACGGCATGGCGGGAACAGGCAACGGGGGCAGCACTTCCACTGCCGGCGGTGGGCGCCCGGGTCCGTCACGCGGAACCGCAGCACATCACGGCGGCGGTACTGCCGCGGCTCACCGGTTGCGACTGCGCGGGGTACGTCGACGGTGAGCGATGCCGTGACAAG
This sequence comes from Streptomyces sp. NPDC047043, assembly GCF_040644055.1. Taxonomy (NCBI): domain Bacteria; kingdom Bacillati; phylum Actinomycetota; class Actinomycetes; order Kitasatosporales; family Streptomycetaceae; genus Streptomyces; species Streptomyces sp. NPDC047043. The sequence continues at coordinate 10,357 of NZ_JBEYVO010000047.1, forward strand.
AACCATCGAGGTCTCCACGTGGCTGCTTACGCACTCAATCGTCACGGCACCGATGTCCTGCACGCTGACACGGTCGCCAGGGCCTATCGGGCGACCGGCGGCCCCGCCTGGGATGCTGTCCGGACCGCGTTGGTGGACAGCGTCGCTCACCACGTGGGTATCGACGCACGGGATCTTCCGCACCTGATTCGGCCATCGGATCCCCTGCGCCTGACAGCCTTCGGCCGCCTAGTCTCCCAGAGCAGCGACCTTGCCCGCGGGGACGCGCTTCGCGGCTTCGCCTCGCCCCACGACACCTGGGAGGCGATCTCGAACCGTGCGCGGGCGCACGCCCAAGAAGCCGTGTACCGGATACGCGTGGCCGGGTGACAGCCGCGATCCCCGCACTGCGGGGGGTGTGCCTCTTCAGTCGCCACAAGGGCCATCTCCGCAGTGCGGAGCAGGTCACCCCGTTCGTGGCGGCGTGCCGATCGTAGCGGAATGACCAGCAGCGTCCGCCCTGCCTTGCGGATTACTCCTCGGACTGCGGCAGCCGCAGCGTCACGGCGGCGATCCCGGCCGGACCACCAAAAGCGATCAAGGGGTGTCGGGCCGCCGGCATGCCGTAAAGCGGCGGGACACCGAGGGATGTCAGGGACGTGCCGGTGACCAGTCGCAGCACCTCTTCGCCCGTGCGGGCGTGGCACAGCCGCACGGTCGTGTCCTTGCGGCCGCTGCTGACGATCAGAGGGCGGGAACCCGACGGCTGCACGATGCCGAGAGCCGATACAGGTCCGTCGTGGCGGGACAGCAGCGTGTACGGCTGCTGCTCCGGTGCAGCAGGCGCCCACAGGTGTACGCGGCCATCGACTCCTCCAGCTGCCAGGAACCACTCGCCCTCGTCATCCCCTGGACAGACGGCCAAAGACTCCACGGGGCCGATATCTCCCGGCCACTGTTCATGCGGTGGTTGAAAGGGGCGACAGAGCGAAACGCCCTGATCCGAGCCGATGGCGAGAACAGCGCCTGATGGCAGAGGCAGGTACGCCAGTGCGCAGACGGGGCCGCTGTCGTGACGGTTGTGGAGCCAGCCCAGTACCTCGCCGTTCGTCGGATCGCAGTACGCGACTGATCCGCGGCTGGTTCCTACGGCCACCACAGTGCGTGTGCCGTCGGCGAATGCAGCGAATGCGGTCGCGTGCTCCTCATGCGAGGTCCAGGCGTTCATCAGCTGCCAGCCGCCGTTCCAGCAGCCGACCGACTTGTCGGGCAGCCCGACGAAGACCATGGCGGAACCGTCTGCCGCCGTGTGTGTGGCGAGGGCGGTCACCGGGCCGTCAACTCCGGTCTGCGGAAGGGGGAGCGCTTCTGTGGCCTCGCCAGTCGTGGCCGACCTCACGACAAGGTTCCGGTCGGGGCCGACCGAGACGAGTTCAGCGGAACCACGGCTTCCTGGAAGCACGGCAAGCAGTGTTCCATCGGCAGACTGGGCAGACGAGACCGTGCGGCCAGTTGATGCTTCGGGATTCCAGACACGGACGGTCCGGTCGAGCGAAGCGGAGACCAAAACGGAGACTCCGTCAGGGGCAGGCACAACGGTGAGCCCCGTTACGGCACTTGTGTGCTCGGTGGGAAACCGGCAGACCTCCTCACCGGTATCGGGATCCCACAGCTGTACGGCGCCGTCGCCGGTGCCAAGCGCGAGCAGGTCGTCCCCGCTCGGCTGGGGGTAGGGCGTCAGCGCGGACGCAGACCGCCTGATCGCGCTGTGCCGGCGTTCAGTGCCTGTCAGGGCGTCCCAGAATCTGACCGTCTTCGAAGATGCCGTTGCCGTGACCAGCAGGGGGCTTCCATCTCGCGTCTTCAGCAGGGCAAGCGCGGAGATCTGATCCTCCGGAAATGGCACTGCACACACCGGATAGAGAGAGACACCGTCCAAAATCTCGACGGTTCCCGCCCCGCCAACGGCCAGAAGCGCGCGGTCTCCAGAGAGGGCCACGGCGGCCAGCGCGTTCCCCTGACCCGCCGGGGCGCCTGCGTCCACATCGCTGGACACAACAGTCCCAGCACGCGGATCGCACAGGACAAGCCCGTCGGAGGTGCCGATGGCCAGCCGAACCACTCCCTCCCGGTCGCTTATGGCCACCATGTCGTGAACGGACGCGGTCAGGGGTAGTGGCGTGTGCTGGCCGCTCAGTGGATCACACGTCCATACTCCGCTGTCGCAGCCGACGGCCAGGAGGGGGTCTTGGCCTGGACGGGTGATCACGCTCAATGCCCGCGCGAACGGCCCATATCCCGGGATCGGTGGACCTACCGGAGCCACAGTGGACGGATCCCACACTCGCACGGCGCCGTCCGCACCCCCCGTGGCTGTCAGCGGTGTTCCGTCCCGCAGGGTGAAGGACACGAGGGAGCGGACGTCCGTGTCCTCCCGCGCCAGGACGTTGCCAGCCACCGTGAAGTCCTTCCATCTCGGCACGAGATGCCCGCCAACTAGGCTGCGCGTGCCGTCTGGGCTCGACGCAGTCTCAGCCTCCGGCCCCCACTCCGCGAAGTGCAGGCTTTCCGCACGTGCGAGAGGCGATGCGTCTGCAAGGAAGGGCTCGATCCCGGACCATGCGAATAGGCGCGTTGCGCCCTCGGCGTGTTCGGAAAGGAGTCCGAGTGCGCCCCGCACACTCCCGCTCGTCTCCCAGGGTAGGAACTTGGCAGTGATGATCTGGTCGTTCAGCACACCTCCGGCCGCCGCATGCTGGATTAGGTGGCGACGCAGATACGGGTGCGGCGGCACGGTTTTCGTCTCCTGCAGAGCGCTGAAGGCGCCCGCCAGTTGCCGATGAGCCGCCCTGACGCGTGCAGCCGACGCCTCAGACGTACTGGGTGGGGCGTCACCACCGAGAAGAACGCGTGGGTCCTCCCTCAGCACTTCACTGATGCGCTCGTGAATCGGCCGGTAGACGTACCTGTCGTCCTCGACTCCGGTCGTCAGGTACCCCTTGAGCCGACTCTCCCGTACACCTCGGATCACCGTATCGGGAGCGCTGACGTCGCCTTCTGTCAGTGCCCCCACCGCGCACGGCCACACTTCGGCCCACGGAAGGCCGGTGCCCTGGGCGAGCGCTGTGGCTCGCAGAACCTGTACGACATGCTCGGCGGGCAGACCTGTGTGGCGCCCTACCGCGGCAATGTCTTGCCGCAGAAGCTCTCGCGTCCCCTGGCGCAGGGTGCGCCGCCACTCCAAATCGTTCGGATCGGGCAGCTGGCCTCGGGCGTGAAGCGCCTCGACGGCGAGGCGGGTATCCAGGAAGGAGGGTGCCACTATCTGAGCTACTACCGCAGCAACCTCATGCAGGAGGCGGGGATCCGGGCACTGTGATGAGTCGGAACCGTCAAATAGCGCTCTGAGCAGCGTGCTCGCGTATGCCTCGATGTCCTCCGTGGTGCCGGTATCGGTGCGCAAGGGTTCGCTGGCGTCCGTAGAACGGATCAGCAGGTGCAGCAGATCCGACGCCTGGTCCGGTGACGGACGGAGCCCATCAAGCGTGGCCACCTGCGCACTGCGGATGCCCAGAAGCATCCGGACAGCGGGCCGCCCATCGTCCGTCCACTGGTCGGCCAGCCGGCGGATGAGGTTGGTGACGATCGATCGTGGATTCCTCGCCTCGTCGATGCCGTCGACGACGATCGTCAGAGGCCGGCCCTCTTCGCGAACAGTCGCCAGCACGTAGTCCAGCAACTGATCGAGGGGGGTGACCCCCCTGCCATCGGCGGGCGGTTCGTCCGCGAGGGCCGTGTACAGGGCGGCAGCCAGGTCATCGACGTCCATGTTCCGGCCGAGCACGGCAGCGTCGACGACTCCCTCCGGCACGAGGAGATCGCGTGGTACCGCCTCGATGACAGACCGGTACTTCTCGTCAGACCGGAACGCTGGGGTGCTGAGTGTGACAACGCTGGCGAGCAGTGCGGACTTGCCCGAGCCTGCTTCTCCTGTGACGACGAGACTGCCGCTTCCTTCCTTGAGGAACTCGGTCAGGCGTCGTACGTGGCTGGTCCGGCCTGTGAAATACCAGCCAAGATCATCATGAGAAGGGCGCCCGGAAGCCCGCGAAAGCCAGTATGAGTCGAGGTCGGGCCGGGGCTCGTAGCCTGGGTTAGGAAGGCACGGACTAGGCTGGGCGTGATCCTTGCGGCCCGGCAGCGTAGGTTTCGGCCACAGGAACTGCACTTCGGGTGCGATGCCCGATTCGTACAGTGCCGTCATCGCCGTGAAGAGCTCTTCAAAGCTCAGGTGAGAACGTGCAAACCCCGATTCTTGAGTTGCGAAGTGAGCGACAACGGATCCGAGGAAGCGTGTGAACTGTTCGGGATGGGGGGTCCCTGTTTCGTTGGCAGACGAGATAACAACAAGAGAGTTCAGCTGTTGTCGCGTGTCGCTGAGTGCTTGGCAGCGCCTCATGAGTTCTTCGCGGAGGACACCGGAGTAGCAGGAATCAACCATGACCAGAATATGGTCAGCATCGGAATCAAGGACCCTGGTGATCAGGTCGGCGGTCGGAAACGCCGTTGCTGGAAGACGGTGCGTGCGGGACTTCGGCAGAAGTAGAAAATGATCACCTGACGGCCTACTGACTCCATGGCCTGTGATGTATATGACGAGGGCCTCGTTGTGGGCAGCGTTCTCCGGTCGCTGCTCATCCAGAAATGCGCGCAGTTCGTAGACGTCCTGGAGTTGCTGGGGCGCAACAACGTTGAACCTGTGCTCTGTGCTGAGGTCTTTATGGGTCCACCAGCCCCGTACGGCGGCAACTTGGGCGTCGATAGCATTTTTGAAAACGGCGTCTCTGGAGGCGTCGCCTGTGTCGTAATCCGAGACAGCAATTTCGATCAATGTTCGTTTTTTTGTCTCTGGAACCGTGCTGCGGCTCACCGGCAGCCGTCCGCAATTGTCCGCGCAACCGGGCTGGTCCTGAGGTAGCGCAGCGCGCTGTGCGGGTCGCCGTTGCCGTTGTTGACTTGCGCATCGATGATTCCTGGCGAAAGAGTGCTCAGCCCCATGCCTCCGGTGATGAAGTCCCCGGGGTCGAAGACATTGACCCAGGCGGTACCGCCGGGCAGTTTCAAAGGTGCTCCGTCGGCGACGTCCAACCCACGCCTGACTGAGGGAATGCTCAAGGGGGATCCGCACGTCACGAGCGTTCGAACAGCTGCCGTTCGGTCCGGTGCGATCTCGCCCCGGCGAAGCAGGTCGTAGGCGATCACGCTTCCCAGTGAATGCCCGATGACGACGGAGGTACGAGCATCGAAGGCCTCGGCAACGAAGGAACGGACCCGAGCTGCGAGCTCGGGCTCGTAGAGGTACAACCGCACCTCACGCATCGCGCTCACAAGCAGCTTGCCCCCACCTCGGGGAAACCGCAGGTCGTACGCCATCACTAGGCGCGTCAGGTAAGGAGGCCAAAGCTGTGGCAGGCCAAGCGTCTGCAACTCCACCTGCTGGATACGGTCCAGGTCTTCCTGGCGGACAACTTCTTCCAGCGCGCCGGCTACAAAGTCGACTTCTCCCTGGCTCAGCGGTACCGAGGCATCGAAGCGGTCCTTCTCCGGACCTAGGTCGTTTGCTCCGCGCTGTAACAGCCCTGTCCAGTGCGGCAGCTCCAGCGCGTCGCTAGACAGGACCGGCATACCTAGCTCGCCAAGGCCATCATCGAGCGCCCCGGACCAGTCCTCCGTCAGTTGTCTTTTCGACGTCCCGGACTGTCGAATCCCATGTACCCCAACAATGCGCGTCATGTTCGTGTTTCCCCCGCCACCATGCCGTTCAGTACCGGCAACGAGGTTAGTGCGTCATCGAGTTCGTGCCCAATAGGATGGATGCCAGCGTGTACCTGCAGCACCTAAGAAGATCAAGTCGCCATCAGGCGGGGAGCACGGAGCTCGATGATGCTGCTCCTCGCACAGTAGAGACCTGGGCCCAGCTTGACTCAGCCCGCTTCCCGCACTAGCGGGGATGTCCCCCAGACTGGCTGCACCTTCAAGGACCGTTTCGTCTGCGCCCGGCACCCGCGGGGATGGTTCCACGGGTGGCAACGCCCGGTTCTATGGGATCGCCTGCTACCCGTACCTGCGGGGATGGTCCCGGCTGGAACCTGCGCACCGGCCCGTCCACCGGCTGCTCCCCGCGCCCGCGGGGATGGTCCAGAGATCCGGCTCATCGGTCAGGGTGCCGAGAACGCACCCCCGGGGATGCTCCCAACTACAAGGAGAGCGTCTGCGGAAAGTACCTCTGTTCCCCGCACCTGCGGGGATGGTCCCTACGTCGCCACCACCCTGGACGACCTCCACACCTGCTCCGTGCACCCGCGGGGATAGTCCCTACGCCGAGTGGCTGCGCGTCGGCACCGAAGGCTGCTCCACGCACCCGCGGGGATGGTCTCAAGGTCGGCTGGTGCCGGGCGTTCGTCGATGGCTGCTCCCCGCACCCGCGGGGACGGTCTCCACGGGTCAGCCGCCGTGTGGGAGTGCGTGTGCTGCTCCCCGCACCCCGGGGATGGCCCCAAGGACTGGCGCGCCCGGGTCCGAACTCAGCGCTGCTTCCCGCACCCGCGGGGATGGTCCCCATCCTACCTGCCACCATTAGTCCGGGGTGTACTGCTCCCCGCACCCCCGGGGATGGTCCCACCGGCCGCTTCGAGGTCCACTCGACCAAGTACTGGTCCTCGCACCCGCGGGGATGGTCCCCTCACCCAGGAATCCCTCGCCCACACCAGCGTCTGCTCCCCGCACCCGCGGGGATGGTCTCGACACGGGCAACACACCTGATCCCGTTTGGCGTTGCTCCCCGCACCTGCGGCAATGGTCCCGGGGCGGACCGCGTGAACTCGCCGCTGTTGGCCTGCTCCCTGTCCCGCGGGTATGGTCCCGAGCCGATCGGCGACTCGGCCGGCACCAAGTTCTGCTTGCGCACCCGCGGGGATGGTCCCGAGACGAGGTTGATCGGCCAGGGCGCCGGCAACTGCTCCCCGCACCCGCGGGGATGGTCCCAAACGCACCGGCGAATGGGAGCACCCTCCCGCCTGTTCCCCGCACCCGCGGGGATGGTCCCGACGACCCGCGCCAGCTGACCGGCGGCCGGTACTGCTCCCCGCACCCGCGGGGATGGTCCCTCGAGTCCGCCCGGGCGGAGTACGAGGCGCAGCTGCTTCCCGCGCCCGCGGGGATGGTCCCAACCCGCGCGGCGTGTTCCAGTTCCCCGACCTCTGCTCCCCGAACCCACGGGGCTGGTCCCTTCGTTCACGGAGTGGCCGAGATCGTGACGGTCTGCTCCCCGCACCCGCGGGGATGGTCCCGGCAGCAGGTTGAGGCCGCCGCAGATCTCCTGCTGCTCCCTGCACCCGCGGGGATGGTCCCGGGCTCAAAACCGCGGCGGGCGAGGGCAAGATCTGCTCCCCGCACCCGCGGGGAAGGTCCCGACACCCAGGCATGGGTGAACGCCGTCGCCGCCTGCTCCCCGCGCCCGCGGGGATGGTCCCACCGGGGCTGACGTTGATGGTCAACCCGGCCACTGCTCCCCGCGCCCGCGGGGATGGTCCCGAGGAGGAACGTGAGCAGAGCGAGGGGCTTCCCTGCTCCCCGCGCCCGCGGGGATGGTCCCGTGTGGCGTAGCTGTTACGCCTGCTTATTGATCTTGTTTGTGGCCTGCTGTTGCTCAGCTGTACTGAGCGGTATGCCTGTTGCGTGGGGAAGGCTTACGCGGGGCCGTGGTGTCGACGACGGGTGGTACGTGTGCTGAGCTGGGCGTTTATGGCTGCGCAGCGGGTTGAGTGTGGTGGCGGTTTTTGCGCAGAGTAGTTGGCGCGTCTATAGGTACGGGAGTTGTGGGCCTGTTCTGTCGGGGCTGGGCAGCGAGGGGTGTGGATTGGTTCAGCGGGTGGTCAGGCATTGCCAGAGGAGGTCGTGGTCGGCGGGTGTGAGGCGGGGGAGTTGGAGGCGGCCGGCGAGGTGGTGGAGGAAGGCGGTCTGCTGCGCGTGTGTCAGGGGGTGTGGGGGCAGGCGGTCGAGGGCTGCGGCGAGGGTGAGGGGTTCGGGGTAGGTGATCAGGTTCCGGCCGGGCCGTACTCCGGAAGTCGACGTCGACGAGGACCGGCGCGGCCTCTTCGTCCGCGTCTTTACGGCGAAAGCCCGCGCGGCGGCCGACGGGTCTACATGCTGCGCCGTAGCGCCTGACGCGACGGAGGGCCGTTGCCCGTCGGCTCCGGCCCTCCTATCCACTAGCCGCACTCACGCATCAGGCAGTGGATGCGTCTGGCGCGCGGGCTTCTCGGGCCTGCGGCTGCGCTCAGGGGACGGCGAAGGCGCCCCGCTCCCCACCGCCGTTGCGGCAAGGAGCGGGGCGCCGGTGTGTCACGGCTCGGCGACAAGCGGGTACCTGTAGGGCGCACATGCTTTACCGTGTCGGCACGTTCAACCCTGGGGGACCCATGCGCGCACGCGCAACCGCGGCCACGGCCGCCCTGCTTCTCGCCGCACTCACCGCATGCAGCGGCGGCAGCGATAAGAAACCCGACGCGGCTCCGAAGGCACTGGCTTCCACGTCGGCCAGCAGCAAGCCGTCCGCGCCGGCCACGCCGAAGGACACGCCGTTCGGGAAGCCAGCCCAGACAACAGGCGTGGCCGAGACAGGCGTTCTAGAGATCACGCCAACGAACATCGTGTACAGGAAGAAGGGCGGCGGGGAGACGTCGCAGTACGGCACGTTCGTCGTCGTCACCACAAGAGACAAGGCCGTGACAGCTGTCGCTGCGGACGAGGAGCCGCCCGCGAATGGCGGCGGCTGGAAGTGGCTCGCGCCGGACGGGCAGTCCATCAACGAGGGCAACGGCAACGCCTACAACGTGGTCATGGACCAGTACAACAACGCTGGGATGATCGAACCCGGCTCGTACCAGTTGCGCGCGAAGGTCTTCGACCTGACGGCGGCGCAGGCCAAAGGCGGCACCCTCGTCTACGTGGACGGCACTTATAACACGCACCGGTGGACGGCACCCACGAGTGACACAGGTCCTGATGTGGCCGAGGTGAAGAAGCAGCTGGAGTTCTGACACGACGAAGCGCCCCGCCGCCTGCGCAGGCAGGGGCGGGGCGTAGTCGTGCCACCTCAGAGTCCGAGGCAGGCGCTGAGGCCGACGTACAGGTCGACGACGAGGTGCAGCATGGGCGGTCACCTCCCTCCCGCACGAGTGGACTGGTGGGGGTCAGTCGGGCTCGTCGGCGGGCGGCAGGTCGGGTTCGAGGAACGGGCTGATTGGCTCTGACGTCGTTTAGCGCCCCTCAATATGGGGTGCTTGAGGGGTATGTGGCCGCGCACCGCCCCGGGCATGCCCCGGTCTCCCTGGTGCACAGACCGTGGACGGCGGAACACCCCGCGTCGGCGGGCGCGACGGGCAACTCCAGGTCTTCCAGCTCATGGGCCCGCTTGAACAGCTCCCGCTGGCCCAGGCCGGCTATCGCGCCGACACTTCCGATAGTCCCGGGGTGCGGGTGGCGCAGATCGTGGGCGATCGCGTGCGAGACGTCCTCCCCGGCCGTCCCGTCCCCGCGGGTGATCAGCTGTCTCAGGCGGCCGCCGGTGTAGCGGGCGGCGACCGCGAGCCCGTCCAGCTTCGGCTCGACACTGAACCGTTCGACCTCGTGGCCGATCCTCCGGACCAGCGAGGCGGTCCAGGCGGTGAACTCCTCCGGCGAGAACACGTTGTCCAGGCTCAGCATCGCCACCGTGTGCGGGACATCGCCCTGAACGGCGCCGCCGGCGACCTTCCCCGTCGGGGAGTCGGACAGCACCTGGTCGGGATGGTCGGCCTCCCACGCGGCGCTGCCACGCACCAGCCGGTCGTAGGCGTCGTCCTCCAGAGGCGAGGTGCCGCCCGCGTAGTAGGCGGCCGACGCCTTCACCGCGTCCTCGACCGCCTGCGCGTAGGCGGCGCCATCCACGATCACTGCAGCTGGTGTGGTCATGCCCGCACTCCTGCACGCCACCACTGACAACGCAACGGTGTGATTTTGCCCTCTTCGGGCTACTGGCTGCGGTGGTGTGTCTACGCCGGGCGTACGGACGCGGGCGCATCCGGGGAGTCACCCTGCGCAGTGAGGGGCCGGGCGCAGGCGAACCGGAAAGCGCCATTTCACACTCGGATTTTCGATAGAAGCGATGCTGGCAGCTCAACGATACCCGCGGCAAGTAGAAGTGGCATTCATCAATTGCGTCGCATACGTAGCAGGGGATCCACAGTGTCAACTAGCCTTCGCTCAAGCAAGTGCGTTTGATCCCGGAGGCGTCGGATGACCTCAAATCCGCAAGGAAGCCTGGCATCCATACCTAAATGGCTACGCTGGATTGCCCTTTGGGTCCTATGTGGCTACGTGGCACTGATGTTCATTGTAGTGGCGCATGCGAACGTCCGTAATTTCTTCGACGAAGATGCGAGCACGAAAAATCCATTCAGTTGGAAGACTGCACCCTGGCGCAGTGCCACACTCGACAAGAGCCACCCTCGGCGCGACTTCATGACCACGGTAGAAATTCGGCAAGATCATACACAGGTGGTCGCGACCGTAATCCACCAGTTAACACTTAAACCCAATGACCGACTGCTCAACCAATTTCGCGCGTCACCGGACGGATTTATCCTCAAGAAGGCACTCTCTTCCATCGTTGGCACCGTGATTACCTGGGTGGAGGGGCCCGAGGTTGAGGCTGATGGATGGACGCTCACCATTTCTCAAAAATCCCCAGATTCGAACGCCTTGATTACGGCGCGAGGTCACCTTTCCTGCGCACTGGCCAGATGTCATCCGATCACAGTGCAGGTGGAAATAGGACCACCATCCTGGGGAGAAGTTGATGCTTACAAGCTAGACGATAGGGGCTATACACCCGAGCGAACGACCCGGCGCGCTAAGGTCCTGCTAGAGAATTGGCCTGTGCAACGGGTCAGCGGAGCCAGCGCCTCAGCGCAGCACGTCAACACGGTTTCCCTACTGCTCGGCTCTCGCGCTGCTGATATCACCGGAATTATGACGGGGGCAGATAGCAAGCGCGTGATTGAGCGCTGGTATGACGGCCCAGGGCAGCCGGGAGATCCTCGAAACATCTCTCGTCGTGCATCGCTGGTCACGGTGTTCGCACTCTCGCTGAGCGTACTGACTGTAGCGCTCTCCATCCTAAATGCGGTACACCATCCGCCTAGCCTTCAACGGACGTTCCCCGACCAGGGGCAGCCGTGGTTCGCGATCGGAGTACTGATGCCATGCATCACTACCTTATTGCTAATGCTGGCAGGGCTGTCAATCCCTCATCTTTTCTTCCTATTTCTGCTAAGCGTGCTGATCGCGGGGGTTCCCTTTCTTGTGCTGCGCCATTCGGCTCGCCCGGCCGGCTCTGGCCGTGGGCGACGCTGGTTCTCTGTCGACTTTTTGATACCAAGCATTATATGGGTGGCATTGCTGGCGTCGATCCCGGGATACGGTTACTATTATGGACATCTGGATTCCCGCTTGAGTGTCCTGTGTGCCGTCCTGGTCCCTTCCCTGGCGGCTTGGCTCTTATGGCTTTACGCCCCTATACCGGCAGTCGGACGAGCGTGGGCATATCGCGCATCCGTGGCTGTTTATGCCTGTCTCTCCATTTTCTGCTTTGCGCTTGACGTGTGGACTTCATCAGGATTCAAGATCAGCCCTTACTTGCTACCCTTGATCGTAGGGCTAACGGCCTACTTTTACCTACGGCTTAGGCGCCGCAGCTCCGGGATTCCTCATGTATGGGCCAACGCCGCTGTCGTCAGCGCGACAATAATGGCCACCTGGAGAGCATACGAGTACGATGCGGGCATCTATTACACCGTTTTCGATGCTCCCAGCGGTCTCATGGCGGCTCTCTCTGGAACCCTGTGGCTGCCTGCGCTCATTCTTATGCTAGTTACTGATTCGCCGACCTTCAGGCGCAGCAGGCGCCGTCTCGTCGCTGCCGCAGGCGTATGCGTAGTGCTGTATCTTCCGGTGGTTGACCCTCATGGCGGGTACGGAAGATATTGGGATCTTGGCCCGGAATCTCTACATTTTGGATACGCTCTTGTCAGCACTGACGCCGCTGCCTGTGTCGCAATACTTGCCGCGACGCTACTTCTGCGGCATCGCGGACAGGATTCTCAGAGCGGTCCTGACCGGCGGATGATCCCAGTTGTGGCCAGCGTGTTGGTCTTAGCTGGCGAGCCGATTGTTGTGAGTTCCGCTGCGCCCTTCCGCTATCTTGCAGTTGTCGCTTTAGCCATCGCCATCAGCTTTACAGTGCTGTTGGCCCCTAAACGGCGGATGCAGAACTTGGATGAGCTCCTCATCAACTCCAATACTCATCTGATGCGGGTGCAGGATTTCGCCGAGCGGGAATTGATGAGCCGTGCACAGCAACGGCTCGCCAGAGACGCGGGCGCCACTATCGCTGGGAATGAGGGATCAGTCGAGGACTTCCGCACCAAGTGGCGCGCAATGAACACTCCGGTGTCGGGGGCATCGTCGGCCTCTGATCCGTTCTCGCACGAGCGAAGGGCGCTGGGCAGCAATGCTGGTTTGAGCCCATGGGCCCTGGGGCGAATGGCAGCGGTCTCCGCATTCGTCTTGAGTCTGCCGATGATCCTCTATGACCTGTGGGCAGTCCGCGGCTGGTTCGTCTCGCTCACCCTGGTGCAGATCCTGGATCTGCTGCGGCACTCTCTGCGCTGGGTTGGGTACGGGTTCGTGTACGGCCACTTCTACCCAATGATTCCTGGCCGTGCGCCCATGGCCAAGGCGGCAAGGCTACTCGCGGCAATCGCAGCACCAGAGGTACTGCTGGTGCTGTTCCCACAGTCAACAGGGGCCGGCAATCTCGGCATCGCCGTGCTCCTTCGGCTTGGTGAGTCAGTTGCCTTCTGCATGCTGCTGGGGCTGTGGTGGGAACGGAAGATCGCCGTTACAGCTCAGCTGCCTTGGGCAGCCATTCGCAATCTTCGCAGCGTCACAGCTCTCGGTGCGCCGGCAGCAGCCGTAACGGTCGCTGCAGTGACGACGCTCGCCACCGCCCTCGCGGGCGCCGCCACCGTGGCACTGCTGCACTCACCTACCGCCCAAGAGCCAGATCAATCCGGCTCCCCCACACCGTCCGTCTCAGAATCCCGGTAGAACGCCTACCAGAGGAGCAACCGGTGGAGCAAGTCCGGGTCTTTGCGTTCCAGGAGGCGGACCGGGATGTCGACTTCGGTGCCTTGGGTGATGCGGGTGAGGCGGGGGCTGGGTGGTGTGGAGACGACGGTGGGCGGTTCCACCGTGGTGAGCAGGGCGCAGGCCTGGCCAGATGCGCGGGGTGGGCACTGAGCCGGGCCAGGTCCTCGAGGACGGTGACGGTCTTGGGCCGGGGGTTGTGCTTGGTTGCGTGGGGAGGGGTGAGCAGTCGGCCGCGGCGTACGCACTCGTCGGCGGCCGCGTGCAGCTGCTCGGCCGCGATGTCCAGGAGGGCGGGGTTGTCGTGGACTCGTTGGGCGATGTGGTGGAGGCGGTGTCGGGCGGTCACGCTGGGCTTGGGCAGGCTGGCCATCTCCGGGGACCGGCGCGGGTTGCGGCCGTTCGGCCGTGGCGTCCTGGGCGCCACGGGTGAGGAAGTCGCCGGCCGAGTGGAGCATGCGGGCGGCGTGCCTCCACCTCGGCCTGGTCAGGAGGAGGTGCTGGACGGCGGTGTGCCGAGGGTGAGGTATTCAGGTGGCGAGGATGCGCCAGGGGGCGCCTTCGCCGAACTCTTGGGGCATGCCCAGCCCGGCGCGTTCGGAGATCTTCCCCCCGTCGTGCTGGGGGGCGGGGTGCGGCCGGTTGCTGGTGTCGATTGCGTGCGAGGGGCGCCTGTCGGCGGCCTGCGGCGTCGGTGGACCGGGCGGTGCCTGTCGCGGACTGGGTGTGTCCGCGATTTCGGCTGTTGAGGGCGTCGTGTGGGGCGCCGTGTCCGTGCTGGGGTGTGCAGAGTACGGGGAGCGGCGAGGGGGCGTCGTGTCGGGCTGGGCCGCCGTGTTCCGGTGGTGCGTTGGGCGGATAGCGGAGGCAACGGGGTTGGGGCTGGCTGCGGGTGGTGTGGTGGTGCGTGGTGTGGTTACTGCTCCTCCGTGGTGGGGTGTGTGTGGAGGGTGTGCCAGCGTCGTTCGAAGTCTGCGGTCAGTTTCTCGATGTGGTCGGGGGTGAGGGGTTTGTTGTATTGGGCGGTGATGTGGTGGGTGGCGCATTCCTGGGTGATGGCCTGGAGTGGCGGGTTGGGGTCGTGTTGGCGGTGTTGGGCCCAGATGGTGTAGATGCGGTAGGGGAGGAGGTAGCGGCGTAGGTGGGCGGGGCTGATCGGTGTTTGTCCGCGGCCGTGCTGGCCGTGGGCGGCGAGGTAGGCGGACAGTTGCTGCGCCGTGGGCTCGTTGCCGTTGTCGGCCTGGTACTGCATCCATGCGAGGTAGTAGCGGTGTGCGCCGTGAGGCGCTTCGTTGTATCCCCGACGCAGTCGGGAGGAACAGGAGGGAGGTTCTTGGGTCTCCTGGCTTACCTGGACGCGAAAGCGCGAGGGGACAAGAGCATGCCAGATCAACGGTGGCCGTTCGAAAGCGTCTCGGACGGGGTGCCGCGAGACCCGCGCGACATGGCCAAAGCTGTACTGCCTGAAGCCCAATCCCCAGGTGGTAAAACTACCGACCCGCCGGAACGACGCCTGAAACCGGTGCCGCACCCTGCCCTGGTCACGGCCGATGGCCGAGGCACCCTCTGGGTTGTGGACCGCCGTCCAACGAGGACGGCCAAGGGGATGAGTGGGCGGCCTACCTCGCGCTCGATACGTACAGCGAAGACGTACCACGGGATCACCTACAGGGCGCGAGCCCCAAGGTGACGGAGTGCCCGTAGTAGTCGCAGGAGTAGCGACCTGCCACGGAGACCGGGAAAGCCGGTCGCAGGGCGAAGGGGCACAGGTGTTCTTGACGCTCGGCGAAGGGAGGTATGCGAAATGCAGAGCGCCGAAACGGTGCTGAGCGTCATCCGGGAACGCGGCAGGCGTGGCCTGCCGCTGGAGAGGCTGTACCGGCAGCTGTTCAATCGTGAGTTGTTCCTCCTTGCCTATGGGCGCATCCGCACCAATGCGGGTGCGATGACTCCCGGGGTGAACGGGGAGACCGCGGACGGTATGTCGCTGGCCAAAATCGACGCGATCATCGGGGCCTTGCGCCGCGAGTCGTATCGGTGGATGCCAGCACGACGGGTGTACATCGAGAAGAAGGGATCCAGGAAGAAACGCCCGCTGGGCCTGCCGACCTGGTCGGACAAACTGGTCGCTGAAGTGGTGCGCCTGCTCCTTGAGGCGTACTACGACGTCCAGTTCTCGGACCGGTCCCACGGATTCCGCCCGCGCCGGGGCTGTCACACCGCCCTGCGCGAGATCGTGGACAACTGGCAGGGAACCCACTGGTTCATCGAGGGTGACATCTCCGACTGCTTCGGATCCCTCGACCACACGATCCTGGTCGAGACCCTCGCAGCGAAGATCCACGATGGCAGGTTCCTGCACCTGATCGACCGGATGCTCAAAGCCGGGTATCTGGAGGACTGGCGATGGAACGCCACCCTCAGCGGTGCGCCGCAGGGCGGTGTCGCCTCGCCGATCCTGTCCAACATCTACCTGGACCGGCTCGACCAGTTCGTTGAACAGCAGCTGATGCCGGATTACAACCGGGGCAAACAGCGCCGGAGAAGCCCTGCGTACGCAAGCGTCCACAACCGGATGACCCGGGCCCGCAAACGCGGCGACCGCGAAGCGGTAAGGCAACTGCGCAAGCAGAAGCGCCGCCTTCCGGTCGGAGACCCGTTCGACCCCGGCTACCGGCGATTGCGGTACGTCAGGTACGCCGACGACTGGCTGCTCGGGTTCGCTGGGCCCAAGGGCGAAGCAGAGGAAATCAAGGCCCGGATCCGTCGGTTCCTGCGCGATGACCTCAAACTGGAACTGTCCGAGTCCAAGACCCTGATCACGCACGCCGCCAGCCAGCCGGCGCGCTTCCTCGGCTACGACATCAAGACCCAGTACGCCAACACGAGGATCACCGGCGGTCTCCGAGGCGTGAACGGGACCATCGGCCTCTTCGTGCCTGGGCAGGTAATCCGGCAGCGCTGCGCGCTGTACATGAAGCGCGGGAAGCCGGTGCACCGTGGCGTGCTGATTCACGACAGCGACTACTCGATTGTGTCTCAGTACCAGGCGGAGTACCGGGGGTTGGTTCACTACTACCTCCTCGCGCAGGACGTGTTCCGGTTCAACCGGCTGTACTGGGTGATGGGGTACTCCCTGCTCGCGACCTTGGCGAACAAGCACAAGTCCTCCGTAGGGGCGATGGCGCACAAGCTCAAAACGACCATCGACACCCCCTACGGGCCCAGGAGGTGCCTCGAAGTCACGGTCCACCGAGACGGAGGAAGGGAACCGCTCATCGCGCGCTTCGGCGGCATACCGCTCAAGCGCCAGCGCACTGCCAGGCTGACCGACGCCGCGCCGCCAGAAAGCCGCGCAGGCAATAACGAACTGCTGCACCGGCTCCTGGCCGAGGAGTGCGAACTCTGCGGACGGCGGACTGCCTTACAGGTCCACCACATCCGCAAACTCGCTGACCTCAACCGGCCCGGTCGACCACCTCGGTCCACCTGGATCCGCCTGATGGCGAAACGGCGCCGCAAGACCCTCGTGGTCTGCCTGCCCTGCCACCAGGACATCCACGCAGGCCGTGCCACAGCCTCAACCCGGAAATGACCACTGGAGAGCGGTGTGCCGGGAAACTGGCCCGCACCGTTCGGGAAGGGGCCGTCGGAAAAGGACCCACACCATGGGCACCTCGTCGGCGGCCTACTTCACCGGCCGTGTTCGGGGCGGCTGGTTGTCGGGAGGTGTGGTCCTGGTCCGGTAGGACACGCAGGGCGGTGTTCGCCTGGGGGGTGCGTCGCGTTGTGGTGTGGCGCGTGGTGGCGCCGGCGGGCGGCGCCTTGGGAGGTTCGCTCTGTTCTGGGGGGTGGTCGGTGGCGTGCTTGCGGTGGACGGCGGCGGTTTGTGGGGTGGGTGCCGGCGTGTCACGTGACGACTCGGCCGGGCGGGTTGGGACAGGCTGCGGCGGGGCTGTGTCCGGCTCGGTCGTCTGCTGCTCGTGCTTATGGATGGGTGGTGCAGCGCGGTCGGGGAGGTTGGATCGGGTGGGGGCCGGCACCTCGGTGGTGGGTGGGAGGCCAGCCGTGGGGCCTGGTGGGGTGGTTTGGGTGAGCGGTATGCCGTGGCGGGCGAGCCGCAGCGGTATCAGGGCCTCTACCGGGGCTTTGTGGCGCCAGGTGCGGCCGTACCGTGCACGCAGTCGTGCCTGGTAGACCAGGCGCTGCTGCTCGAGCTTGATGGCCTGCTGGTAGGAGCGCAGTTCCCACAGTTTCATCCGGCGCCAGAGGAGGAGCGTGGGGAGGGGGGAGAGCAGCCAGCGGGTGGGGCGGACGCCCTCCATGTGCTGGTCGGCGGTGAGGTCGGCGAGGCGGCCGGTGGCGTGCCGGGCCGCCTCGACGGTCACCACGAACAGCAGGGGGATGACCGCGTGCATGCCCGCGCCCAGCGGGTCGGGCCAGGCCGCCGCGCCGTTGAAGGCGATCGTCGCGCTGGTGAGCAGCCAGGCCGTCTGCCGCAGCAGCGGGAACGGTGTGCGGAGCCAGGTGAGGAGGAGGTCGAGGGCGAGCAGCACGCAGATGCCCGCGTCGATGCCGATCGGGAAGACGTAGGAGAAGGTGCCGAAGCCCTTGGTGAGGGCCAGCTCGCGGAGCGCGGCATACGAACCGGCGAAGCCGATGCCGGCGGTGATGACCGCGCCGGAAACGACCGTGGCGATGAGGCCTTGCTGGGGGCGGCTGAGGGCCGGTGGTGTGCCGCGCCGGCTGGGCGGAGGCGCCTCCGGGGGCTGGGTGTGCGCCCTTCGGCCCGTGGGAGAGGGCGGTGTTGTCGGCTCGCGGTGCGTTCGGCCCGTGGGAAGGGGCGGCGTCGTCGGGTGTGTCGGGTGTGCTGCGGGTGGGGTGGGTGGCGCTGATCGTATGCGGGTCGTCACGGCAGTGGCCGGTGTAGGGTCCGCGACTTCGTGAGCAGTGCCCCTGCGGGAATGCAGAAATCCGGGCTTGGTGAGCACGGTGTGTGTCGGCCTGTTGTGAGCATTCTCGGTCGTGAGGGGCTCTCTTGTGGCGACGGTCGGTGTTGGCGAAGGGGTTGGGTGGAACGGCCTTTTGGCGGATCGGCAGGGCCTGCCGTGGTGCTCACGCCGCACCTTCTGGCACCCGATCCTGAGGTCATGATGTGCCGTTCTTGCTGGGCAATGTCTGTATCTTCGGTCGAATCCTCGTGATTCCCGGGCTCAGAGCGCAGGTTCCGTCTCGTGTTCTTGTCGACCCGGCCCCTGCTAACGGTCGGATTCAATCGCGCCGCCAGTGGGCGAAGCCGTGCTCGCCGCAGGAGCAAGGAAGGAACGGAGCAGGAGATCGGGGGCGGGAGCGATGATCACGTCGCCCAGGGTGACGAGCCGCGGAATGGGTCCGATGAACTCGGTCGCACGGACTGTCCCTATCGAGGGCTGGCTCTGCCACAGGACACCGCCGGTGCGCCGGTCCAAGGCGATGACCGTTCCGTCCTTGGACAAGAATTGGACGCGGTCGCCGTCCACCGACGGAGCGGAGAGTCCGTCCCGCAATGTGGTTGACGACCACAGGCGTCTCTTCGCGGAGATGTCATAGGCGCTGACCACCCCCGTGCCGCTATGAGCGTAGAAGACCTGCCCCGCCACGCCTAGCAGTTCCTCGGGAACCTCCAGCTTCAGCGACTTCACCGCGCCGGTCTTGCGGTCGATCCGCATCAGCCTGCTCACCTCGGCGCCGGAGGACGAGGACCCCGTGGCGTACACGAAATTCCCGGAGACGGTGACGAGATCGGCTCCCTGAGGGACATCGCAATGCCAGAGGAGCGTTCCGTCGCCCTGCGTGATCTCTCCGACTTCCGTGGGGCGTCCGCTCGCGTCAGGCTTCACCACGTAGACATGGTCGAAGGACTCTCCGGTGCCCGGGGAGAGCAGGTCCCAGCCCGAAGCACCAGTCCACATGCGTTCCATGCCCACCGGCTCTCGGGCGGTGATCGCTCCGCCCTGCGTGCAGAAGAGGGTCTCTTCGGCGACGACGCACCTCTCGGCGCCGGCGATCACCTGTTCACGCAAGGGTTTGCCGGTCTGTGCATCGAATGTCCAGATCCTGTACGCATCGGTCCGCGCGCCTTCGTTGTTCTCGCCGACCACGACAGCCTCCTGCGTCACACCGAGGAGGGTGGGGGCCGCGTGGTTGTTCAAGGTCCGCCGCCAGATCGCCTTCCCTGTGCGCGGGTCCAGACGAGCCGCCAGAGTGGTGCCTTCGGTGCACCAAAGAGCCGCGGACCGGTAGCGGCAGGTGGGCGAGACGTCGGGCAGACCGTCCCCCAACCGGGTTGTCCAAGGCTTCCAGCCCGGCAAATGGACCGGCGTCGGCGTCGCTCGTGGGGCGGTGGCGGATGGCCGAGCTGCGTCCGCCTCGCCGCCCTCGGACTGGGGCCACCACTGCCATACGCCGACCACCAGCGCCGCGCATACCAGCGCCGACAGCGCCGACGCGCCGCGGCGCAGGCGTTTACGACGTGTGAGTGCGAGGGCTGCACCTCGCGCCAGCGCCGGCTGGGTGCGCCGCTCACGCCGGGACGACAAGAGAGCCAGCAATGCTTCCAGGTCGGGTCGCGCGGAGGGCTCTTTGTGCAGGCACGGTTCCACGACCGGACGGAGTGACTCCGGCAGCCCTGAGAGGTTCGGTTCCTCGTGGACCGCGTTCCAGGCGATCGCATAGGGGGTGTCGGCGTCGAACGGACCGTGCCCAGTCGCCGCGTAGACCAGCACCGAACCCAAGGCGAAGACGTCGGCGGACGACCCGGCTTCACGAGGATCCCGGAATTGTTCCGGTGCCATGAACAGCGGAGTCCCCATCATCTCCCCGCTCTGTGTCAGAGCGGTTGCGTCCACGATGCGGGAGATTCCGAAGTCGATGACCCTGGGCCCGTCTTCGGCCAGCAGAATATTGGCCGGTTTGAAGTCCCGGTGCACCAGACCGACTCGATGGATGTCCCGCAGTGCCTCGCAGAGACCGGACGCCAGTTGCCAGACCTCCTCGGCGGGCAACGGGCCTCGCTCTTTCACCGCGTTGTCGAGAGAGGGACCGGCGACGTACTGGGTGGCCATCCACGGGACGTCACTGGTTGTGTCCGCGTCCAGTACCGGCGCAGTGAACGCGCCGCTGACTTGTCGGGCCGCCTGGACCTCACGGGCGAACCTCTCGCGGAATCCCGGTCTCGCAGCGAGGTCCTCCCGGATGACCTTCACGGCCACCGCCCGTCCGGAGGGGGAGTGGGCGAGATAGACCTCGCCCATCCCGCCGGCGCCCAATAACTCAGCCACCTGGTAGTGCCCCAGAGCAGTGAGGCTCCTCTCTCCCTGGTCCATCTCCACCCCCGAGCCAACGATCACGCAAATGGCTCGGTCACCATAGCGGTGATCGGTGGGGGCGCATGAACCCTCCGCAATCTCCGACCGCGGAGGCGCGAAACGGCGTCCTTTTCTCGGCGAGGACCACGGCGGCGGCGGTGAGTCCTGCCGCCTCGGTCCCGACTGTGGACGATCACTCGTTCAATCTTCAACCCGACCGTGACGCGCAACTGCACGAGCGCTGGCGCATGAGGTTGCACACGGGAAAGTGCCGCACAGCCGATCACTACCGACCGTAGTCATTGCTAACGCAGGCACGGATTTGCTGAGTCCACTGCTAACGAACGGCCTTCAAGCGGGGAGTGTTGGTGGATGGTGAGCAGTCGGTGGCTCCTCCGCGGTCGTGTTGGTGATCGCGGGTTTTGCTGGCCGGGGTTCGTCGGCTATGGGGTGGGGTGGGTGTGCTGGCCGTTGGTGGCTGGGTGGGTGGTGTGCCAGGCGTTCCAGATCTGTGCGCGGAGTCTGCCGCGTGGTGGTACGTCCATGCCGTGTTCGCGGGCCCAGGCCCGTACTTCCGCCACGCTCGGCGCCGCCACGGCCGAAGGGCGTGGCTGACGGGCGGCGGGGACAGGAGGGCGGGGTGGTGCGGGCGGGAGATTGTCGGGGGTGGTCGTTGTGAATCCGCGGCGTTCGAGGATGCGGCGGCGTTTGTGGTGCATGCGCTGAAGGAGGGGGACGTCGGCGTCGAGGTAGTCGTGGGCCTCGACGTGGGGCTTCCTGGCCTCGGTGTTGCGCATGATCCGGCCGACCTGCTGGATGACGCGTCCCTTGAACGAGATGGGGTTGGTCAGGAAGAGGGTGTCGAGGCGCGGTGCGTCGAAGCCTTCGCCGGCGAGTTTGTCGATCGCCAGGAGCACCAGCGGCTGATCGTGCTCCTCGGCCAGGGCGGAACGGACCCGGGCGCGTTCGGCCGGCGGCATGCCGCCGTGCAGGATCAGCGGGGTGATGCCGTGCGGTTGGAGGGCTTCGGTGAGCTGGTGGAGGTGTTCGACGCGGTTGGTCAGGGCCAGGCTGCAGCGGCCGCGCCTGGCGGCGTCGGCGATGTCCGCCGCGATCAGCCGGTTGCGGCTGGTGGTGTGGGCGAGTTCGTTGTAGATGGCCTGGATGGAGGCGCCGTCGGTGCCGGGCTCGTCGGTGGTGAAGGTCGTGGTGTGGATGACGAGGTGTTTGGCGAAGGTGCTGGCGTCGTCGATCTCGTGGCGGATCGGCCCGCACAGCATGGTGATCACCGGGTCCATCTGGTCGGCGCGGTACGGGGTGGCGGACAGGCCGACCCACCGCGGCGCCTTCGCTTGGCGGATCGCGGCCTCGGCGCCGGGGGCGCCGACGGCGTGGCACTCGTCCACGATGACCAGCCCGTAGCCGTCGAGCAGGTCGTCGGGGGCGTCGCGGTGGGACAGCGTCTGCAGCATGATCAGGTCGACGGTATGGCCGCGGCGGTCCTTGCCGCCGCCGAGCGTGCCGACGTGGCCGTCTCCAAGGTCCAGGAACGCGGCCAGCCGGTCCTTCCACTGGGTCAGCAGCTCGGCCCGGTTGACGATCACTGCGGTCGGGGTGTGGTGGTGGGCGATCAGGGCGCAGGCCATGACGGTCTTGCCGGAGCCGGGCGGCGCGACCAGGGTGCCCGCCGGGTGCTTGGCCATCGCGTCCACGGCCTGCTGCTGGGTGGGGGTGAGCACGCCGGTGAACTGGGCGGTGATCGGGGCGGGTTCGGGCAGGTCGCTGGTGATGGTGAGGGCGCCCCGGGCGGCGGCGATGAGCTGGGCGGCCTCGTCTGCCAGACCGCGGGGCAGCCTCAGCCAGTCGGGGTCGGAGGCGTCGAAGCAGCAGATGAGGCGCGGGGTGTTGAAGGTGGAGAAGCGCTGGTTCTGCTTGCGGTAGAACTCCGGGTTGTGGAACGACGCGGCGTGCTTGAGTGCGGCCAGCAGCTGCGGCGGCAGCCCGGCCGTGGAGATCGCCAGCATCGCCGAGAGCCGGGCTGCAACGCGTGCGGGTGCCTTGCCGAGGGCCTTGCGGCGAGGGCGGGCACCCAGCTGAGGGGTGGTCGGGGACGGGCCGGCCTTGACCGGGCCGAGCTTGCCTGCGAGCGCCTCAACATCGGCCGGAGCCAGCCGCTCGGTTAGCGACAGGTGGGCGAACTGGTCTGGATACGGCTCCCAGGTGTCGGGGTCCACGAAGACGGTGGTGCCCTTGGCGCGGGAGACACCGTGCAGCGGCAGCGCGATCAGGCTGCCGAACCGGAAGCTGCCTCTGGCCTTGGTCGGCAGGAAGTCCTGGGCGGGAAAGAGCCGGTCGTAGCTGGACAGCGCCATCTGGCCGCGGGCGTCGATCGCCCGGCGCAGCAGTGCCATCCCCAGGGCGCGGGCGGTGGCCGCCGCGACGGGCGCGGTGAAGAACGTCCACACATGCGCGCCCTTCCCGGACCGGGAGATCTCCAGGACGGCGGGTACCCCCGCCTCGTGGCAGGCCGTGACGTACGCGCTGGCGTCGGCGCGCCAGTCGCTGCCGTTCTTGCCGTCGAAGTCGCACGCCAGCAGGCGGCAGGCGTCGTCGGCCAGCAGCGGATACAGGCCGATGTGCAGCTCGCTGCGCCCCTGCCGGGTCGGGTCCAGGTGGCGGTAGAGGGTCTCGTCGGTCAGCGGCCAGAAGACCCGGTCCTCGTCGGCCTTGTTCTTGTCGAACGGGTTGTCCTCGGCCGGGCTCCAGCCGGTTCGGCCGGACTTGGCGCTGACCCACCGCTTTGCATAGACGTCCTCGCGGCCTGCGAACAGGGCCCTGAAGAGGGCGATCTTCGCCTCGGCGCTGGAGGAGGCATCCGCATACGGCAGGCCACCGGCCCCCGTGGACGGCGGGAGGGCGACCGGCTCGGGAACGGACGGGATGGCGGCGGGAGTGGCCTGGACATCGCGGCCCAGAAGGCTGTGCAGCCGCGCGTTGTCGGCTCTCAGTCGGGCGATTTCCTCGTGTAGCTCTGCGTTCTCCTCCCGCACCACGTCGAGACGGATGCGCAACTCGTCGGGATCGAAGCAGTCGGACCAATCCTCCACGCTCCCATGATCCAGACTGCGCGTACGTCACGCAGCGAAAGCATTCAGGTTTCCCTCTCCCGGCGCCCCTGTTGCAGAGGCTCACTGGGATTTCGGACGGATCTTGTCGGCGATGCGGAGGATCTCGGTGGCCTCGCGGAGGAAGTCGTGTCCGCGTGGGGTGGGGGCGAGAGGGCGGGTGGAGCGGTCGATGATCTGGAATCCGGCAGCCTTTTCGATCTTCGTGATGCGTTGTCTGAGAGCGCCGTCGCGTCCGCCGTAGATGGCGCGTGCGGCGGTGGCGATGGTGGGGTGGCCGGGGATTTGGATCAGGGTTTGCAGCCGGTGGAGTGCGGTGGGGGATGCGGTCACGGCCTGGATGGCCGGGGATGGGGTCCAGGGCAGGTCGAGGTGGCCGATGGCGTTGTAGCGGCGCCCGGTGCTGCGAATGGGGAGCTCCCATCCTCTGGCCAGGGTGGTCAGGTGGTAGTGGCTGACGCCGCGTTCGCGGGCGAGTTCGGCCATGGTGCGCCGCTTTTCGACGTACTCGCGCTGAAGCCATGCGCGGGTGATGTCGGGACGTGGTGGCAGCCGGTCGGGCCGCGGGCGGAGCGGGACTTCGTCGTGGATCAGCAGCGCGCGGACGGTACCGGGGTTGCAGGACGCCAGCCGGGCGATGTGCGCGAGGTGCAGTTGATGGTTTTCGTAGAGGTCACGGAGCTTGTCTGGGGCGAGAATGCCCTGGCGGACCTCGGCGGCCTCGGGCGTGAGCTGGTTGGCGAGGTTGCCGATCGCGTTACTGGGGGTGGGCGTGCCGATGTCCGCGAGGTCGCAGTACAGGCGGATGTGCTCGGGCGTCAGGTCGAGCGCATCGCTGGCTTCGTTCACGGAGGTGACCGTGCTCAGGAGGTCGCGGACATCGTCTGGGTCAAGGCTTGTGGGGCTGATCCCGGGCCATGTCGCACCGGTCACCCAGGAGTTGGGGGGTTCCCAGGTCAGGGGTTCGTCGATGCCGTGGCGGGCGAGGTTGTCCTCGGCCTGCCGGCGCAGGAACGAGCGAAGGGCTGGGGGTGCGCGGAAACGGAACTCGGTGCAGTTCCAGGCGAATCGTGTGTTGGCGCCGCTGGGCGGCGGGTGCATCTCGCCGGTCAGCAGCATCAGCAGATACCAGCGCAGCAGGGACGTGCGGTGCTCCTGTCCGGTTCTCCAGCCGTGCTGGGCGCAGAGCCGCTGGTAGGCGCTGTGATCGAGGTGGATGGAGGCGTAGGTGAACGTGACCCTGCGCCGCGCGTAGTCGATCGGGGCGCCGTGGGCGTCCAGCGCGTAGGCGAGTTGGGCCAGTGTCGAGGCCAACGGGGTCAGGTCGTGGTGGCGGTAGAGGCGTCGCTCGACGCTGTCGCGATCGGTGTGGATCTGGCCGTTGTTCAGCAGTGGACCGACGCGTTCGAAGTTCAGCTTGGGCGGTCCGCCGGGCAGCAGGAGGAAGCTGCTGCAGCCGCGCCGGAAGGCGCCGACGCGCAGGTTGACGGTGTCTTTCAGCCGCGGCAGCAGGCGCATGGTCCAGCCCGGCCAGAGCATCGAGGGGATCAGCGCCGCCCGCTGGATGATGGTGTCGGCGGGCAGCCTGGGCCAGCGCGGGCGGGGGCTGGCGCTGGCGTAGCGCAGCCGGGCATGCAGGGTGGCTTGGCGGTCGAGCCTGGCCAGGGCCCGCTCGACGAGTGCGGGGCCGCTGAAGGACCATCTGGCCGTTCGGCTGCCGAGGTTGGCTCGCGGGCCCTTGTGGAGTGACTGGTCGGCCTCGAGGACCCAGTCGAAGAGTGCGTCGCGGTCGCGGTGTCCGGGGTGGAGAGCGACGTGTGCCAGGGCGGTGCCGAGGGCTGCGTTGTGGGCGTCGTGTCCGACATCCTCGTCGGTCAGTTGCGGTAGCACTCCGCCGCACTCGGTCAGCGCGGCGCGTACGACGTCCGGTGCCCGGTCGGCGACGGTGTGCAGGCCTCGCAGGATGCGCCAGGCCAGCGCGTACAGCTGCTTGAGCTCGGCCAGTGCCTTCGGCCGTGAGGAGGCGTCACTGGCGAGAAGGGTGATGATGCGCTGCTGGGCTGGCAGCACCAGACCGGTTTCGGGCAGCCGGAGGACCGGAGCCTGCGCCAGGTCGGCTCCGCAAGGACGTCGGCCGGTGTGGCCTGTGGGGCTGGTCAGGTTGTCGCGGGTGCAGACGCCCGCACCGCGTGGGCCGAGGCGGCGTGCGTTCCACGGATTCGGTGGCCGCTGGCAGTGCGGGCACAAGTCGAGGAGCACAGTGCGGTGGGTGGGGCAGGCGAAGGCCCAGGGCAGACGCCAGAACACCGGGCCCCGGCCGGCGTTCTCGGCCAGACACGCGGGGCAGTAGCGGGTGCGGGCTCCGTTGAATCTCCAGGCCGGAGGCCGGGTCAGTCGGCGTCGGTGGGGATGGATGGTCACGGCCACCCCGTCGTAGGGCGTGAGCGTCATCGCGGTCAGCACGGGCAGCGGGATGCCGGTGGCGTGGTGGAGGGTGTCGGCTTCGGCCTCGGTGAGCCGCACAGCCATCTGTGTCGTGCGGGCCCCGGTCAGGCCGATGGCGTCCAGGAATGCGCTGTTGGTGGCGTGCAGGCGTCGGGCATAGGCGCCGATCCAGCTCTCCAGCGCCTCGCCGGGCAGCGGCCTCAGCGAGATCGGGAGCGAGCCGCCCATCCAGGTCATCACGCACTCTTTCTGCGTCGGCGGGCCTGGGGGCGGGATGTCAGCAGTCCGGCCTCCAGCGCGCAGGCGAGTTCTCGGCGGGCTTCCTCGGCGGCCGCGTCGTTGTTCACCTGGTCCATCAGCCAAGTGTCCAGGCGTTCGTGACGCGTGCGGATCGCCCGCAGGCAGCCGCGGTTGATCAGCGCCATGAGCGAGGCGAAGTGGCCGCTGGAGCGGGCCAGGAGGTAGTCGCAGAGGTCATCCGCAAGCATTCCGGGATACTTCTCGGCCAGTACCAGCTTGTGCTCGATGGTCAGCAGCAGGCGCCGCCATTCCAGGCGCCCTTCTTCGGTGTCGATCTGGAAGGGCCGCAGTGACAGAGCGGTGGTGCGGCGGCCGAACTGTGCGTGCAGCGTCTGATCGGGGGACAGCCCCTCGGTCAGGATGCCGCGTTCGCGAACCCCGACGCCGATGTAGATCAAGGTGACGGGGAAGGTGTTGGCCAGGAACTTCAGGTGGTTGGCCATGGTCGCGGTCGCCCGGGCCGAGGCATCCAGGAAGTGGATGTCGTCGATGATGAAGACGGCCGTCCTCAGGCTCAGCACCGCGTCCTTGGCCCGTTCGGACAGGGCGTCGGCATCCCCTCGGGTGGGCAGCCCGTAGAACCGGCAGATCGCCGCGTTCAGGCCGCGGATACGGGTGTTGCCGCTCAAGGCGATGTAGAGGACCGGGACCCGGCGATGGCCCTGCGGGGAGGTCTCTCCGCGCAGGGCGATCTGCGCGCGGTGGAAGTCCCGCCCGTACTCGAGCACTGCCGTGCTCTTGCCCAGCCCGGGATAGGCGTCGACCAGGGCCGCGGGCTTGGCCTTGTCCCCGTCATGCCGGTTGGAGTCGACGATCTCGGCGAGCTCGTCGTGCAGCCGCAGCAGTTGAGGAGTCTTGATCGGCCCGAGATTCGCGTGCCAGACCGCCCGCCGGTCGTTGTGCCGCAGCAGCGCCGCCGGGGACAGGGCCGCCAGCTGCGGGCGAGAGAGCGTCTCTGGCTGGCTTCGCTGGGGGCCGTCCACGAACTCCAGCCAGCCCTCCAGCCGGGTGGGCGAGTAGGGCCGGTCGTCTCCCTCGAAGACACCGGCCTCCTCGGCCCGGCTCACCGGCTGTCCATGATGTCGGCGTAGAACTCGTCCTCCTCCGGCAGCACTTCTTCGTCGCCGGGGAAGGCGGCCTCGCACTCGTCGTCCTCGTCATCGTCCCCGCCCAGATCTGCCCCAGCGGGCTCAACCACCGGCAGATCCGGCTGACCCTCAGCGTCCAAGCCCCCGGGGGACGACGCCACCGCAGCCAGCCGGCGAAGCGACGGCAACTGGTTCACGTCGTCCGTCGGGGCGTCGTCCTCGCCGACCAGCCGCAGCCGTTGCTGGGACAACCGCACCGCCATCCGCCGCTCGGTGCGGTCCGCGGCAAGCCCGGCACCCCACCGCTCCAGCAGCTCGACCAACGCGCGTTTGGTGTCCGGGAACCGGTGGGTCTTCCGCGCGAGCCTGCGGGCATAGACCAGCGCCTCCCGGCTGAAGGGGTTGTTGAGCGTGGCCGCGTGTTCCCAGTCGAGCGGATGCCACGTCTGCTTCTTCGGGTCCTGGAAGTACACCTTGGTCATATCGCCGCGGTCCACCGCGATCGGCCACTTGCCCGCATCCACCCCGCCATACGGACTTGGCTGGTTGCGGTAGTCGTCCAGGCCGTCGCCGTTGTAGCGCAGCCCCTCGATCTCGACGCCGTAGTGCTGGATGGTCGTGCGTTCCTCCTCCAGGAATTCCAGGGCCAGATGCGGGCGGGCCGGAATCCGGAGCGGGCCGGCGCGGGTGACGCCGTGCTCGAACATGTCCAGCGGGCTCAGCTTCAGACCCGGCACCTCCGGGACACACAGCCCGCGGTGGTGGCGCCGGTGATAGATCCGGGTAATCCACTCCCGGATGATCGCTTCGAGTTCGTCGATGAAGAAGAACGCCTCGTCCTCCACCTTCTCCCCGCGGCTGTGCACGTCGGAGCCCTTGTAGCCGGGCAGTGCGGCCAGCAGCCCCTGGTTGAGGGTACGGAACCAGCGCTCGATCGGCTTGTCGGTCGGCGTCTTCGGACGGGCCGGCTGCAGCGAGATGCCCAGCTTCGTGCAGACGCTCTGGATGTGGTTCGACAGGTACACCTTGCCGTGATCGAAGATGATCGTCTCGGCCGCGACCGTGGGCAGCAACGGCTGACCGTCTCGGTCGACCAGCTTGTCCGCGTCGACCACCACGGTGGAGGGCACCCCGCAATACGGCAGCGGTTCACCCCCGTCTTCCGGCACCGCCCGAGGACGGACCGTCTCGAACAACACCCCTGCCACGTCCGTCGACTTCGTCGACACGGGAGTCAGCCGCAGACCGGTGATGCACCGGCTGTAGAGGTCCATCGCGACGGTGAGCTCGCACTGCACCCAGCGACAGGTCACCGGCTCCATCGCGAACACGTCCAGCCGGTTGGTGTCGAGCACCACATATTCACCCGGTCGCGTCGCCCGCAGCCGGCCGTAGACGCCCTGCGGCCGCTTCGCGATCGAGCGCTTGCCCTTGGTGCTGCCCTCGAAGGCGTTGGTGCCCTTGGCCAGCTCGCGCAGCAGCTCGTAGCCAGTCGTCTTTGCCGGGATCGGCACCGCACCGCGGCCATGCTCCTCAGCCAGGCGCTCCTCGATCTCCAGCAGGACCAGCTTGCGCACCGGGCGGCTGGACTTCACATGCCCTGCCAGCACCGAGCGGGCCATCTCCACCCAGCGCGGATCCACCCGGTCCAACACATTGCGCACCGGTCGCCCGCTCACCAGACCAGCCGGCCCGGACTTCCGCACCGCCGCCACCCAGCGGCGGACCGTACTTTCACCCACCCCGAGCTCGGCCGCCTTGGCCGCGTACCGGTGCAGCATCGGAGTCCCCGGAGCGTAGTCCGGCCGCGGCTCACCTTCCAGCGGCAATTCCGAGGAGCCCAGCCGGTAGCCGGTGAGGACTTCTTGGACATGGCGGACCCGGATCGTCAGCTCATCGTCCTCCTCGCCGCTCAGCCCGCCCAGCCGCGCGGCAGCCGCAGGCTCCTCCGCGGGGACCTCCACCAGGACCTGCGTCGAGGGATGAGACAACAGCATCGTCACATCGACTTGCCGCCACACCGGGGCCTTGCCGTTCGAGGCCCCCTGCAGCAACACCCGGCGCCCTGCGACCTCGGCGACAGTGAACTGCTCACCGTCAAAGCTGATCAGCAGCCCCGGCTGCAACGCAGCAGTCCAGGCGCTCACGCGCACCTCCGCAGCACCGAGTCACCCGAGAGCGGACGGGACAGGTCGGTGACCAGCTGCCCGGCCCACAGCAGCGCCATCAGGGCAGGACGCACCTCGTGGGCCGGGCGCCCGCCCGCCAGCCGCCGCTCGGCCACCGCAAGCTCATCCCCGTCCCGCACGCTCCGCCAAGCAGCGTGGACATCGCGCTCCGCCACCACGCCGGGCCGCCGATAGGCCGCCAAGAACCGCACGTTCGCCAGCATCACAGGATCCGCGCCCGACCAGGCCTCGTACTCCCAGCCACGACGCTCGACCAGCCCACGTGGCCAGGCCAGCGCTTGCGCGACCTTCGGGTCGGCCAGCCGGTCTGCCGGCTTGACGTTCACCACCCGCGCCGTCCCCGACCGCGTCACCAGTAAGAAGTCCGGAACATACCGACGCACACGGTCGCCGAACCGGGCCACCAGATGGCACGGCTGGCCATAAATTTCCCGCACTACAGGATCGAAGTCGGCCAGCAACAAACGGGCCAGTTCCAGTCGGCTCTCATACACGACCGGCCCGCCCGTCGTGGCCGACATGTACGTGCCGGAGTAGTGCCGTTGGCCGTGCACCGAGCGGACCTGCCGCCACGGCCCCGACTCCGCGAAGTCAGCCAGCCGCAATCTGGAGAACGGCACCGTGCGCACTGAACCGTCGAGGTACCGGATCGACGCAGAGGGCACCGCCCTCTCGTCACCGACCCCGCTCATGCTGCGTACCGCCATACCCGGGACGGTACGGAGCACTGGTGCGCAGCCGCTGTGAAAGATCACAACAGCCCGATAAACGGCTATTACTGACCGTAGCCAGTGCTCATGATCGCCCGGAAATGCCCAGACGGTGCTCATGGTCACCCGGAATTGCTCACGCTTCTCCGGAACCTACAGCCGGCGGATGTCGGGTGTGTGGTGGAGGAGTTGATTGATGAGGTGTTGGGTTTGCGGTTCCATGTCGCAGTCCAGGGCGCTGTTGATGTGGTGGAGGCGGGTGAGGACGGTGTGCAGTCCTTGCCGGTTTGCGGCCGCAGCCTCGATGCGGAGCCAGTCCCGGTAGAGGAGTTCGGCGGTGGGGTCTGCGTCGAGGCCGGTGGCGACGGCCTGGCGGGCGGCGCCGAGGTCGTGGTGGGGGCCCGCGGGGATGCGGTGGGTGGCGACGGTGTGTGCGACGTCGATGATGCGGGTGGTCATTTCCTGGGCGTGGGGTTCGGCCCAGGGCAGCGCGTTCCCGCCGAAGGGCTTGCCGCGGACCAGTGTGAGTGCCTTTTCCAGGTCGGTCAGGCCGGCCGGGCCCTGTGGGAGGGCGTGTTCGGCGAGTTGGAGGAAGTGGGTCCAGTCGCAGCGCACGCCACCGGCGAGCCGGTAGGGGTCCTCGCCCGCCTTGCGGCGCGGCACGTAGGGGTTGCCGTCCGGGTCGTTGCCCAGGCAGCGGCGCAGGCCCTGCAAGCGGGCGTTGAGGGTGCTCGTCGACCAGGGGCTTGCGGGATCCATGTCGGCGCACAGCACATCAGCGCTGCGCCCGGGCCGGAAGTACAGCAATGCGGCGAGCTGCGCCATCCGCGGGCCGTGGCCGGTGCTGTCCACACGGTCCACCTCGACCGGGCCCAGGACCCGGATCTCCGGGGCGTGCAGGTCTGGCGCCTCGCAGTCGTCCGCCTGCGACCCCGTTGGCTCTTCAACGGCGGGCCCCGGGCCGTCCTCTTGCGTGGCCTTTGCCGTGTGGGTGGAGTCGGCAGCCGGAAAAGCCGGCGGCGGAGCCTTTTCCGCGTCGGTACCCGGCTCGGGTTCCTTATCGGCCTGGGGCGTTGGCGCGGTGGCGGGCAACAGGCGCAGCCCGGACGGATCCGTGGTGGCGGCGATCAGGGCCGGGAAGACCTCGCCGCCCCCGTCCGCGCCCGACGCCGCGGACGGGGTTGTGCCTGTGTCGGGCGTGGGCCCGGCGAACTCCTGCGGCGCGGGCTCCTGCCAGACGTCGGGTTCGTCCGGGATGTTCTGCCACGAGCCCTCGGCCGGGTGCGGCGGCTGCGCGGACACCCGCAGCGCAGTCGTGATCTGAAGGTAGGCGGCGTGCTGAAGGCGCTGCACGGTGATGTCGGTGCCGGCGGCGTGGAGAGGCTGCGGGTCGCTGACCGAGGCGTTGAGGATCTCCGCCTGGGGGAAGTGCGCGGCCGCCGTGCTCGCGGGCGCGACCAGGGTGACGGGCACCGTCCCGGCCTTGTCGATGACGTCGGCGAACTTCCACGCGGTGTCCGAGTCAAGGGCCGCCGCGCACAGCAGCAGGTAGGGCTGATGGCTGGTCTCCGGCATCTGATGTGCTTCCAGCAGCCGTTCACTCAGGTCGCGCAGCGCGTGCGCGGCCTGCCGCAGGTGGGCGATCCGCGCGGTGGGCAGCAGGTGCGGCAGGTCCTCGCCGAACCCCACCGTCACGACCTCGACTTCGCTGGCCCACGGGCTCATCCCGAGCTCCAGGGCGAGCGAGGTGCACACCTCGGTGATGTGGACCGGATTGCCGTCCAGCAGCAGGGCGGGCAGCCGGGCGAGGTTGAGCAGCAGGAGGTCATCCCCCTCGGTGCTGCCGATCGTGACCAGCCCCGGGTAGGGCGCCGGCACGTCGCGGGCGGCGTCTTCGTTAAGGAGGTCGGCGTCGGCGGGCAGGACCCACCAGCCGGCCGTCCCGGAGACGAAAGGCGCCACCGCTTCCAGGGCGAGGTCCTCAGGCAGCACCTCCACCGTGCGGGCACCGATGCGTGCGGCCCGCACCGGCGGCAGGACCGCGTCCTCTTCCCGGTGGGCCAGCTGGTCGGCCAGGGTCCGCAGGGCCAGGTCCAGGCGGGCGGCGGTGCCGGGTTCGGCGGCCACCGCCAACTGCGCCTCGGCGGTGGACGTCTGCGAGGCGATGGCGATCGTCTCGCCGGGCCCTCGGCGGCGGCGCTGCAGCGTTCGGCGCAGGGCGAGCGCGCCGGTGATGGCGGCGACCAGCAGCGCGCCGGCGCCCAGGACGGTGCGCAGGTTCAGCGGACCGTCGGACGGAGCCGGCGCCGGCGTCTGGGGCGCCGTGGCGGCGGGGGAGGGGGCAGCACCGGAACCGGAGGCTGACGTCGGCGGGGAGGCGGCAGAGGGCGACGCGCTGGCGCTGGGCTGCGGGGTCGCGGAGGCCGGTGCCGAGGGCGATGCCTGATCCTTTCCGGGCTGCTCGGCGGGGCGACTTGCCGGTGCGCTGGGGGCCGACGATGGGGGTGCGGGCGTGGTGGTCTGGCTCGGCGCGGGCGCCTGGCCGGTGCCCGTGCCCTCGCCCGGCTTCTGCTCACCGTCCGGGTTCTGGCCGGCCGGCGGGGGAGTGGTGTCCTGGCTGCCCGCCTCCTCACCCTGGTCACGGTCCTGGGACGGCTCCTCGGCCTGCGCGCCGGGCACGGTGACCTGCTGCCCCGGGTAGATCATGTTCGGGTTGGTGATCTTGGGCAGGCCGTGTGGCTGCGGCTTGTCCTTGCTGGCCTGGAACAGCTCCGGCCACTGGTCACCGTCGCCGAGCTCCTCCTCCGCGATCTTCGACAAGTAGTCACCTGAGTGGACCGTGACGACATGCTCCCGGTCCCCGGAGGCAGTCTCGCGGCCGTCGCCCAGCTGCGCACGGACGCCTCCGGGAAGGGCGCTGGTCTCGGGCATCTGCAGCTGCCAGCCGGGCTGCAGAAAGCTGTTGGCGCGGAAGGTCGTGCCGTCGGCCATGGTGTGGCCTTCGTTGAGGGCGGCGATCTCCCGCCACCGCTCGCCGTTGCCCAGCTCGCGTTCGGCGATGCCCCACAGGCTTTCTGCGGGCCGCGTCTCGCGCACCGTGTACGTGCGCGGCGTCGGTGTGCTGGCCGGGGACGTCGGGGAGGTCGGGTCGGCGGCGGTCTGCGCGGCCTGAGCCCCCGTCTGGCCGGGCACCAGGCCCGCAGTGCCGGCCGGTGCGGCCTGCGCATCGGAGGCCAGGGCCGAACTCGTGGGCAGCAGCACCAGGATGCTGCCGATCAGCAGCGCCGCGGCACGCTGCGGGGCCCCCATTCCCCGCGGGACGCGCCACGTCCGGCTCCGTACCTGTGCGATGAGTTCGCGTATCGCGCAGAAGCTGAACTGGGCCCATCCGATCCAGCCCACGCAGGTGAGCAGCAGCAGAAAGACCCCGCCGGTGTCCTGCCGGTCGAGCAGGTGGGTGAGGTCGTCGTGGGTGGCGGCCCAGATGAGGGGGGTGGCCCAGGCCAGCAGCAGCGGCAGCCCGGCGACCGCGGCGGCCAGGACGAGCAGGCTCAGAACGCCCTTGAGGATCCGTGCCAGGGTGCGGGCGGCCGGTGCGGCGGGGGAGCGGGTGGTGGTGCGCATTAATTTCCTTCGGGTGTGACGCCGTGCAGGAGGGTGGCCGTGCCGTGGCCGGTCACCGGCAGCGTGCCGATCCCGACGACCGACAGGAACTTCGTGTCGTACGCGTCGGTGATCGTGACGGTGAGGGTCTTGCCGTCCCCGGACAAGTTGACGGTGCCGGTGGCGCCGGCGGAGTGCAGGTAGGCCTGCGCGGCGGCGGCGGCCGCCTGCGGATCGACGTCGATGGCGGTGCCGCTGATCGCGTCGGCGGGGTCGATGGCCTGTCCGCCGGCCCGTGCGGCCTCGCCGGCGATGTAGTCGGCGCGCTCGGTGGCGCGCATGGTGCTGCCGCCGTCCACGGCGAGGCCGATGATGCCGATCAGCGCGAAGACGCACACCGCGACGAACACCGTGACGCCTCCCCGGTCGTCACACCGTGTCCGCAGGATCCGAAGCAAGATCATCAGTCGCCTCGTGTCGGAAAAGCCGTAGGTTCGGCGGCGGCCGCCCCGTCGGCGTGACCCAGCACGGTCACGGACAATGGGGGCATGACGCGCTGGTTCCGCAGTCACTGGGCCGAGGAAGACACCTGGTTCTACTTCGAGGTCGACGCCGACGGCTGGGTCACCCGCCAGGTGGAACTCCAAGGACCGCTCGAAAAGCCCGTCGCTGCGGCCTCGTTGGCCGAATGGGAGGCCGCCCGGCAGGCCGGGACTCTCGCGGATTACGAGGCGACATTCGGCGTCACGGCGGAGGTTTCCGTCCACGAGTGGGACGCCCACGAGCCGCAGGACCTCACCGCTGGAGAGTTCGAGACCGTCTGGCGCACCGCACGGGCAACCTGCCAGGCAAGAGCGCGTGCACGCTCGAGGCGCGGAGCGTGAACCCAAGTGCCCTCGCGCGCTCACTGCTGAGCACCCGCACTTGGGTTCGGCCCCCACGGCACTTCAGAATTCGCGAACCCAAGAGCCCTTGTCCGGTACTGGTCCACTACCGAGGTCGCCGTCGAGGTGAGGGTCTTGGCTCCGGGCAGGCCCGGAAGCAGCAGGTCGGAGAGGGTGACCGTGCAGGTCACGGTCACGGTGACCGTGCCGACCTGGCCCACCGGCACGCTCAGGCCGCCGGTGTTGATGCTGACGGATGTTGACGCGCACTTGATGCCCTGGTCGTCCAGCGACTCGGCGGCCGCCGCCTGCGCGGCACCTTGGGCGGCTGCCGCCGTGCGGTGAATGGAGGCCTCCCGGGCCGCGTCCTCGGCCGCAGAATCGATCTTCGAGCCGGAGGTGACGATCCGGCCGCCGGCGATCGCCAGACACAGGAACATGATCAGCGACGGCAGGATGATGGCCGCCTCGATCGCGGCACTGCCTTCGTCGCGGCGAAGCCTGTGAGCCCAACGGGCCATGTCACGCACGTGATTCACTCCCCCGGTGTCCAGCGTTCTACCGGGCCGGACGCCGACTGGCTGACATGCAGGCCCGACACACCGGGGATCATGGACAAGGCCGTACCAGTCACCTGGACCCGCACACGCTGCCCGTCGCTGCTGGCCACGACGCTGTAGCCGCTCAGGCTGTCCCCCGCCGTGCGCCCCAGCACGTCCCGCGCCTGGGCCGCTCCGTTGGCCGGACTCGCCTGGTAGGCGCGGGCCGCGGAGGCGCCCTCGCGGGCCGCGGTCAGCGCGATCTGCCGTGCGTAATACCACAGGGAGGCCTGGATGACGGCCACCGTGGCGAGCAGCACGAACGGGAAGATGATCGCCATCTGGATCGAGGTGTCGCCGCGGTCGTCATGCCATCGTCGTCCCTGCCACCAGTCTTTCAGCCGCTCGGGAGGCTTCATCACAGGCCGGTGAGCTTGCCGTTGTACTTGGCGATCACGACGGCGATGGTTCCGGCGATCAGGACGGCGCCGGTGACGGCGGCCACCCAGATGATGACGGTGGTGGTGGAGATGTCGCCGCGGTCCGGACGGTGGGCGGCCTCCTGGAGGCCTTCCTGCACGCGCGTGGTCATTCGCAGGACCGCACGGTGCGCGCGCTGCCAGGCACGCGCGCCCCGACGGCTTCGCCCCGGCCTGCGGGAGGTGGGGTGCCGGCCGGTGTGGGGGTGCGAGCTCGCGCGGAGCACCGCACGGCGGGTGCGGGCTGCGGTGTGCGTCATGTTCCTTGCCTCTCTGGAGCGTTGAACGAGTCGGGGTGGTCTCAAACGGTCAGCATGCGGATCACCGCGGGGAAGGCCATCAACAACATGACCAGCACCGCGAGCAGGGCTCCGGGCGCGGTCATCTTTTCGCTGGCCGCGTTCGCCTCGGCGGCCTGGTCGGCCAGGAGTTCGGCATTCAGCGCGGCGGTGCGGGCCCGTAGGGCCTTGTAGACGGCGGCGCCGTCGGTGGCCGAGCCGCGCATGATGTCGGCGACGTCGGTGAGGACGGGCAGCTCGTATTGGTGGGCGAGTTCCGTGAGCGCCTGGTACGGGGGGATCTTCTCCAGGCGGGCTCGGCGCAGGGCGCCCTGCAGGTACAGGAACGGCCAGCCCGCGCCGATGGCGGCGGCCTTCTCCAGGGCCTCGGCGGGCCCGGCGTCCGCGGCCCGCTTGAGGGCGACCAGGTCGAGGTAGGCGGACAGGGCGTGCGCGAACTCCTCCCGGGCCCGCTGGGCCGCATCCCGCACCGCGAGATCCGGGGTGATGAACAGCAGGCCGGCGAGGAGGAGTCCGAGGCCGGCGGGCACGTAGAACGGCAGGCCCACCCCGGCGATGATCCAGGGAATCGTGGCGGTCACCGGGCACAGCAGCCCCAGCGCGGCGAGCGCGGTCTTCTTCAGCATGAACTGGCCCGGCCCCTGGCCGAGCAGGGCCAGGTTCGTGGCCGGGACCTTCACGCCCGGCAGGCGCTCGAGGCGGGCCAGCAGCCACCGGCCCCAGACCTCCTCGCGGTCCGGTTCCGGCCCGGGCAGGGGCAAGGAGGCCGGGGCACTGCGCTTCAGGGCGGGCCCCAACGCGGGCTGGGGCTTAAGGAGTTCCCTAATCAGCAAGGCGACGCCGGCGCCGACCGTGCCGCCGGTCGCCACGACGGGGAGCAGGTTCACCGGATGGCTCCTTCCGGCTCCCGGGCGGCGGCCGGCGCGTCCGGTTCCGGCGCGGGGGCGGGCAGCCGGACGGTGCTGGTCGGGTCGGGAATGAGGAAGCGCGGGAGGCGGCGGAAGGTGCCCAGCTGTCGCATCAGGGCGAGCACGCCGACGAACCCGGCCGTCAGGAAGGCGAGCACGAGTTGTCCCAGCAGTGTGGAGTAGGGCGTGGTGTAGGACGGCACGAAGAATCCGGCCACCACCACACCCACGGTGATGATCGTCATCCACCGCACGGTCGTGCGGGGTTTCGCGCGGTCCGCCTCGATGGCGCGCTTCTTGGCGACCTCCTCGCGGACGGTGCCCGCCAGGTCCTCCAGTGCCTGCGCCAGGCCCGGGCCGCGGTCGCCCGCCGACAGGATGAGTGCGGCGATCACCTTGTCCGCGGTGACGTCGTCGAGTTCCTCGGCGAACGCGCGCAGTGCCCCGTCCGGCCGCCAGCCCAGGCGCAGCCGGTCGGACAGGTTGATGATCTGCCCGGCGAGTTCGTCCGGTGCCCCCCGACGGCTGGTGATCATCGCCTGCTCCAGGCCCATGCCCAGCCGCAGCAGCCCGGCCAGCCGCTGCGTCCACTCGCTCAGGCCCTCCAGCTGGCCGATACGTTCCTGCGCCATCCGCGCCGGGGTGATCAGCCAGGGCACGCCGATGACGGCCGCGCCCAGCAGCGCCCCGCCGACGAAGTTCCCCGAGACCAGCCACACCGCCACGAAGACGACGACGGCCGCGACCATGAGGGTCCGCCGCCGCAGTCGGACGTCCTCGCTCTGCTTCTTCCCACCATGCAGGCCCGCCTGCCAGCGCTTGAGCAGCGGAGCCCGGCGCGGCGCCGTGGTCCCCACGAGACCCGCCACGACACCGATCAGCCCGCCGATCACGGCCATGCCGCACAGCAGCCCCAGCAGCAGCGTCATCGGCCCGCCCCCACCTTCAAAGGCAGCGGCGCCGCCCAGGCCCCGTACGACTCCTGCAGCAGGCCGGAGTCGAAGCCGACGCGGCGCAGGTCGTCGATGCAGCCCGGGTCCATCCTCGGGACCGCCCGCAGGTCGCCCCACTCGCGGCCGGGCGAGAACACCTCGTTGGTGGCGGGCCGGCCGTGCTCGCCGATCCCGGTCAGCTCCAGCACGTGGGAGACGTAGCGGTGGCGGCGGCCGCCGATCTGCGTCTCGTCCGTCATGTCGACGTACACGACGAAGTCCAGGCCGTTGGCGGTCTGCCGGTAGGCGAGCTGCTCGGACAGGTTCTCCTGGGCGAGCGCGTACAGCTCGGCGATCCGGTCGAAGATGATGTCCGGCCGCCGGGCGTGGATCGTGCACAGGTTGCCGCCCGAGCCGTTCGTCAACGCCTGCATCATCGCGACGACTTCGGGGCCGCGGACCTCGCCGACCACGATCCGCTCCAGCGACATCCGCAGCGCCGGATGCATCAGGTCCAGCAACGTGACCTCGCCCGCGCCGCGCCCGGTGACGTCCTTCTCCCCGTTGGACTCACGCCCGACGAGGGACACGACCTGGCGGTGGTAGCCGTTTTGGTGGGCGAACAGCTCGTCCTCGGTCTGGATGGTCGCGAAGCGACACTCCGGGTCGAACTCCTTGAGCATCGCCCGCATCAGCGTGGTCTTCCCGGCCTTCTGCTTCCCCGCGATCATGATGTTCTTCTCGGCGCGCACGCACGCGCCGAGGAACTCGCGCAGGATCGGGTCGATGGTGCCCAGCCGCACCAGGTCGTCGAGATCGGCGTGGGAGACCCGGTGGCGGCGGATGACCGCATACGTCATCGGCCCGAGCCCGGTGATGGCCTGCAGGCGCGAGCCGTCCGGCAAAGACAGGGCGAGGGTGGGGTTCGCGGTGGAGATGGTGCGCTCGCTGTGCCCGGATCCCCGGGCCAACTCCCGCAGCAGCTCCAGCAGTTCCTCTTCGGACTCCGCGATCGGCCCGACCCGGCGGCGTTCGCCGTCGCCGTAGTCCAGCCACACCTCGCCCGCGCCCTGGATGATGATGTCCTCGACCCGCTCGTCGTCCAGGTACGGCTGCAGCCGGCCGGCCCGAAACAGCAGGTCGTACACGGCGCGCCGCAGCGCCTCGTCTTCCCGCGGGGTCATGGCCTGGGCGTCCGACCACAGGGCGACGGCCTCGGTGATCCAGTTCAGGCAGCGCTGCTCCTCGCTGGCCCGGTCCATGTCGGGTTTGGTCTTGAGCAGTTCTTCGCGCTGCTTGGCGACCTGGGAGGCGATGTCCCGGGCCACCCGGTAGTCGACGGTGACCTGCGGAGCCGCCGTGCCGAGCACTTGGGTACTCGAGGCGGCACCGGCCGCCGCCGGTGCGCCGTTGGCGTGCCGCGTCCACTCCTGGGGCAGCGGGGCCACGGTGGGGTCGGGGTGCAGGGGCCTAGCGTGCATGGGTCACCTCCCCGCCTGCCCTACGCGCGACGCGCGGATCGAGACGGGCCCGACGCAGGGCGGCCCGCTGCAGAAGGAGAGTGCTGCTCGTGCGGGCGGCCTTCATCAGCGGCGACCTGGTAAACCGGCGGGGCTGCTCGGCGCCGTCGGACAGCACGCGGGCGTCGTCCCGGGCGTACGGCAGGGTGGCGATCACCGGCACCTGCAGCACGCGCTGCACCTCGCCCGCGGGATACGGGCCCTCCTCGATCAGCAGCACGCTGACGTCGCCGACGCGCTCTTCCAGGGCGCGCACCCGGCCCTCGGCCGCCTGCAGGCAGCGCAGCGTGTTGCGGACCACCACGAAGGTGGCGTCGGCCCGCTCGGCCAGCACCCCGGACGGCCCGTACGCCCCGCGGCGGCCGAGGTCGATCAGGACGTCGTGGCCGGCCTCGGCCTCGATGCCGCGGAACATCTGCGCCAGGACCTTCCACACCGAGCCGAGGCTCGCCGCCTGCCCGGGGTCGGTGATGCCGGGCAGCAGCAGCCGGTCGCGCGGCGACTGCTGCTTGCCGTTCTCGCTGCTCAGGTCGATCAGCTGCCGCCAGAAGGCGTCGCTGAACTCCCCCTTGCGGGCGGCGACCGAGAGATTGCGCAGCCCGTACCGGTCGCCGAGGGTGCCCTGCAGCAGTCCGTGCAGCACGGCCCCGCCGTCCGGGTCGCACTCGGCCAGGATCATCCGCCGGCCCGCCTCCAGCGGCCACGACAACAGCAGGGCCAGAGCGCTCGTGGTCACGCCGGGCGCGCCGCTGCACCCGGCGAGCGCGATCACCGCCATCAGCTGCCGTCCGGAGCAGACAGGACCAGGCGCAGGGTGCCGGCCGCCTCCCACGCGGCGGCCGTGGCGCCGTCGGATGCGGAGGTGGCCACGTCGACGACCACGATCCCCGTGCCGGGGGCGGCGCCGGACGCCTTCACGACCCGGCCGTCGATGGTCTGCGGTGCGGTGTCGGATGTCTTGCCCGTGCTCGTGTCCGTATCCGCGGTGCCCTGGGCCGGCACGTGCACCAGCTCTACCCGCTGGCCTGGCACCAAAGCGGTGGCCGGGATCTGCTTGGGCTCCAAGCCGATCGGCACCAGCTGCTCACCAGCTTTCACCAGGTTGTCCTTCGTCACCTGCGAGGGGGCGAGCAGGGAGCCGGGCTTGAGCTCGACGGCGGCCCGCTTGCCCACCACCGACTTCAGGCCATCGGCGCGCACCGCCTTGACGGCCGGGTCCAGGGCGACGGACGCCTTGCCCAGGTCGTCCTCGGCGAGGACCTGGCCGACCTGGACGTCGCGGACCACGGTCACCACGTCCGTGCGGTGGCCGACCTGGAGCAGCAGGACCGCAACTCCCGCGCCTCCGGCGGCGATCAGCGCCAGCGACAGGGCGATGACACCTGGTCGTCGCCGGCGCGCCGACACCCGGGGCGGCGCCACCGGTCCCGCGGTGCGTCCCTGCTGGGGGACGCTGTTCGGGGTTGTGTCTACACGTTCTTGGGTCTTGCTCACCGTTGTTGTCCTTCCGGCGGCGTTACCTGACGACCTGGACTTCGCCTATCGCCACCTGCACGTTGGTCTGCCGGACCTCGGTGAGCTGGCCGGCCTGTCCGCCGCCCTGCCAGTTGATCGTCCACGTCGAGGTCGCGGTCACGGGGAACTTGCCGCTCTGGGCTTGGGCCGAGGTCTTGGCGTACACGTGTCCGCAGGTCGGCGATTCGGCCATGCCCTTGGACGATGCATAGGGCGTGCCGGGGCCGTTGCACGTCACGGAGGCGCCGTCGCCCATCGACCACACGATCTTCGACACCTTCGCGGTCGCGGTGACGGTGACCCCGCCCGCCGCGGCCGTCGCGGCGTTCGGTCCGTACGTCGTGGCGCTCTGGTTCACCCACATCCACATCGGGACGCCCACTGTGTACTTCCCGGCCGCGCGCGGGCTGGCGATGTCCGGACCAAGCAGCGTCATGGAATCCACCGCGCGCTGGGCCAACTCCGCAGGATCGACCTGCGGCGCAGGATTCTGACCCGTCGGCACGACGACGAAGCTGGCCGGGTTGTCCTGACCGCCGTCCGAACACTCCATCAAATACAGGTCGTTCTTCTTGGGGTCCTTGCCCTTCCAGGCCGGATGGCTGGCCGGAGGCTTCGGATCGGCCTTGGTGTAGGTGCACTTCATCTTGCTGTCGCTGCCGTCGCCGCCCTGCGAGCCACCCGCCTGCCCGCCGCTGCCGCCGGATTCGTCTCC
This sequence comes from Streptomyces sp. NPDC047043, assembly GCF_040644055.1. Taxonomy (NCBI): domain Bacteria; kingdom Bacillati; phylum Actinomycetota; class Actinomycetes; order Kitasatosporales; family Streptomycetaceae; genus Streptomyces; species Streptomyces sp. NPDC047043. The sequence goes on from NZ_JBEYVO010000047.1 coordinate 52,184, forward strand.
GACACCCACGTCGACACAGAACTTGATGACCTGGCACTTGCCGGCACCGACGTCGGGATCGTCGCCAGCGTGCGCGATGCCGGCCGAGGCCAGGACGAGCGCGCCGGTGAGTACGGCGAGACGCCCGGTCAGCAGGATTGCTCTTGAGCGGTCAACTTCGTGACCATCCACTTCGGCCCCCACTTTTCAAGAGTTGCGGTGCTGACGTATTTGATGAGCCGCGTCGTGGGCAGCGGGACCGGCTTCTTCGAGGCCTTGTCGGTCAGGATCCAGTGCGTCGTGTCGACGCAGTCCGTGACCGTGGCCGTGGGGATCTTGGCGGCGGTCACCTTGACGACCTTCGGACTGATCGCTGGCTTTCCGGTCGTCACCTGCCCGGCCTTCCGCATGACCGCCAGATCCTTCTCGATGTCGGCCAGCGCCTTGAAGGTGGTGTTCTTCTTCAAGTCGGTGCCCGCCGAGGAGGCCTTGCTGTAGGCCAGGGTCTGCGCGTCCCAGGAACTGGTGTACGCCGCGATGACAGCGGCGTCCTCGGCCTCGTCGGGGGAGGTGGGGGACGACGGGCTGGTCGGTTGACTATGGCTGGGCTTCGACGGTGACGCGTCCGTTCCGCTGTCGCTACAGCCGGCCAGTATCACCAAACTCCCAGCGAGAAGCAGGGCGGTTGCATGCTTTCGGGTGCGAACAGTAGCGGGCCTGGGCCCGGATGAGCGTCGTTGTGTAGCTGTCACGTTGTCTCCCCGTGCGGACGTTCTGGCGCATCGACTGCAGTCCTGGGCATCGGCCAATGCTGTGATCCGGTACGTTGCGTGGTCGAGCTGCGATGATGTGTTTGCGTGGCCGCGAGGCTACGGACATGCCGTCAACTTCCCACTTCTATATCTGAGTTCACTTTCATATCTCGGGGCGTTTTCGGTCACTCTTGAAACCCGATGCGGGTGTGTGGCGGGCGGCTTTGCTTGTTTCGCATGCAACGAATTGAGGCGGCCTTGCTTTGCGTGCCGCGTTTCACCTGGCTGTTCGCGGGAACGAGATCTCCACCCGCCGGTTCATCTGGCGGCCGGCCTCTGTGGCGTTGGAGGCGATCGGCTGCCGTTCCCCGAATCCGTGCGTCTCGAAAGTGACCGCGGTGGCTCGGAGTTCACCGGCCAGGACGGTCTGCACGGCGCGGGCGCGCTGTTCGGAGAGCACCTTGCCGTGGGCGGCGGAGCCGAGGTTGTCGGTGAAGCCCGAGATGCGCACTCGTGTCGCCGGGTGCTGCTCGATTGACCGGGCGATCGCGGCGATGCGGGACCGGGCCGAGTCGCTCAGCCGTGCACTGTCCTTGGTGAACAGCACACCGGCCTGCAGCTCGTACGTCACGTCCCTGGCCGTGTCCGTGCGACGTTGGGCACGGTCCTGGTCCTCCACCGTCCGGCTGATGTCGACGGGGTCCGAGCGGAGATCGAGAATCTTGGACGGGGCCAGGGTCTCGCCGGTGCGCAGCGCGAGATCGGGGCTGCTGCGGTCCGGGTGGGTGGCCGCCCGTGGAACACTGCTTGCGGCGGCGCCCAGCGTTGCTGCCAGGGTGGTCAGGGTGAGCAGCGACACCGTGAGCGGGGATCCGAACGGATGCATGCGGCTGGTCACCTCACTTCGCGATCTTGATGTTCGCGGTGTCGAACAGGGGCAGTTGGAAGCCGACCGTGGTGGTGCTCGCCGGCGGGGCCGGGAACTGCATGAAGACGCGGACGTTTTCACCGGCCTTGAGGGTGGACAGGCCGGTGGTGGTGAGGGGGTGTCCGGTGGTGTCGCGCAGCACGTAGTAGCGTTTGCTGTGGGTGAAGTCAACGAGGGTTGCCCCGGCCAGCGACGGGCCGGTCCTGAGAATGTCGAGCTCGTTGCCGCGTAACTCGGCGGGAACGACGGTCGTTTCGGATGCGTCGTTTATCAGGTTGCCGTGGACGGTGAGATAGCCGGCCGCTTCCCGCTCGGCCGATGTGATTGTCAGCGTGAGGCCGTTCTGGCCCTGCAGTTCAGCCAGGGGCGTGCTCGGCTGGTCCTGTTGTGCACGCGGGGCGGAGCCGCTTGTGTGTGCGGCTGCTGCCTGGGTGAGGTCTGGTTGCTGGCTGTCTTGGGAACAGCCGGCGATTCCCAGAGCCAGGCCTGCCGTGGCGGTCAGTGCGGCAAGGCTCCTGCCGAGGCTTGTGCGAGTGGGAGTGCACATGGATCTGGGTCCTTCGGTTGAGTGGGCGGAAGGTGAGGGCGTTGCGTGGTGCGGGCGTCGCGGGGGTGGGGCCGTGCGACGGCTTTCGGGGAAGGTGAGGCTTCAGCCGTCCGGAGCGGAGGTCGGCGGCCACACGGTGATCACGTCACCGTCGAGCGTCACGCGTTGGTGGGGGAACTGGCGGCGTACCAGGTTCAGGTCGTCGAGGTCGAAGTCCCCGGTCCCCTGGACCACGCATGCGCTCCCGATGTTCGAGATGGCTCGCGTCCGCTGGGGCCACACGCGCTGAGCGCATTCTTCGTTGCTGCGAATTGCTCCAGCTGCTCGTTCCACCTGCGGAACTCCCTAAATACGTGAGAGACAAGGGAAGGTTGGGGCTGACGCTCACTGTGCGCTAGTAAATTATCTGTTCGCGTAAGCAAATTTCAAGCGGCTTCTCGAGTGGTTGCAAGGCTGAGACATTCGGCCCCCGCCCAACGGGGCGTCACAGCTTGGTCCAGGGCCGCAGACCGCCGCCGGCGAGGGGCACCCAGACGTCACCGGTGGGTCCGTGGTCTTCGAGGTCGTCCAGGACGGCCGCGCCTGTGGGGACCTGGCGGGCCAGCGTGCTCACGAGGGGATGCTCCGCCGCCATGGCCTGCAGGTCGCTGATCCGGTTGTCCAGGACGTAGCGGGAGGCCCCGGTCAGTACGAACAACACTCGCGGGAACACCGGGTACCAGCGCAGCCACACTGGGCCGGGTGGGGCGGGCTGCCGTGAGCGGGGCCGGCCGACGGGCTGTGGTTGGTAGGACCACAGCCGGGCGTAGTCGATCAGTTTGCAGGCGAGCCGTTCGCTGCTCATGGTGGCCCGGTCGACCTCGATGAATGCCCGCAGTTGGGTGCGCTCGTCGTCCTCGTTGAGGGTGTAGTGCATGACTGCGTCGGTGATGATCCGTTCGCCGTCGCTGAGCGGGTGGGCGACCTCCGGGGTCCAGTCCAGGGGGCCGTGTTCGTCGCCGCGGCGGCGGGCGTCGGTGACGAATGCGAGGTGGGTGCGGACCACGGTCAGGGTGTGCGGCGTCTTGAGTGAGGCAGCCGTGGCCGAGTTGATCGGGTACGCGGGGCGTCCCCGCAGGGCGGGGAAGTCCTTCGTCAGCCGGGCGCCCGCGGTGGTGAGGTACCAGGCGCGGGACCGGTTGGACTGCGGCAGCACGGTGTAGTCGATCAGGCCGTGGCGGCGCAGCTTGTTCAGCGGCGCGGAGATGGTCTGTCGCGCCGCGTGGGGCCGCAGCAGCTGGTGGAGCTGGTGGGTGGTTGCCATCCGGTGCTGGCCGAGTGCGGCCAGGAGCTGATGCGGCAGTGGCTCGGTGGGGCTGGGCGTGCGGCTGGGCGGCATGGTGGGGAAGGCGGTGATCACTGGTGTGTCCCCTTCTTGTGCAGGCGGACGGTGGGCTGGGCGGTGGGGGTGTGCTGGGCGAGGAAGTCGCTGACGTGGGTGAGCTGGATCTCGGCCCGGTCGGTGAGCGTCTGCAGGGGGGCGGCGCGGGCCGTGGTCCGGGCGGCGTGCTCCAGTGCCTTGGCGCGGTGTGGGCGGGCGTGGTCGGCGAAGACGTCGTCCAGGTGCGGGCCGGTGATCTGCACGGGGCCGACGCGACGCCCCTTGACGGTCAGCGACATGTAGTGCTCGAAGCGGTCCAGCGCGGCGACCACGTCCGGGCTGGGCCGGTCGCCCCATTCCGCGGTGATGGGGGCGATGGCGGACCGGGAGCCCGCGGTGGAGGCCAGGGTGGAGGCGTTCTGCATCAGCGACAGCCGCACCGGGAGGGGCAGGCGGGCCAGTAGCTGGGTCATGCCGTGGACGTGCACGCGGTATTTGCGGAAGTCCTCGAACATCGCGGCGATCGTCTCCGGGGCCGCGCCGGTGAGGGTGATCAGCTCGTCGAAGTAGGCGCGGAACGGCACCCGCCGGCCGTGCGGGGTGTCCCTGCGTGAGCGCACCGCGCGCAGCAGGTCCCTAGCGAGCAGGGCGGTGATCAGCCGGTCGGTGGGCCCGTTGCCGCCCGGGCACACCCACACGATCATCCGGGAGTCCATTGCGGCCCGGATGTTGTAGACGCCGGCCGGCTGCCCGAGGAAGGCCCGGGTGACGGGGTTGGCGGCCAGCCGGGCGATCGGGTTGAGGACGACGGCGTACGCGTCGGTGGGCAGCGTGGGGAACACCGTCTGCCACCACGAGTGGGTCTGGGTATCCAGGCGCCCGTCGACCGCTTTGAGCGCCGTCGTGCGGAAGTCCGGGTCGGTGAGCAGGGGGTGCAGGTGAAAGACGGTGGTCTGGTCGTGGGGCCGGCCGGCCTGGCAGGCGGCCTCGTTGACGGCCACCAGCACGGCCAGGCAGGCGGTGAGGAGGGTCAGGGCGCGGGGCGCGGTGGTGTCGTCCCAGCCGAGCACGGACGCATACGCGTCGGCACTCGCCTCGACGACCTCGTGGCCGATCTGGCCCTGGTGCATGCCGATCGGGTTCCAGCAACTGACCCGCGGGGCAGATCCGCCGGCGTTGAGGTCGATCAACGCGATGCGCGGCATGAGGTGGTCGTGGGCGAGGAAGGGCACGGCGCGCGGCCAGGAGTCGCGGTGCGGGTCGACGAACATCAGCCCGCCACCGGCATGCGCCCAGCCGATCGCCTGGGCCAAAGCCCGTTCGGTCTTGCCGCCGCCCGCCTTGCCCACCCCGACCTCGAACAGCGTCTCCGTGGCGTAGGTGGCGACCAGGCGCCTGCGGCCGTCCGGGCCGCGGTAGATGCCCTGCAGCAGCAACGTCGGATTGTTGAACTCGAACGTCGGCAGATCGTCGGCGAGCAGCGGCAGGCGGCAGTGCGCCGTGGGCGGCTTGAGCAGCCCCACCAGCTCGTTCAATTGGACCCAGTTCGCCCGGGGCGGCTGGCAGTGTCCCAGATCCCAGCGCCGCTCGAAGCCGCGCCGGGAGGGCCAGCGGTCCGCCCCGAATCGCCACGGGCCCACCCGCACCCCGCGCATCGCCCACCGGGAGCCGCCGCCGAACACATCGAGCGCGGCCTGGAGTTGAGCGAGCCTTGCCTCGGCGCGGCCCTCGGTGTTCGACGCGCACATCACCAGCAGCTGCACGCGCACCAGGTGGTCGTCCTCGGCCAGCTTGCCCAGCGCCTCTTCCGGGTCCACTCGGCGCGGGATGGGCGGCATGACCAGCCGGCGCCCGCCTGCGCCCTGTTGGCCCGTGACCAGTTGGTGCAGCTGCCAGGTCAGTGAGTCCTCGATACCGCCTGCGTCCTGCCGCATCCACCGGGCGGCCCGCTGGGCTTCGCGCCGCTCCGCGCGGCGTGCGCCCGCCATCAGCTGCAGCCGGCGGGCGCGCAGCGACCACTTGGCGGCGCGCTGGAGGTCGAGCCGTATCTCGGCGAGATCCCCCAGCTCGGCACGCAGGTCCGAGACGGCGTCGATCAGCGGCTGCAACGGGTCCGGGTTCAGCGGGACCTCACGCAGGGGCGCGGTCGGCTTGCCGCGCAGGAGGAACTCCGCCCGCACCACGTGCGCGCGGGCCTGGTCGATCAGAGGGCGGGCCCGTTTCACGGTGACGGCCGGCCCGAACGGCGTGATGGACAGCAGACGTTCGCCGCCGGCGGGGCCTTCGACGCGGTAGCGCAGCGGGCTGGAGCCGTCGGCGCGCAGCCTGATCTGCACCGCCTTCGATCGGCGCGGCGCCCACCATGGCATGCTCGTCGAGGCCCGGGCCAGCTGGACACCCCGGCGGAAGATCTCCTCCAGGCCCGGGTCGAAGTGCTGTGAGGGGACGAGCTCCAGGGCCATCCGCTCGGCGGAGGCCTTCCGCGCCAGCTGGCGCACGAGCGCCTCGGTGCCGGCCCAGCAGGCGACGGCGGCCAGGGCCACCACCCACCAGTAGGTGAGCATCCAGCCGGCGGTGTGCACGAGGGCCGTAACCAGGCCGAGCACCCGGCTGGATGCCGACGCGGCAGCCTGGCCGGTCAGGTACGGGGTTGCGGTGTCCACGTGGACGCCCCCTTCGTGGTGGTGGTGCGGGTGAAGTGCCAGTCGGTGATGCGCAGATCGGTGAAGGTTCCGCCGCGGTCGGTGCCGGCCCACACCAGATGGACCACCGCCGTGTGGGGGCTGTGGTCGCGGCGGGCGATCGCGGCCTGGATGCGAAAGCGAGCGGTGGCGAAGGCCGGGGCCACCGTCTGGCCCGAGTCGCCGAAGATGGTGGGCCACTGCGTTCGGCCGACTCCGGTGGCGTCCGCGCGCAGCAGCGCACGGCCCGCGGCGAGCAGGACCCGCTCGTCGGCTGCGGGGAGATCGGCGGGCCAGGCTGCCGCCAAGTTCCGCTGGACCACCTGGTCGCCGGCCGCGCCCTCGCCGTGCAGGGGCAGGGCAGACTCGACGGCGGACGGTGTGGATGGGGTCGACGGCTCGGTGGCAGCCGCCGGTGCGGTCGGCTTGCCGGCGGGAGGCTCGGCGGCGGCCGACGCTCCGCCCGTGGTGGCCTGGGTGGCCGGCGACGGTGCCGGGGCCGATGGCTCCTGGCCGTGCGGCATGCCCAGCAGAGCGAGGCCGGCGACAGCGAGCAGGACGGTGGTGAGCAGCAGCAGGCGTGGGGAGCGGGGGGTGGTGGTCACAGCAGTCGGGCTCCCCCCGCGTAGCCGGACATCGCGTTGACGGCGTCCAGCCGGACGATGGTGCCCGGGCGGGCGGCGTTGACCATCTGTCCGCTGCCCAGGTAGATCCCGACGTGATAGATCGTCAAATCGTGTCCGGGAGCGGTGGCGTAGAAGACGAGGTCACCGGGCTTGAGCGCGCTCGTGCCGAGGCTTGCTGGGATGCGCTGGCCGGCCCCGGCCTGGGCGGCTGCGACGCGTGGCAGGGTGATGCCGGCCTGTGCGTACGCGTACTGGGTCAGCCCGGAGCAGTCGAAGCCCTTGATGTTTGCGCCGCTCGTGCCGCTGGGGGAGCAGCAGAATCCGTACGACTTGCCGCTCGCGGTGCCGCCGCCCCAGGAGTACGGCACCCCTCGCTGGGAGAGCGCCGCCTCGATGGCGGTGCGGGCCTTGCCCGAGACGTTCTTCAGGTCCGGGTCCTTGGCGGCCGCCGTGTACTGGTCTATCCAGCCCAGGACGTTGGCGACGTATGCGCTGGAGTGGTTGTACTGCCAGATCGCGGCCGTGAGCTGGTCCCGCTTGGTCAGGTCGCGGCCGTCTGCGCACAGGTAGATGGCGGCGCCGAGCGCGGCGTCGTCGGCGTTGTGCGGATCGGCGGTCTTGTCGCCGCCTGCGTCCTTGCCGATCGACTCCCAGGTGGAGGGCAGGAACTGGAAGGGGCCGACGGCACGCTCTCCCTGCGCGGTGCCGTCCCACTTTCCGTTGTCGGTGTCGGGGAAGGCGGTGGTGTTGCCGCCGGCGCCGGAGCCGTTGAGGAGCACCCCGTAGATGCGCGGGCGGATGTCGCCGTTGTCAGCGATGTTGCGGCCCACCGCGTGGTCGGACTCGACCCTCGCGATCCCGGCGAGGATCGGCCAGCGCATGCCCTGGCACTTGGGCACGTACTTCCCGACCTGCTGGACGGCCTTCTTGTAGGCGGTCAGCATCCGCGGCGGGATGTCCGCGGCACTGCCGCCCTCGGCGATCCCGCCGTCGTCCTGCGCACCGGTCTTCAGCGCGACGTACGCGCTGATCGCGTTCCCGGCCGGCGCCGCGCAGCACACGGCGGCGAACATCAGCAGTGCGACGACACATCCCCACCGCCTGATGCGGCGTGCCGGCGGCCTCACTCGTCCTCACCCTCTTCGTCCAGCCACCGCTCCCGCACCTGGCGCAGGCGGTTGAGCCCCTCGGCGTCGGCCTCGGTCCGCCGCAGCAGCTCCCGCATCCGCTCCCGCGCCTCCTCCCGCGGGTTGCGCACGGTCCCACCTGCGGGACGAGCAGGGCTGCCGAGATCGGGCCGAGGCGGGCGCGGGCGCCGCGGCGGGAGCGGTGCCGGCGGCGGATCTGCGGGACCCCCCGCCGGCGGAGCGGGTCGTGCAGGCGCAGCCGGTCGGGTGGGCCGCGCAGGCGCAGTCGGTCGGGGCGAGGCGGCCGGGGTACCTGCGGCCGGCAGTCGGCGGCCTGTGAACGGGCCGGGTCCGCCACTGTCGTCGGTGTGGTCCCGCAGGACGCGGGCCACGTGACGGCCCGTGTCGCCCCAGGCCCGGCCGTCCTCGCGGACGGTGTTGCCCCACACCCGCACCTGCTGGCGGGCGTCCTGCGAGTAGCGCGACCCCCCTGACCGGGCGCGGCGGACGTTGGCCGGCAGCCCGATCGTCGCCCCGTACGCGGCCCGCCCGCCGCGGTGCAGGATGCGGTAGCCGCGGAAGCGGACCAGCCGGTTGTGGGCCCGGGTCGACAGCAGGGTGCGGTCGCTGTTCTGGTCGTGCAGCACGCGGCCGGTGGTGCGGTCGACGACCTGCCCGTCCTCGTCGCGGTACCGGTCGGGCGGGCCCGAGGGCCGACGCGGCCCCGTGCCGCCCGGGCCGCCGCCCCCGCCATCCGATGGCCCGCTGGCGCCGGGGTCGCCGTCGGCGGTGGGCTTGCGCCACTTGGCCAACTGCTCCCGATCCGGACGGCGTCCGATCAGCAGCCAGTGCGCGCCCTTCCCGCCGAGCCGTGCGCCCAGGGAGCCCACCGCCGCGGCCGCGGTCAACGGGGCGAGCCCGCGCCCCGCTTCGGCCGTGGCATCGGCGAGGAGCCCGCCGGTGTCCACCGGCATGCCCGCCCCGTCGAACAGCGAGGCGAGTGCGCCCATCAGCCGCTGCCGGGTGCCGAGCATCCCGAACCGGCCGCCACCCCCGCCCGTGAAGGCCCGCAGCCCGCCGCCGTAACCGCCCATCGCGGCAGGGGAGTTCATGGCGAGGGCGGCGCCGAGTTCGGAGGTGTCGCCGGGCAGGTGGGTGCCGCCGACCTTGGCGTAGCGCATCCGCATCGCCATGCGCCGGCCGAAAGAGGCGATCGATGTCAGCAGGCGGCGGTGCCCGGCCGCACCGGCGATGGCGAGGACGTCGATCAGGAGGATCCGCTCGACCATCAGGTCGGGCCCGCGGGTGATGGTGGCGTCGATGGCGATCCCGAAGAACGGGATGAACGCGCAGATCCCGACCACGGCCAGGACTGCGATCCCCCACAGGGACAGCCACTTCCACACGCTCTGGCGGGCGGGGCCGGGCAGCATGCCCGCGACGAAGGTGACGCCGCCCGCGGCTGCGGCGGCGGCGCAGATGCCCTGGGTGCCGAGCAGGACGATCGCTGACGACAGCAGCATGCCGCAGATGAACAGGGCGGCGATCAGCAGCAGGAAGGCTCCGCCGACCCGCCACCAGGTGGGCTTCTCGGCGTAGGCGGCACACGACTTGCCGACCGGTCCGGCCTTCTTCATGTCCGCGAGGAACGCGGCGAATTCCTGGTCCTCGTCGGTGACGATCGCATTGGAGGCGTCCAGGAGTTCGCCGCCCGGCGTCAGCTCGGGCAGTGCCCCCGCGGTGCCCTTGTCGTCGTTCCCCCGCTCGCAATACGCCCGGCCCGGTCCGGCGATTCGACGGCAGGGATCGTCCTTGGCGTCCGTGCCGTCGGGCCCGGCCTTGTACCCGCCGATGACCCACTTCAGGTGGACGGCATAGGCCTTGCGGTCGGCAGGCTTGGCGGGGTCGAGGATGCGCCCGTACTCCAGCAGCATGTACGGCTTGACGATCAGCGCGTTGGTGATCGAATCCTGAAGGGGGCGGGCCACTTCCGTTGCCGAGACCGGTCCTTCGCCCTCCCGCTGCTCACACGTGATCTCGGCGTTGCCGGCCATACCGGCGCACGGGTCATAGCTGGCGAGCTTGCCGCCCCAGTCATAGGAGTTGACGCTCTGCTGCGCGACCTCGGCCGCCACCTGCTGGGACTGCCCCAGCGGCCCGTCCGGGCCGAGCAGGGTGTCGGGGCGGATGAGAGCCGAGGCGGCGATCGCCCCGATGAGCAGCGTGAGGAAGATTTCGCCCAGACCGCGGCCGACGCGACCACGCACGATCATGAACCCCGCGAACACGAACGCCCAGGCCAGCAGGAGCCCCTTGATCCCGAGCGTGTCGACGACCACCGTGTCGTAGGTGTCGGCGACCTTCTGCGCCGGGTGAGTGAGGAGCTTGAGCAGCGGGAACCGGAAGGCCACCTCGATCGCCCAGCCGGCCAGCCCGACCAGTAGCCGGATCAGGGTGAACAGCCCGGACAGGGCGAAGGCCAGGGCCTGCGTCTTGAAGGCGACGATGGAGCCGCCCGACGCGTTCAGGTCGTACCCGTCGATCGGCACACCCTCGGACGAGTAGATGTTCAGCGGGGCGAGCAGATCCCCGGTCTCGCTGTCGACCGCGTACACGACCTGGGTGTTCACCAGCAGGAACACGCCGGTGAGCAGCACCACGAAGCCGGCCGAACGCAGCGTCGCGCAGTCTGGACGCAACACGTCAGTGCCGCCTTTGCCCAGCGGCCCGAAGCCGCCACACCACCAGGGCTGCCACGCCCGATCCGGCGGGCACCAGCCGCCACGCCCCGCCGCCGACGTCCTTGTGGCCGGCGGAGGTCTTGGCCGCGGGGCGGCGCTCGCAGTACGCCGTGGCCGGGTCCACGATCAGGGCGCAGGGATCCCGGCGGGCGGCGTCGGCGGCGAAGGCCTGCCCGGTGTGCGGCCACCACGCCCGAGGCACGCCCGCCCCGAGGACGAGCACCACCGCGGCGATGACGACGGCGAGCACGGTGAGGACGCTCACGGCGGCGGCGACGCGCCGCGCGCGGTCCCACGACAAGGTGGTCATCAGACGGTTTCCTTCGGACGGGTCTCCCCGGCACCGGCGGGCGGCTCCGGCACGGAGGCGGAGGCAGAGCTCGTGCGGCGTCCCGGCGTGGTGGTGACGGAGGTGGTGATGCGTTCGATGCGGGGGATGGAGACCTTGATGCGGCCGGTGTTCTGCCGCGGGCAGGTCAGCAGGAACTCGCCCTCCCGGCCCTTCTGGCCGACGGGGGACAGGCCGGTGGTCACCAGCCGCAGCAGCTCGCCGTCGCCTGGGTCGAGTCCGACGAATTCCAGTCCGCGACGCGCGCGTTCGCGATCGGCGGTGCGGGCGAGGGCGCGGTAGGCCATCAGGCCGCGGTCGGGGCCGAGTTCGGCGGCGTCGTGTGAGCCCGCCAGCAGGCCGGCGCCGTGCTTGCGGCCGTCGTGGAGGATCTCGTGGACCAGGGCGGTGCCCTCGGCGGACGAGGTCAGCCAGTACAGCTCGTCCAGGACGACGGCGGTGAACCGCTCGGGGTCCTCGAAGGCGGTCTGGCGGGCTATCGCGGCGATGAGGTAGAGCACCGCACGGCCGATCAGCGCCTCCAGCGGCTGCTGGTGCAGGATCTCGGGGTTGGCGAACGCGGCCTTCGGGGGCAGCTTCAGCCCCGTGGTGGTGATCACGATCATGTCGGAGGTGCTGGAGGCGTCCAACCGCACCGGCGGCAGCGTCGGGTCGAAGACCATCGCCGCGAGGGAGTTGGTGGCGACGACCCGGATGAGGCCGGCGAGGGTGGCGGCCGCGTCCTGCCGTTTGCCCGCCTCGCGCGTGGCCATCTCCTCGAGGACCTCAAGGACGCGGTGCATGGACGGGGCGTCGCTGAGGGCGGCCTGCTCGACGGCGTGGTGGAGGACCTCGCCGTTGGTGCTCATCGGGCCGATGCCGAGCTGCAGGGTGAGGTAGGACAGGGCGTAGTGGCGGCCCTCGGGCCCGTCGAACATGCGCAGCGGGTCGATGGAGACTTCGGCCTGGGCGGCGTCGATGATCTGGACGCGGCCCTTGGCCGCGGTGCGCGCGAAGGTTGCCCATTCGCGTACGGGGGTGCGGTCGATGCAGATCGCGCAGCCGCCGCGCGCCCACACCGCCTCCGCGATCAGCTTCTGCAGGACGCTCTTGCCCGCGCCGAGATCCCCGACGATGCCCATCGAGGCGGAGGCATCGACCTTGGGCGCATCCGCCACGTTGATCATGACGGGGCGGGTGGTACCGCAGTCCAGGTCGATGCCGAGGAACATGCCGCCCGGGTCGCCGACCTCCGCGGCCGTGAAGGCCCCGGACAGCGCCCAGTCCTCGCTGATCTGGTGCTGGGTGAACTCCCGCACGACACCCGGCCGGACGGTGCCGGGCAGACCCAGGGTGAACAGGGCCTCCTGCAGACCGGCCGGCCGCACCGCCCGGTAGTCGGCGCCGCCCAGCAGCGCGGCCAGGGCCCGGGCCCGGGCGTCGCAGACGGCGGCGGTCGGCCCCCACACCGTCAGCACGGTCACCGACTGCACCTCGACCTCCACGCTGGTTCGGGAGAGGCGGGCATCGAGCTCGCCCAGGTCGCGGGCGGCCTCGGTCAAGGAGGCGGGCATGCCGGTGGGGCGGGCGTCGTACTGGTCGGCCTGGTCGATGAGTTCGTTCTTCTTGCGCCGCACCTGCTCGCGGGCCTTCTCCGCCGGCACGAGGGTGAGGTCGACGGCGTAGTCGACGGGAAAGTCGAGCAGCTCCAGCTGGGCGAACAGGTCGGCGGCGTCCTGACTGACCGCGGGCGGGCACTCGGCCAGCGCCAACTGCGCCTGGTAGCCCACCCCGTGCTCGGACTCGACCTGCAGCCAGCGCCGCCCCAGCGGCGAGCCGGTGCTCAGCCGCCACCAGGCGGTGCGGCCCGACCGGGTGATCCGGCCCGCGCTCTTGAGCTCATCGATGTCGTCGAGGTCGGGGTCGACGCCGCCTTCCTGCAGGCGCACCTGGCCGAGGTCGGCGTAGCTGGGGGAGTGCAGCACCCCGTCACGGATCTGCCCGCCGTACATCTCGCTGGTTTCGGCTTCGGCGAGCAGCGGCTCGGCCAGGCCGCGGTGCAGGGCGTGCTGGATCATCCACACGATCTCCGCCGGGCGGGCGGGCCGGAAGGAGATGCCGCCGGCGAGCGCAGCCTCCACTCGGGAGGCCTGCTCGCGATACGCGCTCACCTCGCGCCGGGCCACCGGCGCCGGCCGCATGCCCAGCAGCGGCGCGACCTCGGCCCACGCCGCACCGAGGGACGCAGACACCTGCAGGCCGCCTGTTTCGGTCTGCAGGGGCACGGCCAGCCACAGGGTGCGGTGGTGCATCTCCTGGTCGTCCAGCAGATCCAGGGCGGCCTCGACGTTCTCCACCCACGGGTGCTGGCCCGCACCGGGTGCCTGCTCGGCCGGCTCGATGCCCTCGATCATCTGGAGGGCGATCTCGCCCGGGTCGACCTGGGCGCACATGCCGTACAGGCGCGGGGCCCCGGCAAGAGAGCGCACCAAGTGTGTGGTCTTGGCGAGTTGTTCGTCGCGGACGGGGGCGGGCACGTAGGTGCCCTGGACGGTCTCCTCGCGGCGCCCCTGGGCGTCCGGGCCCGGGTGCAGGCGGTAGAGGGCCCACACGCTGCCCTGCGTCGACCACACCAGATGCCCGGCGATATGACGGATCGGCACCCTCACCGCGCACCCCCGCTCTGGGCGAGCGCGAGCAGGTGCTGCACACCCGACACCGGCCCCGCGGCCACCGCGGGAGCAACCGGCTCTGTGCGACGGGGCGCAGACGAGCAGCCTGTGGCCGGGCTCGGGTGCGGCGCCCGGGCTGGACGCTGCTGAACCGCACGGGCGGGTGCGGCGTGCACAGCGGAATGGGGCGCGGGAGTGTCCTCGATGGTGAAGCCGCCGAGCAGCGGGCGGGGAGCGCGGTCGCGGCCGGCCCGCCCGCCGATCCGCCCTCCGCGGGGCTGCCAGAGAAGCAGCACCCAGCCCAACGCGGCCTGCATCGGAGCACGGCCCCGGACCTTCGGCCTGCGCACCATCCAGATGGTCAGGCCCCACCCGACGATGGGGACCGGCCCCATCCACGACCACCAGCTGATCGTCTTGACCAGAAGGAAGCCGCCGATGACGGCGAGCGCGATCTGCGCGGGCGTGTATGGGCCGAGGGGGATCTTCCAGTCGGCGACCTTGCCCAGCACCCAGGGGTGGCGGCGGGCGGCGGTGTAGTAGCGGCCCACCCGGGCCGCGGCGGCGGAGCTCACCGCCGGCCCCCGACGCCCGGCGAGTGGTCACGCGAGGCCGGGAGTTCAGAGCGGACGACGCCGGGGACGGCGGGCGCGCCCTTGGACGGGTTCTTCACCTCGTCGGTGAACATGTTCGCCAGGTCGTTGCGCGAGTTGTACAGACCCAGCGCGATCACCATCAGCAGCAGGGCGCCGATCCCCGCCTTGAGGGAGAATTTCTGGATCATGATGACGACGACCAGGCAGATGAGACCGGCCTGCAGACCCTTCGTCGCCCACTCCTTGAACATGGTGATCCACGAGTTGCCGAGGTCGTCCAGCTGCCCGGCGAGCATCAGGCTGTACACGGTGTTCATCGCCCGCCCCCGTCCTGGGCCGTGCCGGACTGGAGCGCGGCGACTTCCCACCGGCTAGAGCGGGCGGTGAGGGTGAGCTCGTACGCCAGCGGCCACCGGCCGGTCGCGTCCCGGGCTTCCACCGAAGCGAGCACCCGCACCGTCGTGCCGTCCGCCGGCACCTGCTCCGCGGCCGCCGCCTCCTCGATGGCCGACACCTGCTGGACGGCGATCGCCGTGTACGGGGCAGGGGCGACGGCGGTGAGCCTCACGCCGGGCGCCAGGTAGCGGTCGACTTCGCCGGCACTCGTCAGATAGGCGGTGAGGAACTCTCCGACCGCGGACGCCAGATCACCGTCCGGGACGGTCACGGCGTACGACGACTTCGCCACCGAGGCGCGGGCCGGGCCGGCCACCACGCCGGGCGCACCGGTCACCGTGAACGAGGAGCCCGTGCTGTCGCAGGCCACTGGCACGGCGTAGTAGCGCACCGGTCCGCCTGCGTATTGCGCAGCCACCGTCACCGACCACGCGCCGGTGCCGCGCAGCGCACTGCGCACCGCCGTCACCAACCAAGGCGCCGATTGCGCATCGGTAGCCGGGTCGGGCAGTGCGACGTCCGGCGCCATCGACTGCGCAAGCCGTGCCTGCGCACTCGTCTCGTCGTTCGCGTCGCTGCGCAGCCACGCGCTGACGAACACCTGCGCATAGCCGCCCGGATTGGTGGCGGCCGTGGCGGTGCGCACGGCGGTGGGCTTGGTCGCGGGGGCCGCGACCGTGGTCGGGGTGGAGGCGACGGCGACGCACAGGGAGATGGGGCCAGCCGCGATGACGGTCCAGACCGCTATCCGTGAGAGGCGCACGCGGCGGCGCATCGCCTCCAGCCGGGCGCCGGCCGCCATCGCAGCAGCGGCCTCGCTCGGTGAGGCCTGCGTGCCAGGGGACATGGTCAAACTCCCAGGTCAGAACGGATGTTGCTGACCTCGAGAAAACCGGTCGACCCCGACCCGACCACCGACCACGAACCCCCGACCACGGTCACGATGGGGACACGAAGTCCGTGGTCGGGGTCATGGTCGGCCCGACCATGACCCCGACCACGGGTCAGCCGGGAGCCGACGACAGGCCATCGCGTCCGGCGCTGAATCCCCTCACCGGCGACCGTTGTGCGATCACCGGCCGCCGGGCCACAGGGCCCGGACACCGATGCGCAGACGCAAGCCGGCCGGGCCGCGTCAGGCATCTGCGCAGTGCGTCAGAGGGACCTGCGCAAGTGAAGATCAGGAATCTCGGGGCGACTGCGCAGCCGACCCGGCACCACTGGACTGCGCAGGATCCTCAGGCCGGTTGCGCAGCCCGATTGCGCAACGCCCGTTCGGGGCTGCGCAGTCGGCTGCGCCATCACCGAGCGCCCCGGTTGAAGGCGCCGTGGTCGGCCCGACCATGAGCCCGACCACGGCAGCTAGAGGGCTGCGTTGCCGGATCGTGACCGATGGTCGGGGCTCGTGGCCGTCAGCCTGGTCGGGGTCGGCGGGTGAGCTGACGCCATGGAACACACGCACGCCTCCACGCCCAGGACTACCGGCCGCCCCACCTCGGCGGGCCCGGTGTGCCGCCGTGGCCACAGCGTGCGGCAGGCGTCGGGGGCGCGGCGGTGAGTCGCTTCGGGGCGGGGATCCGCCGGGGCGTGATGGCGGCTGATCAGTTCACCCAGATCGCCAACGCGCTGTTTCGTGACTCGGATCTGTCGTTCAAAGCGAAGGGCATCTTCGGGTACGTCAGTACGCACCGGAACGGCTGGCAGGTGACGGTCACCGACCTCGTCCGCCTGGGCCCGGACGGACGGGAAGCGGTCCGCACCGGCCTGCAGGAACTCGAGGCGCACGGCTACCTGATCCGTGAACGCCTGCGCCGCCCGGACGGCACCCTCGGCGAGATCGTCTACTGCATCACGGACCGCCCGGTCACCTTGGACCTGGCGCTGATCGAAGCCGGCCTGGTGGTCACGGCCCCCGAGGCCGAGCACGTCGACGGACTCTCGGCGGGCATCCGCCGGGGCGTGATGGCCGCCGATCAGTTCACCCAGATCGCCAACGGGCTCTTCCGCGACACCCAGTTGTCCTTCAAGGCCAAGGGCCTGTTCGGCCTGCTCTCCACGCACCGGGACGGCTGGCGGATGACCGTCACCGACATCGCCCGCCGCGGCCGCGACGGTGACTCAGCCGTCAAGAGCGGCCTGAAGGAACTTCAGAAGCACGGCTTCCTGGTCCGGGAACGCGAGCGCGGCCCAGACGGCACCCTCGGCGCGGCCGTGTACTTCATCACCGACCTGCCCGCTTGGCAAAATAGCAGGTCACAACCAGAGTCGGGTTTTCCACCAGTGGATGACCCTGCGTTGGCTGATCGGTCCACTAAGAACACCAACGACAAGAACACCACTCAGCAGAACACCAGACCCCTCCGTCCGTGCCGCGGCCACGCGCCGCGCGCACCTGGACGCACGGACCGGCCGGACACGCCGGCGTCCCCGCCGGCCGCGCCCGCGGCGGATGAGATGCACCCGGGGATCCGGCTGCTGCTCGAACTCGGGGCGGCCCGCCCCGAGTTGCTGCTGATGGGGCAGGCGCTGACCGACCAAGGCCGCGTCGTGACCGTGATGCTGGAATCCGGCTGGAGCCGCGAGCAGCTGCGGCACGTCATCGCCGCCCGGCCCTTGCCTCATCCGGTACGAACTACGGTCGGCGCGATCATCGCGGCCCGGCTGCGTGCCGCCCAGGCCTACCCGCCGCCCACCCTCGCGGCCGACCCTCACCACGCACCCGTGTGGGACGACCCGCCGACGCAGCCGATGACCGGCTCCGCCGCCACCCGCACGGTGAGCGAGGCCCTGACCTACCGGGCCCTTACCGAATGCGCCGGCTGCGGCGTACCCGGAACCGCCCCCGGCGAGGACCTCTGCCCGGCCTGCCTCGGCTGGCCGCTCTGCCGCACCTGCCCCGGCCCCACACCCCGGCGCGCCCACCCCGACGGCGACGGCCGCTGCACCACGTGCGCCTCCGCCTTCACCGCCCAACCGGAAGGAAGCAGCCCGTGACCGCCACCCGCCGCACACCACCGCCATCCGGCTTCGCTCAGCGCCAACCCCCTTTCGCGGCTGACCCGGGCCGGTGGGCGGCGGAACACGCGCGCGCCCTGCGAATCGGCCACGTCCCAGGCCACACCTGCACAGCCGAGTGCGAACCCGTGCTCGTCTACGAGCGCACCCGGTGGGGCTGGTTCGCCTGGACGATGCCGGGCGACGGCTCCCGGCCCGAACTCCCCCACCAGATCGGAGTCCTCACGCCATCGGCCACGCCAGCGCAGCGCCTGACCCTGCGCTGGCTGACCAGGCGCCCCGCCCGGCGCATCGGCCTGGCCCCCGGCATCCCCGGCTCGCTGCGCCTCGTCACCGTCGCGGTCGCGTTCTTGAGCCTGATCGCCGGCCTGTTCGCCATGGCCGACGGCATCCCCGCTGACGTCGCCCTGCCAGCGATCGTGCTCGTGCCACTGCTCGCCGAGCACCTGCCAACCACGCTGGACGCCCGGAGCCGCGAACACGTCCGCAGCGTCGAAGGCGCCAGCGCCTGCCGCTACCTCCAGCGCCTCGCAGCCCTGCACACCTGCCTCGTCCAGGCCGCCGCCAGCAGCGACCGCTACGAACTGCGTCGCCCGGCCGAGATTGGCCAACACCTGCTGTGGGACGCCGCCGACCTGCTCCAAATGCACGACACCCGCTCAGCCTCATGCGAACTCGTCGCCCGCGAACGGCTGATGCTCCAGCTTGCCGACCAGGTCGCCCAGATCCTCAAGCACGCACCCGCCCAGGCCAGGCAGGGCAACACCGACCAGGCCCGCAAGCCGGGGCGGCCGCCTGGCCTCCGGTCGACACCTCAACACACGCCCGGCACCTCACCACTGGAAGGAGCACTCGTCATGCCCGATCCCAACACCGCTACCCGCACCTCAGCCGTCTACCTGCTCTTCGCGCACCAGCCCTACTACCCAGGCCCCGGAACCCAGGAGATCAACACCACCCTCGTGGCCGCCGACACCCTGCTCCACCCGCGGGTACTCCAGCCCGACGGCACCCGGATCCACGACCTCCTCACCCAAGGACGACAGCCTGGCGAGATCATCCCGCTGGCCACCCTCACCCACGAACTGAACGGCGGCGCCGACTGGCCGACAGTCGGAGACTGGGAGCGCGTCACCATCGACCTGGTACACCTCGTGCAGACACAGAGGTGCGACGCCCTCAGCCTCGGACTCCCCGAAGTCGCCCGGGCCCTGATCTGCACCGGTCCCGCCAGCCAGGTGCGCGCCTTCGACGCTGCAGCAGGGGAGTTCACGATGTACGGGCCGGACGACCGAACCAAGGTCCTGACCGAGGTCGGCCTGTTCCTCACCGGCCTTACGGCTCAGCAGCCCTTCTGGCCGGGCGACGGACTCCTGCCGCCGCTGTGCCAGAGCGCCTGAAAGCAACACGGCCCCCTCCTCACCACCCCGACACCCCTCATCACGGTGGTGGACCACTCCGCTCCCACACCGGCCGCCGCCGGGGCGCCCGGCGTGACGGTACGGGTCTTTTGGTGGGGCTTTCACCTGCAGATCGACCACGACACCCTGCGGCAGATCCTCGACGCCGCGGACACGGTCAACGAACTGGTGGTCGCCGTCGGCGGCAGCATTCCCAGCCCCGCACAGCCGTGGATCCGCCTGGCTCTTCGTGGCCGGCACACACGAGGCGCTGCGCGCCCTCGACCGCGGCCAGGGCCTCTACATCAGCATGAGCTGGTTCGCACCGGGCGTCTTCATACCCACCCCGGTCTGAGCACCCACCAGCCCACCGGGACGGTACACGGGGGGACCGTCCCGGTGCCCCACCCCCTTACCCCACCCGCGGCCCGGGAGCATCCTGACCGGTGCCGCACACCCCATCCGCGTGCCGCCCGCAACCCTTGGATACCGCCGTGCCCCACACCCCGCCCCCGCCCCAAGGCCCGGATCCCGCCGCCCCCGGGCCCGTCCGCGTACTCCTGGCAGACGACCAACTCCTCGTCCGCGGCGGCATCGCCATGCTGCTCAACAGCGAAGACGACATCGACGTGGTCGCCGAGGTGGCAGACGGCGCCGCCGCCGTGGCCACCGCGCGCGAACTGAAGCCCGACGTCGTCGTCATGGACGTCCGCATGCCGCACATCGACGGCGTGGAGGCCACCCGCCGCATCACCGCGGACCACTTCTCCACCGACCCCGACGGACCCATCAAGGTCCTCATCCTGACCACCTACCACCTCGACGAAGCCGTCTACGCCGCCCTGCGCGCCGGCGCCTCGGGCTTCATGCTCAAGGACGCCGCTCCGGCCGAACTCGTCCGCGCCGTCCACACCTTGGCCCGCGGGGACGCCTGGCTGAACCCGGTCGTCACGCCCAACCGGCTCCGCGAGTTCGCCGCCCGCCCCGAAGGCCGCCTGCCCGCCCCACAGCGCCTGGCCGAACTCACCGACCGGGAACGCCAGGTCTTCGTCCTGATCGCCCACGGCTTCACCAACCCGGAGATCGCCGACCACCTCACCATCGGCGACGCTACCGTCAAGACCCACGTGAGCCGCCTGCTGATGAAGCTGGGCGCCCGGGACCGAGCCCAACTGGTGGCCGTCGCCTACCAGAGCGGTCTGGTCGCACCCGGCAGCGTCCCGCCGGCACGCGAGACACCGACGGGATGAGGCGCAGTGAGCGGTGCACCGGGCCAGGGCGGGCGACACGTGGGAGGGCGCGGCCCACACAGCTGTCCGGGGCGCGCGCGATCTGCGAAGTGCTCAGAGCGTCTCACTCAAGAGCAGCAGTTATGGGACGGTCCAGAGGCGGACTCGGACCGCTGCCTGATCCGGCGGGCCGGTGCTCAACTGTATTGAATTCCCCCACGCTTCTTCCGTTTGTCTGTGGAAGAACGAAGCGGCAGATAGTGCTGATGATGGTGCGGTGGGAGTAGGCGATCTCTCGGCGCTCACATGCGCGGGCTTGGTGTACTCAGCGTGTCACACTCGCCGAACGGCCCATTCGGCCTTGAACGTGCCTGTCCCCGTTGCATTTTGACGGGCGAACACGACGGGGTGAACCTTGCCATCCATGCGCGTCCAACATCAGCCAACAGCGGTGCCGCAATGGCGGGCTGCACCAGCCGCGGAACCCGCCAGTCAGTCGTCTCTCTCCACGCGGACTCCAGCCAGTGAGCAGGATCTGCCGGCGCGCAGTCCGGCTTCATACCGTGAGCAGGATCTGCCCTTGCGCGGTCGGACATCGCACGGTGAGCCGGAGTGGGCGGAGCCGCGGACGCCGGGCGGGGCGCCCTACGAGGAACACGCTCCACGGAGCCCGGGCAGCCAGACGCGCGGTGGGAGGCCCGAAACGCGGTTCGATCCCGTCCACCGTAGTGCGGGTGCGCCGGCGGCTCCTGCCGAAGCGCCTGCAACCGGGACAACCTCGCCGGCCTCGACCACGGTCATCAACAACACCACCTACATCGGTGAAATCCATGGCTCGCAGGTCGCCATCGGCAACCAGGGCGGAGTAACGCAGATCCGGAAGGAGA
This sequence comes from Streptomyces sp. NPDC047043, assembly GCF_040644055.1. Taxonomy (NCBI): domain Bacteria; kingdom Bacillati; phylum Actinomycetota; class Actinomycetes; order Kitasatosporales; family Streptomycetaceae; genus Streptomyces; species Streptomyces sp. NPDC047043. Next base: position 73,448 of record NZ_JBEYVO010000047.1, read on the forward strand.
TCCAGGAAGCGGCCCGGCAATGCGGCGACGACCTCAGGCGCACGACCCAGAGCTTCCGTGAATCTCTTCAGGCGAGCCGGCGCACACACCTCGCCGATCCCGTCGGCACGTCGCCGCTCTCGCCGACGAGCAACACACTGCCAAGTGGTCCGCGGCAGGCCACCCTTGCCTGCCAGCATGTGAAGGTCGTGCTCGAGGAGATCAGGGCCGACCTGCCAGCCATGCATCTTGGCCATGCTGCGGAGCAGGACATCAGGCGCCGTGCCGACGACCTCGACGCTCACCTGGCCGGCACCCGTCCCGATCTTGTGCTGGTCCGGGCCGGCCTGGACGAGATCATCACCGTACTCAGTGATGCGAGGCGGGCCGGTGACTCGCCGGCCGGCCAGAAGACCACGGAATCGCTGGTCCGGATCCGGGCCGCACGCGCCGGGCTGGACACCTCCGCGGTGGCCTGAAGACCTGAGGAGAGGTCGACGATGAACGAGACGAGCGGACCCCAGTTCCACGGCCCCATCAGTGGCAGCCAGATCGCGTTCGGCAACGAACGGGTAGATCAGCGCCAGTATCTGGGGGCAGGCCTGAGTGAGGAGACCTGCTCCCGGCTCATCGCCATCATGCAGCAACTGCTCCCTGCACTGGGTGACTTGAACCTGTCCGCGGAGCGCGAGGCGACGCTGCGTCGTGACGCCGATGAGGTAGTCCAGCAGGCGTCGAGCCGGCGGCCGGACGAGGGACGACTGCGGACGCTGGTCAGCCGCATCAGGAACACCCTGGTTGCCGTGTCCGCGGGCGCCGTCACCGGGATGGCGACGGGGGTCGGCAGCAGTAGCGCCGAACTGGCCCACACCGTGGTGAGCGACCTCTACCGGGTACTGCCCTGAGAACAATGCCGTCGTCCTGCCCGCCCCGGACACGCCACCACGACCGCCGACGAGGACTCGCCGGCCAGCTCCCTCACGCGCAGCCGCTCCCCTGATCACGGAGAAGCTGCGCGGGGTGCAACTGCGGCCACTGAAACCGGCCTTCCTGATCGGACAGGGGTGCCGCCGACTGAAGAGCATGGCCGTTCAAGGGCAGCAGCGGGTCTTGCTGTCGGTCACCTGTCCCGCTTCTTCCACGAGGCTACCGTCGTAAAGTCGAGCGGGCCGGAGGCCGGGGGTGCTGGAGTGGCCGGTTCAAAGATTTGTGTCTGGTTGACGGGGCCGTTGTTGTCCCAGGCCAGCTGCGAGTCCATGACGTCCCCGTAGAAGACGGGCCCTTTGTAGACAGACACCGGTCCCTCGATGATCGTCGTGTGCTGCACCGGGCTGGGCGGTGCGTCCAGGACCGCACAAGGATGGTCCGTCTCCAGCGGATACGCATCGGACTTCTCCACTATCTCGTCCCGCTGCTCCATCAGGTGGGTGAAGAAGCCGCTGACGCATGCGTGCTCGCTCTCGCGTATCGCGTACTGTTCAGCAGCCTCCTTCTTGCCGGTGTACGGGAAGGGGAGAGGGGAGCGGGACGGCGTCTCAGATGCGCCACCACCCAAGAGCGGCTTCCCAGACCAAGAGTCCCCCAGCCCGTCCTTCGGCTGCAGCCCATACGGACTGAACTGCCACAGTGCCTCGTCCAGTTCGGCTGTGAAGGGCGCGAACTCTGCTTTGCCGCGAGGCATCTGCTTGATCTGTATCTCCCGGGCGATACGTGATGCCCCTGACTCTTTCTTGTCCGCCTCCACGTAGAGCGTGGAGAGCTCCAACGGCATCTCAGGCGCGTCAGGATTGATCAGCCGCGCGGTGGCTGCAAGGTGCCGAGTCTTTTCGTCGACGAGGCGCTGAGCGAAGTCAGCGGCGCCCTGCTCACACAGCTCGACGAGCAGGCCCTCAATGGGGCGGAGTTCCTTTAGGACCTTGCGTTCCACCAGCCTCGGACTGGCCAGTCCCCGCGCTGTGACGTCGATCGCGACCCTTCCGCGCCCTCCTTCGATGCTCTGGAGCTTCATAGCGGATCCTCCTGCTTATTTCGCCGTCTGTCGCCAAATATCCCACTCCTGCTGCCACTTGGCCATGGGACGCGCGTTCGAGCCGACCGGCACAGGTGCAGGTGCAGGTGCTGCTGGCGGGCGAAGGTGCGGGCGGGTGTGGTGATGCGGCCGTTGGTGATCAGGACGGCGATGTCGGCGTGGTGGACGGGGCGGGCGGTGCCGTTGAGGATCTGCAAATCACGGGTGCCGACGGGGGCGCCGGTGTCGCCGCCTCGGCGGTGTTTGCACTGGATGACCCAGCGTCGGCCGTAGGGGTCGGTGGCGGTGACGTCGGCGCCGAGGTCACCGCTGCCGCCGACCCGTGTGGCGTTACGGCAGCCGTCGCGGCGCAGCAGCGCCTGGATGGCGTGTTCGAACTCGGCGTGGTGCAGGGCGTCCAGCTCGGGCAGGGCGTAGCGCAGACCTTGTGCCTGTAGCGCCCGCTGCTGGGCTTGCCGGTGGCGGTGGTACGTCCATCCGGTGGCGGCCGCGGCGGCGAGCGCCGCACCTGGGAGGAGCACCCATCCGTGGGCCGTCAGCCAGACGGCGGCCTTCGTTGCCAGGGCGATGGCCGCGGCTGCCGCCACCAGGGCGGCGAACAGGGCTGTGTCGGACGGCCGTTGGCGCCTGCCGCGTCGGCGGCGTGGGGCAGGCCGCCGGGTCACTGTCGGCCACCCGGATAGGGGTGGCTGCCTGGATGCGGCAGCGGGCTTGAGGCCACTGTGTGCGCGGCAACCGTTTTACTCTGCGGTGTCGTTGGAGTTGTAGGGGCCTGTGTGTCGGTGGCCATGGGTTACGCGGCGCGGACCGTGCCCGCGGGGGAGCGGGGCCTACCGCGTGCGGGTGCGCGCGAGAGCGGATCCGGGGCATGGGCGGTCTCCCCCTTGTGCTGTTTGCCGGCTGGGCCATTCATCGTCGCATCGGCCTCTGACAACGCGTCAGGCCGACGGCCCTGGAGTGGGCATGGTGGGTCTGCCGGCTGCCGGGGTGTGGTTCCGGCGGGGGTGCGCGGGGATCTGCGCTGGCAGCCTCGGCTATCGCAGTCACGCCGAGTATGAGGTCGCCCTCGCGGCCTGACCACCACACCGATGGCGTCAGTGAAAGCGGGAACAAGCCCACCTGGTTGTTCCGGACCCGGGGCGGGTCGGTGACCATTGTTCCTCCATGGTTGGAAGGTTCCGGCCGTGCGCTGCACCACCCACGCTGTGGCGTTCAGCCCATGTCCAGTGAACCGCTGGGATCGGTGGAGGCTCCGGACTGTCCCGAGGTGGTGGTCGTAGCCACGGCCTCCGCCACGTCGTGCAGCGTGGTGTTGGAGTGCCGGGACACCCGAGCCGACATCTGCCACGCCTCTTCCTCGGTGCACGGCCGGGGCGCCATCTGCTGCGGCCGTGTCAGTCACCGGTCGCCGTTCCAACGCCTCATCGACTTCTTTGTCGTGATTGGTCCGTCCTGTGGGTGTTCATTCCAGCCGTTCGGAACTAGCCTCCGCGGGATGGGTGTTCTGGCTCGCAGGTCAATGTTCCGCGTGTACGCGTTCGTTGGGCTGGTGATCGTCCTGGCTGTTTCGGCGGCGACGCCTGCACCGGGTGTCTCTGCCCGCGCGGCGGGGTTGCCCTCGTGGCATTTCACGAAGACCGCCACACGCCACGCTCTGAGAGCAGTCGACGTCGTGGATCGCTCTGTCATCTGGGCTTCCAGCGGCGGATTTCGAGGCGCCGTCAATGATGGAACGGTGCTGAGGAGTGTGGACGGCGGCCGGTCCTGGCAGGACGTCACTCCACCCGGGGGAACGCTCTACCAGTTTCGGGACGTCGAGGCGTTCGACCGCAACCATGCCCTCGTGCTGGCGGTGCCCAGGGAGCCCGGACCCACGCGGTTCTATCGCACCGCTGATGGGGGCGTTTCCTGGCAGTTGGTGTTCCGTGACCCGAACCCGAGCCCCGACGCGCTGTACGACTGCATGGCCTTCTTCGACCACCGCCGGGGCCTGGCAGTGGGCGACACAGCGGGCAGTGAGTTCCTCCCCATCCAGGCCACCGTCGACGGCGGCCGCACCTGGCGCTTGGCTCCGACCCGCGGCATGCCGGCCGCGGTACCTGGCGACGGCGCGCTGGCGAGCGGCACCTGCCTGGTGACACAAGGCCGCAACGACGCATGGTTTGGGACAGCGGGAATCCAGACGGGAACCCCTCACAGTCCTCAGGTGTTCCATACGCGAAACGGCGGCCGGACGTGGACGGTGGCGGACACACCGATACCTGCGAGCACCGGCATCGCTTCGATGGCCTTCCGGGACCGCCGACACGGCCTGGCTGTCGGTGGAAACGTCAGCAACTTCGACGAAGGCTTTGCGGCCCGCACTTCTGACGGCGGCAAGTCCTGGGCTCTCGCGGACACACCTGGTGGGTTCCGCGGCAGCGTCGCGTGGGTTTGGGGCCGAGGAGAGACGGCAGTTACCGTCGGTATCAGCGGGAGTGACGTGAGCTTCGACGGCGGCCGGTCCTGGAGGCGGTTCGACAGCACCGTCCTGCTGGGTATCAACTGCTCGCCACACGCAGGGTGCTGGGCAGTCGGGGAGAACGGCGTGGCAGCTCAACTGAAGTTCCCTCGGCGATGACGCGTCCTACGCCTGGCTGTATCACCGTCCGTGGATACCCGAGCTGTATGAGGAGACCGGTCTGACCGTGAAACCGGACGCGCTGAAGATGGCCCACGTCATCCACGGCGTGTGGGGCGTCGAAGCGCCAGGCGGATTCCTCACCATCGTCTTGCGGCTCACGAACGGCCCGGAGAACCGGGAGCCGCGTTTGCACGCTCAGGTCCGGTGGGTCGACATCAACGCCATCCCCGAGGACTTCGTGGCCACCACCGGCAGTGCTCTGCACCGGTATCTCGGTGGCGGGCCGCAAGTCTCCCCGTGCGGCTGGAAGTAGACACTCGCTCGGTGCTGTCTGCCGTCCGCGGCAGGGAGGACTACCGGCTGGTGCTGGCCGGCGGCTATGCCAGGGCCTGGCCACCGACGCTCCTGCGGGTCGGACGATCCGCATCCTCGAGATCGTCCCGCGCATGTTCGCCACCGGCGCGGCAACCGGCGCGCTGGAACCCGTAGGTCATCATGCGGGCGCACCGTCGCATCGCACGGCACTGCGTGGCAAGGGCCGGGGTCGGTAGGCTCCGTGGATCGTTGGGATGGTGGGGGGATTTGACCTGTGGATACGGAGATTGCGACGGCGTTGATCGCTGCTGGTTCTGCTGTCGGGGGCAGTGCGGTGACCGGGGTGCTCACGTGGCTGGCTGCCAGGCGTCAGGCTGATGCGGCGTGGGCTGCGGGGCAGCGTCAGGCTGATGCGGCGTGGGCTGCGGGGAAGAGTCAGGCTGATGCGGCGTGGGCTGCGGGGCAGCGCCAGGCCGACGCTCAACTCGTTGTCACCCAGCAGACTCTTACCGAGCAGGCACGGGCCGTCGAGCGGGACGTACGTCGCACGGCCTACGTGGCGTTTCTCGGCAAAACCGAAGCCGCGGCACAGGCCCGAACCGCTCACCAGAACGCCCTTGGCGCTCCCGCTGCCACAACCCTGAGACAGGAGTATCTGGATGCCGTGAACGCCGTCCACGAAGCGCTGAACCTCGTGCGACTGGAAGGTCCTGACACAGTCGTCACGGCGGCGGAGGACCTCCACAACACGCTCGCACCACCTTCGACGTCGGCCCAGTACACGGCCGCCCGCAATGCTTTTCTCGCCAGCGCCCGCGCTGCTGTCACCGCGCCGTAGCAGCGGACTGCGGGTCCACGATCGCTGGGATCGAACCAGGCCAGACGGGAGGAGGTGCCGTCCACGCGGTCGCAGTGGACCCGTCGGCTTCCCATCCGTAGCGCCGTAGCTGTTCTGCTTCCTGTTCGCGGCTCCCTCGCTCAAGCACGTCAGTCGTCAGACGGAGACAGGGGCCCCACCCACGCACTGCGAGCTGCCACAGCCATGCGAGTGCTTCCTCATGGCGCTCTAGGGTCTCGTACCCCTCGACGGTGAGCCACAGGAGGTCAACGTCGCCGGCCTCGGTCGCACGGCGGAACCATTTCACGGCTTCTTTCAGGTCGCCCGCGTCCCTGAGCGCCTCGCCCGCGGCTCTGTAAGCACCGTACGTGTAGCTGGTGTCCCGCGCGCTTCGCTCCCACCACTGCAGAGCCAGGTCCAGCTCGCCGGCCTGGGCGTACAGTTCGGCGACCTCACGGGGCGCCTGGTCGTGTCCGCGCTCTGCCAGGCTCAGCGCCCACTCCAAGGCCTCGACTTCGCGGCCGGCGTCGCAGAGTCTTGTGATGGCGTAGCCCATGGCGCTGGGGTGGCCGCGCTCGGTCAGCCGGAACAGCCAGGTCAGTTTCTCGTCGAGCGGGGCGTTCCACCGTCGCAGGGGCTTGCCCAGAAAATGGGTGGTCGCCGCGTACGTGAGCCGCCACTGCGTCAGGTCTGCCTCGGTTTTGCCCTGGGAGGCCAGCAGTTCGGCTTCCCACTGGTCGATGGCCTGCAGGAAGCGGCGCTCGCCTCCCTCTACTGCGCGCTGGTACCACACGAGAGCCTCGGGCAGCTCGTTGCTCCTGGCGAGCGATCTGGCGTACTGGAGACAGACCCAGGCACTGGGATGCTTGGCGGCCGCCGCGCGCCGCCAGAAATCGGCGCCGTCGGCGTGGCGTCCGGCCTCCTCGAGCAGGCGAGCGGCGTCGGTCACCGCCTCGTCGTCAGCGTCCGCAGTGCTTTCCAGAAGGCCCTCCAGAACCTCGAGAGCCGCATCGTCTCGCCCGATGCGAAACAACTCCTGTACAGCCTGTGCGCCGGTAAATCCCGTGAGGTTTCGTCCGGCTTTGGCCAGCCACTCGACCGCCTTCTCCCCTTGCCCGCTGCTCAACAGCAATCTGCCGAGTCGGAGATGGGCGTCGCTGTCGTCCTCGTCCGAGGCCGACAACAGGGATATGGCCTCCTCGGGGCGGTTCAGCTCGACGAGCAGGTCGGCGGCTTTGCACCGATACCAGCGGTTGTCCGTACAGCGATCCCGATACCACGTCAGCACCGCGTCGGGACCCCCCGTCTCGCGGAGGTGGTCGACGAGTATCGCCTCGGCCTCGGGGTGCCCCTGTTCGGCGGCCCTGCGCCACCACATCATGGTCTTTGGATCGTCCGTCGGGCCCAGGCGCCGGATGAGGGTGCTCAGGTGGGTTCCTTGCGCTCTGTCCTTGGGGACGTTTTCCCACCACCAGGTCAGGATCGATTCGGCCTCTTCCGGTGTCCCAGAGGGTGCCGTCTCCACCACGCGACCCAAGGCATAGCCTTCGCCGTTCTCCGAGACACTGCGGATCCACCAGGGGCGTGCTTCCTCCTGCCGCCCGCAGGAATTCAAGAGGCTCGCCAGTTTCTCTGCGCCACCATCCGCCTCCGCGTAGAACCGCGCCGCTATGCGAAGGAGGCCGGGGGCCTCTGCCGATTCACCCAGGGCGAGAAAGCCGCTTCTGTCCCCGTGGGTGAGCAGTGCCTGCCACAGTGTGGCGGGCACCGGTTCGTCCTGCCGGGTGTGCCGGCCGTGCTGGTCGAGATAGTCAGCCAGTCGGTACTGGGGAAGAGCGCTGGGAGCGGCGAGACCAGGCGTGCGGCGGGCACGAGGACGCCTGCGGACCAGGGCTCCGCGCATTCCGGTGAGGGGTGCGGCGACGTAGGCCATACCCGCCTCAAGCCAGTCCTCCGCGAGAAGGCCCCATTCCTCGTCTGGCAGGTAACCCTCGGCGCCCTCCGCCAGGAGCCCATAGGACAGCGAGGGGCCGTGCCCCAGTCGCTGGGCGTCCATTGCCGCTTCGAGCAGGGCCTTCGCAGCCGGTGTGCCGTGCTGGTAACGGTCAAGCAGCGCGGGCGCACCGGCAAGGTCCTGCGCCAGACGGCCGCTGTCCACCGTGCGGGCAAGGGACTCGGCCAGGAGTCCGTCCCCCGCTTCGGCGAGCACGGAAGCGGCGGCCAGGGCCCGGGCGTCGAAGGCATCGGGGACGGTGACGGTACGCCCGGTGAGCAGTTCCCGGACCCGGCTGTGGGGATCAGGCTTGCCCGGCTCGGGCCGGGCAGCGTACTGGCGGGCGTATTCGGGCCACAGGGTGCCCAGCACAAGCACCGGACCACGCGCGGGTTCGATGAGCAACGCGTGCAACGCCGCGGCGATCTCCTCACCGGCCCGCTGGTCACCCAGGTAGTGCTGGCTTTCGTTCAGCCACACCACGGTCCGCGGACCCACCCGGTGCAACTCGTCCAGCGCGGCCGCCGCCCGGCTCGGGTCGAACGGATGCCACAACATCCAGCCTTTGTCGGCAAGCGGTTGCACAGCTTCCCAGCATGCTCTTGTCTTCCCTGTCGACGATGACCCGACCAGCACCACCATCCGGCTACCGCCGCGCAGGACGTCCTGCACGGTAGCGGCCAGGAGACGGTCGTGGTCCCGTGCCACGTAACCGGGTAGCTTCTGCGCGTCGCTGCCGCCGTGCACGCGAGGTGCGAATCCCGCCGGATGCACCTCCAGATCGTGGGGGTCCCATTCGGCGATCGGTCGGCCCCGCACCGGCTTCGCTTCTGGTGGAGGGGTGGCAGCCGCGCGCAGCAGGGCAAGGAGCTCATCGGTGGGGAGGCGCAACGCGCGGCCGAGAGCGGCGACGGTCTTCGCAGAGGGGGCTGGTCCGCCGACCTGGAAGGCCTGATGGACCGTGGTACGGCCCAGCCCAGCCCGGACTGCGAGTTGGGTCTTGTCCAGGCCGGCTCGGGCCAGCCCGTCGGCCAGCTGGGCACGTAGCGCCCCCAGTGCTGGATGCTCTCCGCCCCACTCGGCTGCATTGTGCACTTCTGTCCCCCGGCTTGGTGTGCGTTGGTGCCCATTGTCGCGACAAGGCTGGGCGGTGCACACCGCCTCGGCCAGGCTGGATTGGCCGTCCCCGCCGACTGCGCGAGTCGGCTCAGTCTTCGGTTGTTTCCTGCTGCGCCTCGGCCGGGGTGGATGGCGTGGGCTGGGGCGTGTCGGGGGTGGCGTAGTAGACGGAGCGTCCTTGCTTGGTGCGCTGGGCCTGGCCCTTGGCGACGAGGTTTTCGAGGGTGGTGCGTACGACGGTGTTCTTGATGCCGCGGTCGGGGTGGGCCTGGTCGAGGGCGGCGGTGATCTCGATGGTGGAGCGTGGTTCGCTCTGTTCGGCGAGGTGTTGGCGGATCAGTTCGATCAGCGAGGGCTGTGTCGTTGTTGAGGTTGCGGCGCGGATCTTCTTGGCCGGCTTGCGGGCTTGTTCCCGGCTGGGTGCAGCGGTGGTCTTCTTGGCCCGAGCGGTGGTGTGCGTGCGCGCGGCGGCTTTCTTGCGGGGAGTGGACACGGTGGCCTGCTCGGGCGCGGGGGGCTCGGCAGGCAGGGGGGTGATGCCGAGTGCCTGCTGCATGTTCGTCAGCACGGTGTGGTCGTGCTGCAGGGTGGCCAACTGCTGCTGCAGCGCGGTGATTTCTGCGCTGACGCGTTCCTGTTCTTTGAGGTTGCGCTCGAGGTCGTTGGTGACCTGGGCGGTGTACTGCGAGGTCAGTTCCGTGGAGGCGGTCGTTGTCTCGGACATGAAGTTGACCTTTCCTTGAGGGTGCCGCCGAAAGGCGGTGTGCGGCGGCCGCGGCGAGCCCGGGGGAGTGATGCGCGTGCGTGGTACGACGGCGCGGGATCACGGCACGGGATTTGGTGTGTGGAGATAGTACGGACCGGCGGAGCAGGTTGTTCCGCAGGCCAACCGCCTTTTCTCCCTCGCTGAACCGGCTACGGGGACAGTCTCATGCGCAGCGGAGGCGTGCCGACGGGCACGACCCAATCACCCCGATCGGGAGCATCCACGCGGTGCCGGAGGACCTGGCCGTGTGGCGGAGGAGCTGGTGCGCCGCCGATGGCTGCCCGAGACGCGACAATCGGCGGGAGTGGGCCGGCGCGAAGGAGGTCCGGGCGGCTGTCATCGACTTTCGCCGCAACGCCTTCGGACTTTCCCCGGCCGGGACCAGGATGGGGGAGGAGATCGCGGAGGGGGAGGGCGTGCAGCTGACCCTCGACACCCAGACCGACACGTACGAGCAGGCGATCGCGGCCGTGCAGGCCGCCTACGGGCTCAACACCGCCGCCGTGGCGGGCAGTTGGCCAGACGCTCCGGCGCATGAGCCCCGGCCGGACCCTGCGGACCTGAGCGGCGAGGATCTCCGGGAGGGCTGGACGGACCGGCCGCTGTTCGACACCGTCGCCGCCGTGATGCCCGGCGCCCGCGCCGTACTGCGCCGCGTGGTCGAAGTTGGCGGCACCGCCTCCGACGACGACATCCGCGAGCACTTCATCGCCCCCCTCCGAGACACCGATCCCGCAGGGGAACATCGGCGGGGCACTGACCAGCGTCCGCGCGGTCCGGCGCAGGATCGGACCGGACAACCGGACCAAGGTGCTCGAACTTGACGACCAGGTCCGCGTCTACCGGATCGAACACGCCCTCATGGGAGGCCTCAAGAGGGCCTTCGGCCTCGCCGACGTCCGCCCCGACCTTCTGCGCGCCAGGTGCCAGACGTTCCCTGAACGTCCGCGGGATCGAACCGATCATCCCTTCAAAAGAGCCGCACCCCCGGTGATAGGTCACAGGTGGGAGAAGTCGGCTGTGCAGCGGGAGAGCGGTCGTGATGATCGGGAGATGGCAGGACTCGGGGGGCGCCGCCAACGGCGCAACTGGCGGCTGATCGGGGCTGTGTGCGCCCTGCTGTTCGGGGTCAGCGCCGTGTACGCGGTGCGGCAGATCCTCCACGGCGGTCTGCAGCCGGCCGACACCGCCGGCCTGCTGGGTCTTCCGTTGGGCGTGGCCGGAGTCGTGGCCGCGGTCGTGGCGTTGCGCAAGCGGGTCGAGGGCAACGACGCCGAGCTCGCCCGCGGTTGGGCGGCGACGCTGGCTGGCCAGGTCGAGGCCGGGGAGAGCGTGGTGTGGCGGCAGCTGTTGGGTGATGACACCCGGCGTATCGACCTCGCCTACACCCTGCACCCGGCCGCGGTCCGCCCCGCTGCGGCCCCCGGGCGGCTGACCGCAGGCGGCCCGGGCCCGGTGACACTGCCGGACATCGTCACCTACTACCGTTCCACCCGGCCGCTGCGCCTGGTCGTCACCGGCGCCGCAGGGGCCGGCAAGACCGTACTGGCCCTGGAACTGCTGCTGGCCCTCATCGACGGCCGTGCCGAGGACGCCCCCGTCCCGGTGCGTATTCCACTGTCGCTGTGGGACACCGAACGCCAGTCCCTGCCCGAGTTCCTGCAGCAGCGGCTGGTCGATGCCTACGACTGGCCTCCGGACCTCGCCGCCGGTCTGGTCCACCACCGCATGGTGTTGCCGGTCCTGGACGGCCTGGACGAGATGGATCCCCTGGCCCCCGACGGTTCCCCCGACCCCGTCGCGCCCCGCGCCACCGCCGTCGTACGCGCGCTCAACGCCTACCAGCAGGGCCGCGACGCCGGGCCCCTCATCCTGACCTGCCGCACCCGGCACTACGACGCCCTTGCCGGGCACACTGAGGTCCTGGACGCCGCTCGCATCGCCGTCGCGCCCGTCGACACCGACAACGCCCGGGCCTACCTCACCGGCCGTGCCCTCGACGCGGCCCGCTGGCGGCCCCTGCTCGACCACCTGGCCGCCCACCCCAGCGGTCCGTTGGCGGCCGTGCTGTCCACCCCCTGGCGGCTCTGCCTGACCGCCACCGTCTACCACCACGACGGCGACCCCGCGGAACTCCTCGCCCTCCCCGACGATGACGCCCTGGACCGCCACCTCCTGGCCCGGTACATCCCCGCCGCCACCCGCATTGTCCCCAACCCCCGTGGTTACACGCCGCAGGACGTCCACCGCTGGCTCCACCACCTGACCACCCACCTTGACCCCACCGGCAGCCTCAACGCCACAACCCCCGCGGCCGCGGAGGCCACCGACGTCGTTCTGCACAACCTGTGGCCCCTCGCCGGACGCGCCCGCGTCCGCGCAGCCGACGCCCTCCTCACCGCCCTCGCCGTTCTCACCACCCTTCCCCTCGCCTGGACCGCCCCTCAGTGGCAAATAGGCCTGCTCGCCGCCATGATCGGCCTACTTGTCGTCGTGGCTGGAGTGGTCGCCACCACGACCGGGATCCCCAGGAGCCTGGGCAACCCGCTCAGAACTTCTCAAGGACGCAAAGACCTTGTGATCGGGCTCGCGCTCGGGCTCGCCTTCGGGCTTGTGGTCGGGCTCGCGCTCGGGCTTGTGGTCGGGCTCGCGCTCGGGCTCGCGTTCGGGCTCATGTTCGGGCTCACGGCCGGGCTCGCCCTCGGGCTCACGGTCGGGCTCGCGCAGCAACCGGGCGCAAGCCTCGGAGCCCGAGCCGTCATCAGGAGCGACGCCTTGGTCGGGCTTGCGCTCGGGCTCGCCTTCGGGCTTGCGATCGGGCTCACCTTCGGGCTCGCGTTCGGGCTCACGTTCGGGCGCGCGAGCGGGCTCATGACCGGGCTTGCGGTCGGGCTTGCGGCCGGGCTCATGGCCGGGCTCATGGCCGGTGCGCAGGCTTCGCGACGGTATGCGGTGTTCCTGCTCTGCTCGCGCCGCCGTCTGCCGTTCCGGCTCGGCCTGTTCCTGGACTGGGCCGTCACCGCAGGGCTCATGCGCTACAGCGGGCCCGCCTACCAGTACCGCCACCGCGAACTCCAGCACTGGCTACGCCAGCACCCCCAGCCCCCAACCACGCCCTGACGCAGTGCCTGACACTCACAGGACAAGTAATCCTGGACCGGGCATCTGTACGAGAAGACGTCCCCCACGACCCCCTGAACGGTGCCGTCATCGCCAAACATCACCGTCTCGACCTGAGAAAAGGAGGGTGCGAGACGGGGCGTTAGGGCCAGGGGGGTGTGGGGGTGCCGTCGGGGTCGAGGCCGTGGGGGAAGCGGGGGTGGGGGCTGTTGCGGCGGAAGTCGGCCCGTGGGATGTGGCCGGCGTCGATGGCCTGCCGGGCGAGAATGTCGGCGTCCTGGTGGCGTCCGGCGCGGCGGCGGACCGTGACCAGGTGCGAGAGGGCGTGCGCGGCGCCTGCGTCGGCGGCCTGCCAGGCGAGGGCTTCGGCCCCGGCCGGGTCGCCGGCCCGCTCCCGCAGCGCGGACAATGCCGTGAGCGCGGAGAGGTGGCCGGCGTCGGCGGCCCTAAGGTAGAGAGTCTCCGCGGTGTGGGTGTCGTCGGCTTTCTCCCGCAGCCGCGCCGCGGACAGCAGAGCCTGGCTGTGGCCGGCCTCGGCGGCCTGACGGTACAGCTCCTCGGCGCCGTCCGGGTCGCCGGCCTGTTGGCGCAGCCCGGCCAGCACGAGCAGGGCCTGGGTGTGGCCGGCCGCGACGGCCCGGTCGCACAGGGCCTCGGCACGGTCGTGGTGGCCTGCTTCGGTATACAGCCCGGTCACCAGTGTCACAGCGCGCAGGTGCCCGGCTGCGGCAGCCTGCAGGGCCAGGTCATCGGCGTCGTCCAGGTCGTGGGCCTCCTCACGCAGCACCGCGAGGCAGACCAGGGCATAGCTGTGGCCGGCCTCGACGGCCTGCCGGTACAGGGCCTGCGCGCCGGCCAAGTCCCCAGCGACCTCGCGCAGTTCAGCCAGCATGGCGAGCACATGGCCGTGGCCATGGCCGGCGGCGAGCCGGGCGATGGCCACGGCGTCCTCGCGCAGTCCACGCGTCTCACGCAGCGCGGCCAGCCGCTGCAGCGGCTGGCCGTGGCCGGCCTCGGCCGCCCGCAGGGCCAGCGTTTGCGCTCCGGCCCGGTCTCCGGCCTGTTCCCGCAGCACCGTGATCCGGGCCAGCGCCCTCACATGGCCGGCCGCGGCCGCCTGCCAGGCCAGGCCTTCGGCCATCTCAGGCTCGCCGGCCTGCTCGTGCACTTCCGCCAGCAGCGCCCAGGCCCGGGGGTGGCCGGCGTCGGCGGCCCGCCGGTACAGCGCCTTGGCTTCCGTCCAGTTGGCGGCCCGCGCGCACCGGGCCGCCCGGGCCAGCAGCGCCCGCACCTGGCCGGCTTCGGCGGCACGCCGGCCAAGGTGATCAGCCCACCGCAGGCGGTAGCGGGCCCGGGCCGCGCGGGCCAGGCCATCGAGGTCGTCCGGGCCGGAGAGGTGCTGCCCGGCAGCGTCCCAGAACGAGGCCGGCGGGCACAGCCTGCGGCGCGTGGCCCGGCCGTGCTGCTCCAGGTAGTCGGCGAGCTGGAAGAGGACCGGTGCGCCGTCTGCCAGGCCGTCGGCCGGTGCGGGGAGGGGGGAGCGGTGCCGCACACGGGGGACGATGCGGCGCAGCGGTGCCTGCTTGCCGTGCACCAGCCGGGTCAGTTCAGCAAACGCCGACTCCACCCAGCCCTCGCCGAGTTGGACGTAGTCGACGTCGTCGAGATAGTCCACGCACGCCTCGGCCAAGAAGAGCTGCGGCAGATGCACACCGACCCCCAGCCGTCGGGCATCCATCGCCGCGTTGAGGATGGCCGCGGCGGCCGGTGAGCCATGCCGGTAGCGGCGCAGCAGCTCGGGCGCCCCCGCCAGATCCTGGGTGATCCGCCCACTCGTGCCGGCCCGGGTGAGCGCATCGGCCAGCACCACATCACCCTCCTCGGCCAGTGCGGTAGCCGCGCGCAGCGCCTCCTCGTCGAAGGCCTCCGGCACCGACAGCATCCGCGCGGCGAGCAGTTCCCGCACCCGGCTGTGCGCATCCCCCTCGCCCGGCCGGGGCAGCGCCATGTACTGCTGGACGAGCTCCGGCCACAGCGTGGCCAAGATGAGAACCGGCCCTTGGCCGGCATCGGTCAACACACCATGGAGCGCAGCAGCGATCTGCTCACCCAGCAGGGGATCACCGAGGTAGTGCTGGGCCTCGTTCAGCCACACCACCGTGCACGGCGGCACCGTCTGCAGGCCGGCCAGCACCGCCTCGGCCCGACTCGGGGCGAAGGGATGCCACAACCACCACCCCCGCCGCGCCAACGGTTGGACCGCTTCCCAGCACGCCCGGGTCTTCCCGGTCGAGGACGAACCGACCAGCACCACCAGGTGACTGCGGCCCCGTGCCGCCTCGCGGACCACCTCGGCCAGCACCCGGTCATGATCGCGCACCACATAGCCGGGCAGCAGCGCCTCCCGGACACCCTGCCGGCCGGCACGGCGCGGTGGGGATCCGGCCGGGTGCACCTCCAGATCGAGCGGGCTGCACCGTGCGATCGGCTGCCCCAGACGCCCTGCGCCCAGCACATCGCGCCGCGCCGCGGCACGCTGTGTCTGCTCATCCGGCACCCGACTGGTCTCCCGCCACTGTCTTGTGTCCGCTCGTCATTCATCTTCGCCTGCTCACCGATCGTTTTCTGCGTCTTTGGCACGCAGAAAGACGCAAGGCGGGGTGCATCAGCGGGATCTTCGACACGGCCCTGCGCTCACGCACCCGCTGCACCGGCGACGGCCAGGGGACGCCACGCCCGCACGACACGAGGGCGCGCACGGCGGCCGTGTCAGAGAGGTCGCCGCTGCGGCTGACGGTTACGCGCTCCGGGTGGGGTCACGGGGCATGGGTTGCAGGCCGAGCTCGCCACGGATGGCGTTGAGGAAGTCCTGTTCGGCGTCCCACAGTTGCTGGAACACCCTGGAGGGCAGGTCCGCTGGGCTGCAGGTGGCGCGGGCGGCGGCGAGTTGGCGTGCGTGGGTGACCATCTCAACAGCCGTGCCGACCGTTGCGGGGCGGAGCGCGACCAGGCGCATGGCGGTGAATCCGGCCTCGAGTGTCTCCTTGTAGGGCCGTCCCGTCTCGTCGAAGAACGGCATCAAGCGACCCGGCGAGCGGGGATGGGGTGCCGCGGTGATGCGGGCGGTCGGCTCCACGACGAACGCCACGTACTTGCGGTGCGCTGCCAAGAAGTCGTTGTAAAACCGCAGCCGGACCTCGCGCCACTGCCGCTCATGCTCGCGCTGCGCCATGCGGTCGTGGTTGCGCATGGAAAGCCAGCCTCCCAGGACTACACCGCCCAGGGCGGAAAGACCTGCGACCAATGTTGCGATCATGCTTGTGCCCCCCTTCTCCCCTCACGCTGACCGCGGGCATGGGGGCGATTGCCTGCACACCCGCCCCACCACTCCTTCCCTTTCAACATCCCTGGATATGCGGCTGGTTGGGGCCGACGAGGCCCCTGTCGGCCAGTCATCGGCTAGACGAGCCCGCGCTTGCCGCCACCCCCTGTCTGCCGGCCGTGGTCCAGACGGCAGGAGGGCGCCGGGTTCAGGGTGGGGGCGCGTGGCGTGGGGGTGGGGGAGTGGTTCCCAGGTGGTGCCAGAGGGGGTGGGGGCCGCTCGCCCAGCTGGCGAGGAGGCGCCGGTCGACCAGATGCAGGCGCTGCTGGCTCGCGAAGGTGCGGGCGGGGGCGGTGATGCGGCCGTTGGTGACCAGGACGGCGATGTCGGCCCGGTGGACGGGGCGGGCGGTGCCGTTGAGGATCTGCAGATCCCGGGTGCCGACGGGGGCGCCGGCATCGCCGTGATGACGGTGTTTGCACTGGATGACCCAGCGCCGGCCGTAGGGGTCGGTCGCGGTGACGTCGGCGCCAAGGTCGCCGCTGCCGCCGACCCGCACGGCGTTACGGCAGCCGTCGCGGCGCAGCAGCGCCTGGACGGCGTGTTCGAACTCGCTGTGGTGCAGGGCGTCCAGCCGGGGCAGCGCGTAGCGCAGCTCCTGTGCCTGTAACGCCTGCCGCTGGACCTGCCGACGGCGCCGGTACACCCAACCGGCGCCGGCTGCGGCGGCGAGCGCCACACCTGGGAGGAGCACCCATCCGTGGGCCGCCAGCCAGACGGCCGCCTTCGTCGCCAGGGCGATGGTCGCGGCTGCCGCGGCCAGAATCGCGCACAGCGCTGCGTCGGACGGCCGTTGACGCCTGGTGGGGCGACGTCGCCGGGCGGGAGGCCGGCGTGTCACCATTCCTCGCCTGCCGGCCGGCAGGCGGCTGGCAGCGGTCGTGCTGTGCGAAGAGGCAACGGATCCATGGCTCCTCGGTGCACGGAAACGGCCGCGCTTTGCCGTGCTGTGGAGGTCCACGCGCCGGCGGTTAAGAGCCGTGTCTGGCGGCCTGTATCCGCGTTTGTGGGTGTGCTTCGGCGTACCGGTGTGCGGTGGGGACGCACACAGGGACGGGTTCGGGGCATGAGCTGGCTCCCCTCGTGGCGTGTGCCGCTGGAAGCGTTCATCGTGGCATCGGGCTCTGACAGTGGATCAGATCGTGACTGGCCGTCATCCAGGCCGGGGATGCTGAGGCATGGCGGTGCGAGTCCGGTCTGACAGCGGCTGGCGGCGTGCGCCAGGCAGGGAGCAAGTGGTGTGGCGGGTGCGTGGTGCGGCTGCTCGGGTGCTTCAGCTGTCCCGCTCGTAGCAGGCCCGTATACCTCTCGTTACCTGTTGTGATGGCGTGTATCGGCCATTTTTGGTGTATCTCCTATCTCATCGGCCGGGTGACTGCGACACTCCGTGACGGCGGCGGACGGTCCGCCGGCCAGAAGCCGTTTCGTTTCGGGGGTGTTGGCGTGGCGGGGCGTTCAGGGCAGTACTACCGGGCCGGGCATTGGGTGAACCGGTCTTCGGGCGGTTCGAAGAGCAAGCCGGGAAAGAAGTCCACGGCCATCGTGGTGGGTGGTCTGCTGGTGGTGGGTGCGTGGATGGGGCTGTTTTCCCATGGCTCGGATGCCCAGGGCACGACGGACCGGCCCTCTACGCCTGCCTCCTCGGCGTCGGCGGGCCGGTAACCGCGGCTTTGCCAGCCGGGTTTACGCTCTGCGTTTGCCGCGGCCCAGGCGTGCCCGCCACCCGCGGGTAGCGGGTTTGGTGCCGGTGGCTGTGGGGGCGGGGCGGGTCGCCGGCTCGGTGGCCCGCAGCCGTTGCCAGGCCGTCTTCCAGGCCTCGGCTTGCTCGGGCGGCAGACCGCAGGCCGTGAGGTAGATGGCGGTGGTCTTCCAGGTCCTGGGCAGGGTCGTGCGGTTGAGCAGCGCGCTGATGCTGCCCGCGGAGATGGGTGGGTCGGCGCGCTGGCTGAGCGCGCCGAGGGTGTGGCCGCTGACGGCCCTCACTTCGGCCAGAGCCTCCAGGAACGCGCGCGGCGTGTGGCACTGTTCGGGGTCGGGCCATGCGGTGCTGGCCGGGTCGGCGGGCCCGTTCGCCGGTGCCGGCCGGTAGGCGGGATTGCGGGCGAGGATGAGCCGTCCGGCGGTGTTGCGGACGCGTTTTTGCGGCCGCGGCAGCCCGCGTGCACTCAGCGCTGTGCGCAGGTGCCGGTAGACCAGGTCCAAGTCCAGGTCGCGGGCAGTGCCGGGAATACCGTCGCGCAGAAGGTGCAGCAGTTCCCCGGTGAACGCCGTATAGGTCGCGCCCGGCGGTGCCAGCGCGAGACCGTTGTCGGGGGCTGCCGCCAGCAGGTAACTGCCCTCGATCTCCGCCTGGTCGGCGAGCATCTCGTCACTGCTCATCGAGCCCAGCGCCCGCCCGCTCATACAGCAGTCGAGGATGATGACGAACCGCTGGGCCCGGGCGTCGGTGAGGATCTCGCGCAGCGCCTGATAGGTCACGCCGGTGTGACTGCGCCCGGCGACGGAGCGGGACAGCCCGAAGAAGAGCTCGCCGCGGCCATCGAGCAGTCCGTGGCCGGCGAAGTAGACCAGCAGCGTGTCCTCGGCCACCTCGGCGGCCTGCTGCACCGCGTCCAGCATCGCCGGGGTGCTGTCCGGCTCGGCCACCACGGTGCAGTTTCCGTCAGGAAGATTCCACGAGCCGTCACTGGTGAGCACGTCGGCCAGGGCGGGCAGATTGTTCGCCACCGCCGGCAGCGGTTCGAGATGCATGTAGCCGCTGACCCCGATGAGCACGGCCCGCGACGGCGCCGGATCGGGAAGCCCGCTCACGACGCGGGCCGTGGTGTGTCATCGCCCTGCTCCAGAGCGGCCACCAGCGCCCGTACTTCTTCCTCGCTGCCCTCGGCCAGGCTGATCTCCACCTCACCGCGCCGGATCACCACCTGCGGCGGCCTGGGCCGGGTCTGCCGCCAGGTGAGGACCGACAGCACGAACGACGCTGCGCTCCAGCCGTTTCCCGTCACCAGCTCCAGCACGTCGAACAGTTGCCCCATCGAGCCCGGCGCGGGCGTCTTCCCGCCCAGAGACACCGTTGCTGCGCGCGTCGCCGGCTCGTGGCGTAACCACCCCTGCAGCGAACGCAGTTCACTCTCCTGACGGCTGGACGGCACCTGTATCTGAAACTGCACCAGCTTCCCTCCCCGCTCCCCGTTGCCGGGCATCATCTCGCTGGATCCTGCCCAGCCGACAGGACTCGGGCACGCCATGGCAGGGAAGTGCCGTTTCGTGGCCGACAGGGGGAGGCGTGACGAGGATGTTCTTACAGGCCTCGCCATTTGCGGGTGAGACGGCCGATGTAGCGGCGGGGTCGGTAGGGGTCGTAGTCGGGGTGGGCGTCCAGTTGGCGCAGCAGGGTGAATTGGTGCGGTGCGCGTTGGCCATCGCGGATGGGGGCCCATTCGCCGGCGACGGGCCACTGGCCCAGTTGGCCTTGAATGCCGGGGCGCCATTGGTTCCAGGTGTCGTGTCCGACCCAGCCGAGTTGGCGTAGTTCGAGTTGGGTGCGGTTCCTTTCGAGGGATAGCTGAGCTGGGAAGACGCTGATTGACGTGTGGCGGTGCCGTCGTACTTCTACCGTGGCGAGGTGGAGGTG
>NZ_JBEYVO010000048.1:0-89467 GCF_040644055.1 Streptomyces sp. NPDC047043
ACCTGGTCGACTACGGCGTGGTCGGCGACCTCTTCGACGTCGTCCCCCAGCTCACCGAGGAGATCAACACCCGCAAGGGCTGATCACCCCGCACCGGACCGAGGCCCCCGCGACTGCACGAACAGTCACGGGGGCCTCAACTGTGTGTCGCCCGGCGCCGGAATGCCGTGCCGCAGCGTGCTGTTGCCCCAGACGGATCACGAGCCGCCGGGACAGCCTCGGCACGGTGAGGGGGCGGGGTCGCGTGCTGCATCTGACGATCGAGGTTCCGACGCGGGCCGGTTTCCCGCTGCGCGGGTTGCACTGGGCTCCCGAGCCGGAGCGTGCGGCCCCGGTGGTGCTCGTGGTCACCCCGTACGGTGCCGATCGCTACCACCCGGACGGCACCGCCTTCGCTTCGGCCGGATTCCACTTCGTCAGCCTGGACTCGCGGGGCCGCGGTGACTCGGAAGGGCGCTTCCACCCCTTCGTCCACGACGGCGACGACGGGTACGACGCGGTGCAGTGGCTGGCCGCGCAGGAATGGTGCAGCGGCGAGGTCGTGACGTACGGCGGCTCCTACAGCGGCTTCGTGCAGTGGGCCACCGCCGCGACCCGTCCGCCCGGGCTGCGGGCCATCGCCCCGGTCGCCTCGGTGTACCCGGGTGTCGACTTCCCCATGGCCCACAACATTCCCACGTCGTACGCCGCCCGCTGGCTGGCGTTCGTGGAGGGGCGCAGGATGAATAACGGCCCTTTCGATGACGCCGAGTTGTGGGCGTCCGCGGGCAGCGACCTGATCGGCAGCGGGCGGCCGTTCCGGGACCTGGACGTCACGACGGTCGGCAAGCGGCTTCCCGCCTTCCAGGAATGGCTCGACCACCCCTCGCTCGACGAGTACTGGGCGCGGCTGACCCCCAGCCGCCACCAGTACGAGCAGATCACCCTGCCGGTGCTCACCATCACCGGCCAGTACGACGACGACCAGCTCGGCGCGCTCACCTACCACGAACGCCACACCGAGGCGGCATCGGCCGAAGTCGCCGCCCGCCACCTGCTGGTGGTCGGCCCGTGGGATCACGGCGGCACCCGGTCGGCTGCCCGCAGCTTCGGCGGTCTGACGTTCGCCGAGAGCAGCGCGATCGATCTCAGGGCACTGCATGTGGCCTGGTACCGCTGGGTGTTGGGGCTGGGCGGCAGGCCGGACTTCCTGCGCGAGCGTGTGACGTACTTCCATGTCGGCGAGGATCGCTGGCACGGTGCGGCACATCTGCCTCGCGCCGATCGAGAACTGCGCTTCCATCCGATGGCTGACGCCATATCAACAGGGCGGGCTGATCGGCGACTTGATGTGAAGCCCGCTGCGGTGGACCAGTTCGTCTCCCTCTTCCTGGACCCGGGCGCGGCCGGCGGGCCGGAGCGCGACGAACCGTCCGACGACCGCACCTTCACCGACGACCGCCCATTGACCGGCGTCGACCCGGGAACGGCCGTCCACGTCAGCGAGCCGCTCACCGAGTCCCTGGACCTGTCAGGCCGACCGCATGCCACGTTGACCCTTTCCAGCGAACTGCCGGACTTCGACCTGCTGTTGGGGATCTATCTGCTGCCCGGCGACGGCACGCCGCGCCTGCTCGGCGAGAGAGCCGTGCGGGCCCGCTACCACGCCGACCTGCACCGACCCGAGCCCTGGCCGCCCGGCCGCGCGGTTCCCGTCGAGCTGAACGGGTTCCCCTTCGTCTCGCTGCGCGTCGGCCCGGGCGATCGCTTCGCCCTGGTGATCCGGCCTCCGCACCGGCGCTGGCAGCCCAACCACCAGGCAGGCGGCCCGACCGCCGACGAGACGTCCCGGGACGCGGTCGGCGGTGTCGTCCGCCTGCACCAGGGACCGGCCCACTCTTTCGCCCTCGTCCTGCCGGTCGCCGTATCGATCGAGTCAGTAGGACCTGGGCAGCCCCAGCACGTGCTGGGAGACGTAGTTGAGGACCATCTCCTGGCTGATCGGAGCGAGCCGCAGCAGCCGTGACTCCCGGAAGTACCGCTCCACGTGGTACTCGCGGGCGTACCCCATGCCGCCGAGTGTCTGCACCGCCCGGTCCGCGGCCTGGAAGCCAGCGTCGGCGCACAGGAACTTGGCCATGTTGGCCTCGCGGCCGCACTCCAGGCCGTTGTCGTAGCGCCAGGCCGCGTTGCGGGCCATGAGGCGGGCGGCGTCGAGGCGGGTCAGGGCCTCGGCGAGGGGGAAGGCGATGCCCTGGTTCTGGCCGATGGGGCGGCCGAAGACGACGCGGTCGCGGGCGTAGCGGGTGGCCGCGTCGAGGGCGGCCCGGCCCAGGCCGAGGGCTTCGTGGGCGAGCAGGATGCGTTCGGGGTTGAGGCCGTCGAGGAGGTAGCGGAAGCCCTCGCCCTCCTCGCCGATGCGGGCGCTCGCCGGGACGCGCAGGCCGTCGATGAAGATCTCGTTGGAGGCGACGGCGTTGCGGCCCATCTTGGGGATCGGCCGGATGTCCATCGCCGTGCGGTCGACGTCGACGAGGAAGACCGAGATGCCCTTGGTGGGCTTGTCGACGTCGTCGCGCGGGGTCGTGCGCGCCAGGAGAACCATCTTCTGCGAGTCGCCCGCCTTCGTGATCCAGATCTTGCGGCCGTCGATCACATAGTGGTCGCCGTCGCGGCGGGCGAAGGTGGAGATGCTGGTGGTGTCGGTGCCGGCGTCGGGTTCGGTGACGCCGAAGCAGACGTGCAGGTCGCCGGAGGCGGCGTGCGGGAGGATCTCGCGGCGCAGTTGTTCGCTGCCGTGCCGGGCAAGGACGTTGAGGCCGAAGATGGTCAGGTGCATGGTGCTGCAGCCGTTCATGCCGGCCCCCGAGGCGGCCACCTCCTCCAGCAGGAGTGAGGCCTCCAGGACGCCGAGTCCTCCGCCGCCGTACTCCTCGGGGACGGCGATGCCCAGCCAGCCGGCCTTGGCGAAGGCGTCGTAGAAGCTCCAGGGGAACTCGGCCTTCTCGTCCTGCTCGGCCCAGTACTCGGGGCCGAAGGAGGCCGCCAGCTCGCGGACGCCTGCGCGGATGTCCTCCTGCTGCTCGGTCAGCTCGAAATCCACGAAGCCTCCTGGAACCCGACTATGGAGAATGAAGTTTCCCTATACGTAGAATATCGTTCGCGCTCGACGGGTGGAAGGAACCCACCGGACGGAAGGAAGGGGCCGGCGTGAACATCGCGATGCTGCTCGACATGGCCACGGCGGGCAATCCCGACCGGGTGGCGATCGGGTCCCGGGCCTCCGGTACGACCTCTGCGCAGCTTCGTCGCACCGCCGGGGGCGTAGCGGCCGTCGTCCATCGCGCCGGGGCGCGGGAGTTGGTGTTCGCCGGTGTCAACGGGTCGGCGTTTCCGGTCCTGCTCTTCGGTGCGGCTCTAGCGGGCGTGCCGCT
Source organism: Streptomyces sp. NPDC047043 (assembly GCF_040644055.1). Taxonomy (NCBI): domain Bacteria; kingdom Bacillati; phylum Actinomycetota; class Actinomycetes; order Kitasatosporales; family Streptomycetaceae; genus Streptomyces; species Streptomyces sp. NPDC047043. The sequence goes on from NZ_JBEYVO010000048.1 coordinate 3,414, forward strand.
GGTTCCGGTCAACTACCGCCTTTCGGCCGAGGCGTTGACCGGACTGCTGGGGCACACGGAGAAGCCTCTGGTGGTCGCGGACGAGGCGTTCGCGGGTGTCTTCGCCGACGCCGGGCTCGATGTCCGCACTCCTACGTCACTGCTGGCGGAGGCCCACGCCGCAACGCCGGCCGAGGGTCTTGAGGGGTCCGCGGACGACCCGGCGGTGCTGCTGTTCACCAGTGGCACGACCGCGGCGCCGAAGGCCGCCGTCCTGCGCCACCGGCACCTGACCAGCTACGTCCTGCAGACAGTGGAGTTCGCCTCCGCCGCACCGGACGACACCGTCCTGGCCAGTGTTCCGCCGTACCACATCGCGGGCGTGGGCTCGGTGCTGAGCAACCTCTACGCGGGGCGCCGCATGGTGCACCTGGGCGCGTTCGAGCCGGGGAGCTGGCTGCGGCTGGTGCGCTCCGAGGGCGTCACCTCGGCGATGGTCGTGCCGACCATGCTGGCCCGCATCGTGGAGCACCTCGACGGCCGCCCGGCCGAGGTGCCGACGCTGCGTTCGCTGGCGTACGGCGGGGCCCGTATGCCGCACACGGTGTTGGAGGCGGCCCTGCGCGCCTTCCCCGGTACCGGTTTCACCAACGCCTACGGGCTCACCGAGACCAGCTCGACCATCGCCCTGCTGGGGCCCGACGACCACCGCGCGGCCCTCGCCTCCGACGATCCGGCGGTGCGCGCCCGGCTGGGCTCGGCCGGGCGGATGGTGCCGGGCGTGGAGGCGCAGATCCGGGATGCTTCCGGCAACGTCCAACTCCCGGGAGTTCCAGGTGAGTTGTGGGTACGGGGGCCGCAGGTGTCCGGCGAGTACAAGGGGGCCGCGGCACAGCTCGACGCGGACGGCTGGTTCCACACCCGCGACCTCGCCCACTTCGACGAGGACGGCTATCTGTTCATCGCGGGGCGCGCCGACGACACCATCATCCGCGGCGGCGAGAACATCGCTCCCGCCGAGGTGGAGGACGTTCTGCTGCGCCACCCCGCCGTGCGTGAGGCGGCCGTGGTGGGGGTGCCGGACGAGGAGTGGGGCGAGCGCATAGCCGCCTTCGTCGTCACTCACGAGGGCAGCGCCGTCGACGCCGAGTCGCTGCGGGCCTGGGTTCGCAACCGTCTGCGCGGCTCCAAGACCCCCGACGTGGTCGTCTTCCGCGAGGAACTCCCCTACACACCCACGGGCAAGTTGCTACGGCGGCGGCTGGTGGCGGCGGCGCAGGACGACTGACGGGTGCTGCGATCGACGTACCCGCCGAGGAGGCTCCGGTACCGGGAACTGCCGCACCCGAGAACTGCCGTATCCAAGAATTGCCGTATCCGAGAAGGAGATTCCGGTGACGTCCTTCGCAGAGCTTCACGACCTGACGGGCAAGGTGGCCGTGGTCACCGGCGGATCGCGCGGTATCGGCAGGGCCATCGTGCAGACGCTGGCGGAGGCCGGTGCCGATGTCGTCGTCGCCTCGCGCAAGGTCGAGGCGTGCCGGGCGGCGGCCGAGGAGGTACGGGCGTCGACCGGGCGCCGGGCGGTCGGCATCGCCTGCCATGTGGGCCGCTGGGACGACTGCGACCGGCTGGTCGCCGAGACGGTACGGCAGCTCGGCGGGCTCGATGTGCTGGTCAACAACGCCGGTATGTCGCCCCCTTACGAGAGTCTGGACGCGGTCGGCGAGGAGCTCTACGACAAGACCCTTGCGGTGAATCTGAAGGGGCCGTTCCGCCTGGCGGTCCTCGCCGCGACGCACATGGCGGACCACGTGGGCGGGTCCGTCATCAACATCGGTACGGCGGGGTCGCTGATGGCGAGCGTGCATGAACTGCCGTACGCCTGCGCCAAGGCGGGTCTCAACGCGCTGACCGTCGGCCTGGCGGAGGCGTACGCCCCGAAGGTGCGCGTCAACGCGATTCTGCCGGGGCCGGTCCTCACCGATGCGCACCGGGCGTGGGCGGCGGAGGACTTCGACACGTCGTTCGTGCCGCTGGGCCGGCTGGGACAGCCGGACGACGTGGCACCGCTGGCCCTGCACTTCGCCAGTGCCGCGTCCAGCTTCACGACCGGGGCGATCGTGCGGGTGGATGGGGGAATCACGCGGAAGGTGTAGCGGGGCCGACAGATGTCGCGGCGCCCGCCGGTTCGAGTGCCTCCAGCCCGGCCTCCTCCCCTGCCTCGGGCGTCGCGGCCAGCTCCCACAGGTACTCCTCCGGGCCTCGCGGTCGGGCGTCGGGAGAGCGGGACAGCATCCGGCCGAGCAGAGCACGCAGTTCCTCGGACACCCCCAGGGCGTCCACGGGTACGTCACTGTGGACGATCTCGTAGATGACCTGGTAGTCCGAGGAGGCGTGCCAGGGCAACGACCCGGTCAGGCACTGGTACATGAGGATGCCCAGTGTGTAGAGGTCGGTCCTGATGTCCGAGGGGTTGCCCAGCGCCTGTTCGGGAGCCATGTATCCCGGTGTCCCGATCACCATCCCCGTGACCGTCAGTTCGTCGTCCGAGGCCGAGGGACGAGCGATGCCCAGGTCGATGATGACCGCGCCTCGCTCCGGGTGGAGCAGGACGTTGCTCGGCTTCAGATCGATGCGCGAGACACCCATGGTGTCGATGAACGCGAGCGCTTCACCGAGTTGTCGCCCGATGCGCGCGACCAGGCCCTTGGGCAGCGGGCCGTGATCGTCCAGCACCTCGCGCAGCGAGGGGCCCTCCACCAGTTCCATGATCAGCGCGGGTTCCGTGTCCGGTCCGTCCAGGGCATCGAGGGTCCGGACGATCTGCGGATGGTTCAGCTGTCGGCAGACCTCGACCTCTCGGCGGAACCGGCTGAGCATCCGCTCGTCCTCGCGCAGCCGGTGGTGCAGCACCTTGACGGCGATCTGTTGGCCGGTGAGCAGGTCCCGTCCCCGGTAGACCGCGCCCATCCCGCCCTGCCCGAGCAGGCTGCTCATCTCGTACCGTTCGGCCAGTACGGCGACTGCGGGCGTGTCCGCCGCCACGGCCGGGGCGGGTGCACCGTCAGCCATGGGTGGTGGTTCGGCGGGCGTGCTCCTGGCGCCGACCATGGTGGAGCCGTACAGATCGGGGCCCGGTGGCGGGGCGACGATCCCCAGGTCCGCTCGTTCGCTCTCACTGCTGCGGACGAAACCGGCCAACTGCCGCTTGTAGGCGTCGGACAGCTTGTAGTAGGCCAGTGCGGACTCGGCGCCGCCGTATCGGGTGGCGTCCGGCCGGCCGGGCTCGCTGACCAGGTCCAGGACGCCGGCCCGCACCAGGTGCCGAAGCAGCCGCTCCACCGCGGGCGGGGTCATGCGCAGCAGCGGATCGAGCCCCTGAGCGCCCGTCACATCGGTGGACGTGAACGGTCTGCCCTCGCTGCGCAGGGTCCAGTCCACTACGTGGTAGCCGCCAAGGAGTCGCCGGTCGTCGTCGATCAGCACGCCCGCGGATCCGTCGGGCGTGTTCGCCCCCATCGTCTCGGACACCACCTCTTCCAGGCGTGCGTAGAAGTCGATGCGTGCCCACGCCTCCTCGGTCACGCTCAACGAGGGCAGCCCGTCCTCCCACACCACGAGGGAGTTGAACTCCTGCAGCAGCCGTCGCGGAACGCCACGCGCCTTGAAACGGAGGTAGGCGATGAACCGGGCCAGCCGCAGCTGGTCCGGGGACGACCGGGGGATGAGGTATGTGGATTCGGGCGTGTAGGTGATGTACGTGCCGGGTCCGAGGGCGTTCGTGCCGTACGGTCCGGGCGTTCCGTACGGGGTGGCAGGTGGGCCCCAGCCGGGTGGTGGCGTGTGCGGCTGCGGCCGGCCGGTCTCCACGAGCCCGTGCACCAGGCGACCGGGCGCGTCCCACAGGCACGGCACGTACATCCGCCAGCCGAAGACGCTTTCGTACACGCCGTTGCCCCGGTCGGAGTCCTGGAGCGCGCGGTCGTACAGATCGGGGCCGGCGACGACGATGAAGTGGGCGCCACGCGCGGTGAGCACGTTCTTGATCCGGCCCAGCAGCGCCTCGAAGAGGGCGATCGCCTCTGCCTTGTTGTCCGTGAGCTTGTCGACCTCGTCGAGGACGATCACCGGATGCACCCGGATCCGTGCGGCGTCCCGCCGGTGCCGCCTGCGCAGGAGCCGGCGGGAACGCCGTACCGGTTCGGGGCGGCCTTCGCTGCCGTTGAGCAGATGGACGATGCGCACCAGGTCGTGCTCGACGTCCGTCTCGGAGTACGCGAGGAATGCCGCCTCGGTGGCCTGCGAGCGGGTTCTGCGACCGCTGAAGCTCATGGTGGGCGACAGCCGGTGCTGCGGGGCGAGCCCCAGCGTGGTTCCCCGCTCGGTGCTCTCGGACTGGGTCTGGGTGAACGACAGCGACGTCCGCGAGTAGGCCAGCAGCAGCGCACGCTGCACCTCGCGCGGCAGACGCGCCAGCAGGTCACGGTCGTCGAGGCTCTCGAAAATCCGCCGGACCACGGCGAACAGCAGCTGATCCGTCGTCATGGAGCGGGCCACGTTCAGATGCACGACCAGCATGACGTCCCGGTCCCCCCACAGGGCGGATGTCTCGGCCAACGCCCGCAGCACCAGTGTCGACTTGCCCACCCCGCGAAAGCCGCTCACCAGGAAGGCCCCGCCGTGGGAGTACGTCAGCCGCTCCTTGAGCGTGTCGACCAGCGCTTCGTGACCGAGCACCGGAATGGCCCTGTCACCGGCCGGCAAGGGTTCGTGGATATACCGGAACTGCCGGTGAAGCGGCATGTGCAGCACGACATCGTCCCCCAACGGCTCTGTGCCCGTGCTGCCAGCGTACGGCTGCGCCGCAGCCCGGAGGCATACTCGGGCCGACTCGCCGCGCGCGGGGTGCCGTCGACGAACTCCCGGAGCGGCTCGTCAGTTGCCGGCGCCCTCGTGCCGGATCACCCGCCCGCCCTTCATCACGAACCGCACGTCCTCGGTCACCCCGATGTCCGTGAGCGGGTCGCCGGGTACGGCGATGACGTCGGCGAGCAGGCCGGGCTCCAGGCGGCCGCGGTCGTCGGCGTCGACGAGTTCGGCGGCGACCGTCGTGGCGGCGCGCAGGGCGGCGAGCGGGGCCATGCCGCGGTCGACGAGGGCGAGGAGTTCGCGGGCGTTGCGGCCGTGCGGGATGGCGGGGGCGTCGGTGCCGCAGGCGACCCGGACGCCGCGCTCGATGGCCCGTCTGGTCGTCGCCTTGGCCCGGGGGAACACGTCGGCGGCCTTGGCTTGCAGTTCGGGGGCCGCCTTCGACACGTCCATGCCGTCGGCGATGTAGGTGGTGGCCACCAGGAACGTGCCGCGCTCGATCATCAGGTCGAGGGTCTCGTCGCTCGCCAGGAAGCCGTGTTCGATGCAGTCGATGCCCGCGCCGAGCGCGGCCCGGATCGCCCGGTCGCCCATGCAGTGGGCGGCCACCTTGAGGCCGGCTCGGTGCGCCTCGTCGGCGATCGCGCGCAGCTCCTCGTCGGAGTACTGCTGGGCGCCGGCCGGTCCGGTATGTGACATCACACCGTTCGACGCGCACACCTTGATGACCCGCGCGCCGTGCTTGATCTGGTGGCGGACCGCCTTGCGCACCTCGTCGACGCCGTTGGCGATCCCCTCCTCGACGGTCAGGGGCATGATGTGCGGGGCGAACGCCTGGAACATGGTCGGGTCGAGATGCCCGCCGGTGGGTGTGATGGCGTGTCCGGCCGGGACAACCCTCGGCCCGTCGATCCAGCCGAGGTCGATGGCCTTCTTCAGTGCCACGTCGAGGAGCAGTCCGCCGGTCTGCACGAAGAGACCGAGGTTGCGCACGGTGGTGAATCCGGCTCTCAGCGTGCGGCGGGCGTTGGCGACGGCGCGCAGGGTGCGTACGGCGGGGTCGTCCTGCACGGGGTTGAGGGGGCTGCGGTGGTCGGGCCCGCCGAGCAGCAGGTTGACCTCCATGTCCATCAGGCCGGGCAGGAGGGTGAGGTCGCCGAGGTCGATGACGACGGCGTCCGGCGGGACGGAGGCCGGAGCGACGGCGGTGATGTGCTCGCCCTCGATCAACAGGTCGCCCGGCTCGACCAGTTCGCCCTTGTCGATGTCGAGCATGCGGGCGGCGCGCAGGTGGACGGGCGGCTGCGGGGTGCGCGGGCGCGGCATCAGATGGCCCCTACGGCGGCAGGGGCTTCCACGCCGCTCACACCGCCGGTTCCACGACGGCGTCGATGCTGGCCGCCCCGGTGTCGGGGACCTTCGGCTGGCGCCAGGCCTCCACCGAGAAGGCGACCGTCACCAGCGCGCAGAACAGCCACAGCAGGTGCTTCTCCTCTTCGGAGATGTCCTGCATGGAGACCTGCTGGAGGTACTCCGTGCCGGACTGGAGGAAGGGGAACGCCGCGTTGTAGAAGGCGTCCAGCTCGTCCATCGTGCTGGCGATGCGCTTGGCGTAACGGGCCTTTTCGGTCGGCAGCGCCCAGTCGGCGAAGGGCTCCAGCGCGGCGTACTCGGGCGGAAAGACGAATGCCATGGGTGCTGTCTCCTCGGATCCTCGGGTCAGGACGCGGCCGGGGCGCCGGAGGTGCGCTGCTGGTGATCGCGCACGTACTGACGGGCGGTGCCGTGCAGATGACGCAGGAGAACCTCCTGGTCGTTGAGCGGGAACTCCCCTACCGCGCGCGACTCGAGCATGGTCTGCGTCGCCTCGAGGGTGTTGCCGTCCTGGAGGCCGTACTCCTTGAAGGACACGACGGCCAGCTCCTGCTGCAGACGCTGGAAGGCGTTCTCCGGCGGGACGAAGTAGCAGGTCGCCTCGAAGATGTGGGTGTTGTACGAGGTCGGCCAGTAGTGGTACGTCAGCACCCAGTTGGGCCGCCAGATCAGCAGCATGAAGTTGGGGAAGAAGACGAACGAGTCCATGCCCCAGCGCGGGTCCCGGGTGGGGTTGACGGCCGGCGGCAGCTCCTCGGTCGCAAGGCCGATGTCGGGCGCCTCCCAGGGGCCGAACAGGCCGCTGCGCAGGGCCCCTTCGATGGGTTTGACCATCTTGCGGTCGTGCGGCGGGGCGATGCCGCCCCAGGAGGACACCATGCTGTGCGGGCCGTCGATGTCGTAGTGCAGCGCCTCGTAGCCGTACTTCTGGATCTTGCGGGCCTCGTCGGAGACGTACTGGCCGGCGTGCAGGATCGGGGCGTGGTAGAACTCGGCGAACGCGTCGATGAACAGCTTCCAGTTGGAGCCGATCTCGGCGCGGTACTTGTGCGCCTGGGTCATCTTGTGGAACGGGTAGCCCTCGATGCCCTGGGCGAACTCGCCGAGGAACTCCCTCAGCGGCGTGGTGTTTTCGGGGTCGAGGTTGACGAAGACGAACCCCTCCCACACGTCGGTCTGGACGCCCTTGAGTCCGTACTGGGACTTGTCGAGGTCGAAGAACTCCTGTTCCTGCTGGACGAAGGTGAGCTTGCCCTCGAGGTCGTAGCGCCAGGCGTGGTACTTGCAGGTGAACTGGCGGCAGACCCCGCCGGTCTCCTCGCGCGGGAAGTCGTTCCACACGAGCTTGTTGCCGCGGTGCCGGCACACGTTGTGGAAGGCGCGCACCTCGTCGTCCATGCCCCGCACGACGACGACCGACGCGCCCGCCGCGTCCAGCTCCTTGGTGAAGTAGCTGCCCCGCTTGGGGAGTTGCTCGATGCGGCCGACGTTCAGCCAGGTGCGCTTGAAGATGGCGTCCCGTTCGAGCTCGTAGTGCTCGGGCGAGATGGAGTCCTCGTACGACACCGGCTCCGTGTCGATCTTGAGATGTGCGGTCCAGCTGCCCTCATCGGGCTTCTTGAAGTGCGCCATGGGGTCTGGTCCTCCAGTCGCGGTACGGAGGGGACTCACGATAATCTCAGTCTCTCCGAATGAGAATGCTATTCTCGCATCCGAACGACCGTCAAGTCAGCCGTTCGTCAGGAAGCGGAAGGCCGGGGCGGGCGAGCGGCCGCGGAGGACAGGTGGGGGAAGATCCGCGTGAAGTCCGCCCCGGGCTCGGCCACGGCGAAGCGCCGCCACACGGCCGCGATCGCCTCCCCGACCGACACCGGCCCGCCCTGCCCGGCCGCGGCGTCCAGGTACAGCCGTACGTCCTTGTCCATCAGGGAGTTGGCGAAGCCGGCGGCGTAGCGGCCGGTCAGGACGTGCCGGGGGAACTTGTCGTCGCTCGCCGCGCTGCGGCCGCTGGAGGCGTTGAGCACGTCGAGCATCGTGGCCATGTCGAGTCCGGCGGCGAGCCCGAAGGCGACGGCCTCGCTGGTGGCGGCAAGCGTGGTCGCGGACAGGAAGTTGTTGGCGAGCTTGAGGGCCTGGGCCATGCCGGGGCGGTCGCCGACCCGCCGGCGGCGGTCGCTCAGCCCGGCCAGTAGGGGCTCGACGCGGGAGCATGCCCCGTCGTCCCCGGCGTACATGACGGTGAGGGTGCGGGCGCGGGCCCCGGCGACACCGCCGGACACGGGCGCGTCGACGTAGCCGATCTTCTCCTCGGCGAGCAGTGCGGCGACGGCACGGGCGGCGCCCACGCCGATGGTCGAGGTGTCGACGATGCAGCGGGCGCGGCGGCCGGAGGCGTCCAGGACGGCGCGGGCCACCTGCTCGGACGCCGTACCGTCGGGGAGGCTGAGCACCAACACCTCGGCCCTGTGGGCGACTTCGGCCACGGAGGGGACGTGTGCGGCGCCCTCGGGTGATCGCTGCGGGCCGAGGGCGTCATGTGCGACGACCGCATGCCCGGCCTCCACGAGGTTCGCGGCCAGGACGCTGCCCATGTTGCCGAGCCCGATGAAGCCGACGACTTCCCGGCTCACTCCCCCGCCTCCCGCTTCTCCCGTACGTCCGTCACGATGCGTCGGGCGGCGCTGCCGGCGGGCACGCCGCAGTAGGCGGCGATCTGGAAGAGCAGTTCGTCGACCTCGGCGTCGGTGACACCGGTGCGGGGTGTGGTGCCGGCGTGGATGCGGAACTCCTCCATGCGGCCGAGTGCGGCGGTCATCGCCAGCACCAGGAGGCTGCGGTCCCGCGGGCTGAGGGGGCCGCCGCGGCTCCACACGCCCCAGGCCGTCGCGGTGAGGTAGTCCTGGAACTCGACGGCGGCGCGGGCGGGTTCGGCGGTCGCCGCGTCGACGTAGGCGTCTCCGAGGATCTTTCGGCGCATGCCGCGTGCGGCGCGCAGTTCGTCCGTCTCTTCCATGGCTTTCCTTCCGCGGAATACCGGCGAGAATGAGCCTCTCCAATACGAGCAATAACAATTCCACCAGATGGAGAATTGTGCTACCGTCCCTCGTCGTCGAGGTGCTGGCCGTGACCGAGAGGGAGCCGAGCTGACCGTGGACGACTTCGAGGCGATCGACTTCTTCCGGGACGAGGCGCTCGTCGCGGACCCCTATCCCTACTTCGACGCCCTGCGCGGACGGTGCCCGGTGCACCGCGAGAACCACCACGACGTGATGATGGTGACGGGCTACGACGAGGCGGTGCAGGTCTACAACGACACCGACACCTTCTCGTCGTGCATCTCGGTCACCGGCCCCTTCCCCGGCTTCCCGGTCCCACTGGAGGGCCTTGCGGGCGAGGACGTCGGCGAGCTCATCGAGCGGCACCGGAGCGAGCTGCCGATGAGCGACCAGTTGCCGACCATGGATCCGCCGGTGCACACGGATCACCGCGCACTGCTGATGCGGCTGATCACGCCGAAGCGGCTCAAGGAGAACGAGGCGTCGATGTGGCACCTCGCCGACGGGCTGCTGGACGCCTATCTCGCCCCGGGCGAAGGGGAGTTCATCGGCGGGTTCGCCGGGCCGTTCACTCTCCTCGTCATCGCCGACCTGCTCGGCGTGCCCGAGGAGGACCGCGAGGAGTTCATGCACGCGCTCCAGCGCCGCCCACAGACCGAGGCCGGGGTCGGCAGCACCGGCGACGACACGCTGCACCACTCCCCGCTGGAGTATCTGTACGCCCGCTTCACGACGTACATCGAGGAGCGGCGCCGCGAGCCGCGCGAGGACGTGCTGACGGGCCTGGCCACGGCGACCTTCCCGGACGGGTCGACACCCGAGGCCATCGATGTCGTACGCGTCGCCGCCAACCTGTTCGCGGCGGGCCAGGAGACCACCGTCCGCCTGCTGAGCTCCGCACTGCGCCTCATCGCCGAACGCCCGGAACTGCAGCGGCTGTTGCGCGCCGAGCGGGACCGCATCCCGCACTTCATCGAGGAGACCCTACGGGCGGAGAGCCCGGTCAAGGGCGACTTCCGGCTCGCGAAGGTGCCGACCACGGTGGGCGGTGTCGACATCCCGGCGGGGACCACGCTGATGGTGCTGAACGGCGCGGCCAACCGCGATCCGCGCCAGTTCGAGGAGCCGGGGACCTTCGACGTGGGCCGGGCGAACGTCCGGCGTCACCTCGCCTTCGGTCGCGGCGTACACACCTGTCCCGGGGCGCCGCTGGCCCGCGCCGAGGCCCGGGTGACCCTGGAACGGCTCCTGGAGCGCACGTCCGACATCAGGATCGCGGAGTCCGTGCACGGCCCCGCGGGCGCCCGCCGCTACCAGTACGTCCCGACGTTCATCCTGCGCGGACTCACCCATCTCAACCTGGAGTTCACGCTCACCGGGGGCGAGGCCCGGTGAAGGTCTCCGTCGACGACGACCGCTGCCGCGGGCACGGCGTGTGCTGCACGCTCTGCCCCGAGGTCTTCGACCTGAGCGACGACGGCTACGCCGTGGTGGACATGCCCGACGTCCCCGCCGAGCACGAGGAGACGGTGCGCTCGGCCGCCGCGATGTGTCCCGAGCGGGCCATCACCGTGAGCTGACGACGAGGAGAGTCATGCCGAAGGGGTACGTCATCTTCACCGAGGCCGTCAACGACCGGGCCGGCATGGCCGCTTACGGCCGGGCCGCCGCGCCGTCGATGGCCGAGGGCGGCGCCGCGGTCCTGGCCGTCGACCCGGCGCCGCAGGTCCTGGAGGGCGAGTGGCACGGTGACCGGACCGTCGTCCTCGAGTTCGAGTCGGTGGAGGCGGCCCGGGCGTGGTACGAGTCGGCCGCGTACGACAAGGCGAAGCCGCTGCGGCAGGCGGCGGCCGTCACGAACGCCGTGATCGTGTCGGGGTTCGTGCTGCCGTCCGCGGGTGGCTGAGCACGTCGAACTGCCTTGGTTCTACGAGGACTTCGGTATCGCCCGGCACTGCTCAGGAGCGTCCCGCCAGCCCCGCCCGCACTCCCCCGTCCACGAGGACGTCGACGCCGGTGAGGAAGGACGCCTCGTCCGACAGCAGGAAGGCGACGACGGCTGCGAGTTCCTCGGGGCGGCCCTCCCGGCCGAGCGCCGACTGCTCCACGAGCGCCCGCATGGACGGGTGCTGCTCCGCCTCCTGCCGCCCCTGCGGGGTCGCGACGATCCCCGGTGACACCGAGCAGACCCGCGCCCCGACCGGCCCGACGCGCACCGCCTCCCGCTGCACGAACCGGTGGACCCCGCGCTTGGCCCAGGTGTACGCCACGCCCGTGTCCTCGATGTCCGCCCCGACGGCTGCGCGCATACGGTCGAGGAAGTGCTCGTCGAGCGGGTCGGCCAGGGTGGCCTCGACCGCGGGCTGCGGCTCGGTCTTCCCGAACAGCGCGGCCATCGAGGCGAAGCACACCATCGCCGTGCCCGTGGTGGCCAGCGGGCGCAGGGCCTCGGCCAGCAGTGCCGTACCGACGAGGTCGACGGTGAGGATGCGGCGCCAGTCGGCCATGGTCGGCGAGATACCGGCGGCGTGGGCGACGGCGCGGAGGGTACCGAGTTCACGGGCGCGGGCGGCGAGCCCGGCCAGGCCGTCGCGGTCGGTGACGTCGAGGGCGTACGGCTCAACGACCGTTGTCCGTGCGGCCGTTGAGAGGTCTTCGGCCGCCGCGGTCGCCGTCTTCTCGTCCAGGTCCACCAACAGCAGCCGGTCCACCGCGCCGACGAGCCGGCGTGCGCACTCCAGGCCCATCCCCCGGCCGGCCCCCGTCACGATTCCGACTGTCCCGATTCCCACTGTCACGATGTCGCCCCTCCGTTTGCCCAGAACTGCTCCAGCACCGGCTGGAGTTGACGGCTCACGAGCTCGACCCGCGGCCCGGTGCCGCTGCAGTGGAAGGCCCAGTACGGCGTTCCGTCGGGCCGGGTGCCGACGGCCTCGGCCTCGTAGCCGTGCCGTGCGAGGTCGGCGGAGTCGGCGGCCACGTCGTCGGACCAGTAGCCGAGGTGGTGGACGCCCGAGTCTGCGGCCGGCTGCCACAGGCTGCCCGGGATGCTCTGCACGAGCTCGAGGCGGGGTGTGGTCGTCGAGTAGACGTTCCGGAGGTCGAGCACGGTGTCGCCGGTCGGCAGGGTGACCTTCGCGGCCGCTCCCGTCTCGGCGCACCACTCGTATCCGAACACGGCCGACAGCTCGGCCGCCGCGGCGGCGAGGTCGTCGACGACGATCCCGACGTGGAACTGGTCGGCGGCCTTCATGGCCCCACCTCCTGATCGACGGTGCGGAGAACGAACCGTGTGATGTGGTCGACGTCGGCCGCGGTGGGCCGTTCCCGCCGCCACAGGTGGTCCGCGAGCCTGCCCACGGTCGCGTGAGCGGCCAGGGACGCATCCAACTCGGGGTCCTGGCTGCCGAGTTGGGCGTACGGGGTGTGCAGCAGTGTCGCCAGCACTCCGGCGGCGGTGGGCGGGCCCGCAAGGAAGCCCTCGGTCACGCTGCCCGCGTTCCACATCACGGCCAGCGTCGTCGCGGCGGTCTCCTCGTCAACGGCCTGGGCGAGGATCCCCTCGACCCAGCGGCGCACCTTTGCCTCGGGCGTGGGCTCCTTCGCCATCTGGTGGGCGAGGTAGCCGCACAGCCGCTCGGCGCCGTCCTCCATCAGCGCGGCGACCAGGGCGTCCTTCGAGCGGAAATGCCGGTAGAAGGCCTCGTTCGACAGTCCGGCCGCCGCCACGACGTCGGCGACGCGCGGCCGCGAGGCGGTGCCGCAGCGCCGCATGACCCCCAACGCCGCGTCCAGCAGCGCGCGCACCTCGCTCGTGTAGTGGGCGCCGCGCCTGGCCAGGGCCCGCTGCGCGATGCGCTCGGCGACGTCGTCGGACCGGCCGCCCTCAAGAGCCTCATTCCGTGGATTGGTAATTGTGTTCTCCTTCATGAGAACGCTATTCTGACAGCCGCCGGAAGGAGACACAATGCCGTGGGACTTCGAGACCGAGCCGGACTACCAGGCGCAGCTGGACTGGGCGGACCAGTTCGTGCGGGAGGAGGTCGAGCCCCTCGATCTCCTGTGGGACGGCCTGCAGTTCACCCCGCCCGACGAGAATCTGCGCCGAGTCCTCGACCCGCTGAAGAAGGAGGTACGGGCGCGCGGGCTGTGGGCCACCCACCTCGGCCCCGAGCTGGGCGGCGAGGGGCACGGTCAGGTCAAGCTGTGCCTGCTCAACGAGATCCTCGGCCGCTCGTCCTGGGCGCCGATCGTCTTCGGCTGCCAGGCCCCGGACACGGGCAATGCCGAGATCCTCGCCCACTACGGCACGCCTGCACAGAAGGACCGCTATCTGCGCCCGCTCCTCGACGGCGAGATCTTCTCCTGCTACTCGATGACCGAGCCCCAGGCCGGCGCCGACCCGAAGGAGTTCACCACCCGGGCGGTGCGGGAGGGCGACCAGTGGGTCGTCAACGGCTGGAAGTACTTCTCCTCCAACGCCAAGACGGCTGCCTTCTTCATCGTGATGGCCGTGACGGACCCCGACGGGGACCCGTACAAGAGCATGTCGATGTTCCTGATCCCGGCCGAGACCCCAGGCATCCGCATCGAGCGCAATGTCGCCCTGGCCGGCGAGCCGGAAGAACGCGGTTCTCACGCGCTGGTGCACTACGAGGACGTACGGGTGCCGGTCGACGCGTTGCTCGGCGGCGAGGGGCAGGCGTTCGTGATCGCGCAGACCCGGCTGGGCGGTGGGCGGATCCACCATGCCATGCGGACGATCGGGCTGGCGGGCAAGGCGTTCGACATGATGTGCGAGCGGGCCCTGAGCCGGCACACACAGGGCACGGCCCTCGCCGACAAGCAGTTCGTGCAGGGCCACATAGCCGACTCGTGGGCTCAGTTGACGCAGTTCCGGCTGGCCGTGCTGCACACCGCGTGGAAGATCGACAAGTACAACGACTACCGGAAGGTCCGCAAGGACATCGCGATGGTCAAGGTGCTGCTGCCGGGTGTGCTGCATGACATAGCGCACCGCGCGATCCAGGTGCACGGCGCGCTCGGCGTCAGCGGCGACATGCCGCTGTTCCGCATGCTGCTGGGCGCGAGCGTGCTCGGTATCGCCGACGGGCCGACCGAGGTGCACAAGGTGACGGTGGCCCGGCAGGTACTGCGCGACCACAAACCGAGCGACGACCTGTGGCCGACGGGCTATCTCCCCAAGCGGGTTGCGGCCGCGCGCGCCAAATACGCGGAGTTCCTTCAGCCCGAGAGCGGAGCGGACGTCCGATGATCGACGTCGAGCGGCTGGCGGGCTGGCTGGACGAGTCAGCACTCCCCGGCAAGGGCGAGCCGATCGAGCACCGTTTCGTGTCGGGCGGCGCGCAGAACGAGATCTACGAGGTCCGGCGCGGCGCGCTCCACTGCGCGCTGCGCATCCCGCCGCCCACCGCGCCGGCGGCCCGCGACGAGGGCATCCTCCGGGAGTGGCGCATCACCGAGGCGCTGAACGGCACGGACGTCCCGCACACCGAGGCGATCGCCGTCTGCACCGACACGGCCGTACTGGGCCGGACGTTCTACCTGATGGAGTTCGTCGACGGCTGGTCGCCCATGTCGGCCACCGGTGGGCGCGGCTGGCCGGCGCCCTTCGACACGGATCTCGCCGCGCGGGCCGGGCTGGCGTACCAACTGACCGAGGGAGTGGCCCTGTTGGGCCGGGTGGACTGGAAGGCGAAGGGCCTGCACGATCTCGGCCGCCCCGACGGCTTCCACGAGCGCCAGGTCGACCGCTGGACCCGCTACCTGGACCGCGTCAAGGGCCGCGAGCTGCCCGGCTTCGACGTAGCGGCCGCCTGGCTGCGCACCCACAGGCCGCTCGACTACCTCCCGGGCCTGATGCACGGCGACTACCAGTTCGCGAACGTCATGTTCCGCCACGGCGCCCCGGCGCGCCTCGCGGCCGTCGTCGACTGGGAGATGGGCACGGTCGGCGACCCCAAGCTGGACCTCGCCTGGATGCTGCGCGGCTGGCCGGCGGACACCAGCGCCCCTGAGGCGGCCACGGCGTCGTACGTCGACCTCACCGGCATGCCCTCGCGCGAGGCACTGATCCACCACTACGCCGAGGTGTCGGGCCGCCAGGTCGACGACATGGACTACTACGACGTCCTCGCCCAGTGGAAACTCGGCGTCGTCCTCGAGCAGGGCTTCCAACGGGCCGATAACAACGAGAAGTTGCAGGCCTTCGGGCCGATGGTGGTGCAACTGATGAAGAGCGCCGCCGAGTTGGCGGAGACGACCCGCTACGGGACGTAACCGCTGGGCTACGTGCATGATCTTGGACGAGGACGGGGTGCCGGTGCCGCGCCTGCGGCTGTGGGACGTGGTGCGGCGCGGTGCCCTCTACGGAGTGGGCGCCGCTGCCGCGCCGTGCGTCGGGTCACTGTTCATCAGCGGCCACAGCGAGCGCCAGGAGTTCCTGGCGGTCTCCGGCGGCCTCTGCCTGATCATGGGCGGCGGCCTCCTGGCCATCGGGCTCTTCTTCTGGATGTGCTGCGGGGGCGACATCAGACGGTGGCGGGACTGGCGGACCGTCAAAGGCCAGAACGACGCGCCGACCGTCGTCGCCCCGGGCCGTGTACGCCTGGGCACGGCCGCGGTCGTCGCCTCCCCTGCCGCGATCGGCATGTACCACCTGGTCGACCGGGCATCCTTCGACAGTTGGCTGTACTGAGCCTGACTCCGGCGCCTCACAGCCCCAGCGACTTCGCGACGATGACCTTCATGACCTCGCTCGTGCCGGCGTAGATGCGGGTGATGCGGGCGTCCGCATACAGGCGGGAGATCGGGTACTCCGTCATATAGCCGTAGCCGCCGAAGAGTTGGAGGCAGCGGTCGACGGCGCGGGCCTGCATCTCGGTGCAGAAGAGCTTGACCTTCGCCGCGTCGGCGCCGGTGAGTTCGCCGTCGACGAGGGCGAGGATCGCGCGGTCCAGCAGCGCCTGTGCGGCTTCGATCTCGGTTGCGACGGCGGCGAGTTCGAACTTGGTGTTCTGAAAGGACGCCACCGTCCTGCCGAAGGCCTCGCGCTCCTTGACGTACGCGATCGTCGTGTCGAGCGCGGCCCGTGCCTGCGCGACCGAGCCGACCGCCACCGTCATCCGCTCCTGCGGGAGATTGCGGCCCAGGTAGCCGAAGGCGGCGCCCTCCTCCCCCAGCCGGTTCGCCGCCGGTACGCGCACGTCGTCGAAGGCCAGCTCGACGGTGTCCTGCACCTTGATGCCCATCTTGTCGAGGACCCGGCCGCGGGTGAAGCCGGGCATGCCGTCCTCGACGACCAGCAGGGTCAGGCCTGCGCGCCGGTCGACGGGGTCGGTCGACGTGCGCGCGACCACGATCACCAGGTCGGCGAGCAGGCCGCCGGTGATGAAGGTCTTGGCGCCGTTGAGGATGTACGTGTCGCCGTCGCGTACGGCAGTGCTGCGGATGCCGGCGAGGTCGGAACCGGTGCCCGGTTCGGTCATGGCGATCGCGGTCAGCAGCCTGCCGGCGGCCAGCCCGGGGAACCAGCGCCGACGCTGCGAGTCGTCGGCGAAGGCGAGGAAGTACGGGAGGACGACGTCGAGTTGGGTGCGTACGGTGCCCAGCGTGACCAGCGCCCGGGCCGCCTCCTCCTGCAGAACGACGTTGTAGCGGTAGTCGTCCAGGCCGGTCCCGCCGTACTCCTCAGGGATCGCCGTACCCAACAGGCCGAGTGAGCCCAGCTGTTGGAAGAGCTCACGGGGCAGGCGGCCCGCCTGCTCCCAGGCGGCGTAGTTCGGGACGACCTCCTTGGCCACGAACTCCCTCACCAGTGTGCGGAATTCCTCGTGATCGGCGGTGAAGATCTCTCGGCGCACGGTGGCCCCCGGTCAGGAAGTGAGTTCGACGAGCGTGGCGTTGGCGGTGCCTCCGCCCTCGCACATGGCCTGCAGGCCGTAGCGGATCCCGTGGTCACGCATGTGGTGGATCATGCGGGTCGTCAGGATCGCGCCGGACGCCCCGAGCGGGTGGCCGAGCGCGATGGCGCCGCCGAGGGGGTTGAGGAGCGCCGGGTCGGCTCCGGTCTCGGCGAGCCAGGCGAGCGGGATCGGGGCGAAGGCCTCGTTCACCTCGAACACGCCGACCTCGGAGAGGGCGACGCCGGCCTTCCGGAGCACCTTCTCGGTCGCCGGGATCGGGCCGGTCAGCATCAGCACGGGGTCGGCGCCCACGACCGCGCCCGCCCGGTAGCGCGCGATAGGCCTCAGCCCCAACTCCCGTGCCTTTCCAGGTGTGGTGACAAGGATGGCGGCCGCACCGTCGGAGATCTGGGAGGAGTTGCCCGCGTGGATCACGCCGTCGTCGAGGAACGCGGGCTTCAGCCCGGCCAGCCTCTCCACGGTGGTCCCGCGCCGTACGCCCTCGTCGGCCGTCACCGCGCCCACCGGCACGATCTGCGCGTCGAAGGCACCGCCGTCCTGCGCGGCGGCGGCCCGCTCGTGCGAGAGCGTCGCGAACTCGTCCACCTGCGTGCGCGTGAAGCCCCACTTCTGCGCGATCTTCTCGGCGGAGATGCCCTGGTTGAAGGAGAACCCCTGGTAGCGGGCGAGGACTTGGGGCCCGTACGGCACTCCGGTGGCCCGCGCCGAGCCGAGCGGCACCCGGCTCATGACCTCGACGCCGCCCGCCACCACGACGTCCTGCTGGCCGGACATGACCGCCTGCGCGGCGAAGTCGAGGGCCTGCTGGCTCGACCCGCACGCCCGGTTCACCGTGATGCCGGGGATCGTTTCGGGCCAGCCGGCGGCGAGCACGGCATAGCGGCCGATGTTGCTCGACTGGTCGCCGACCTGCGAGACGCAGCCCCACACGACGTCGTCGACGACCGTCGGGTCGATGCCGGTCCGCTCGGCGAGCGCGGTGAGGACGACGGCGGAGAGGTCGGCGGCGTGCATGCCGGACAGGCCGCCGTTGCGCTTGCCGACCGGTGTGCGGACGGCCTCGACGATCACTGCTTCGCGCATGACGTGTCCTCCGAAGGGGGCTGTCGGTACCAGCGGCCGGTGAAGTGCGGCTCGCGTTTCTCGGCGAACGCGGCGTACGCCTCCGCTACGTCCGTCGTCGCGAAGTTCACCGCCTGGGCGCGGGCCTCGGCGCAGAGCGCGTCACGCAGAGAGCGAACCGGGTTCTCGTGCAGGAGCGCCTTCGTCTGCGCGAGGGCGACGGGCGGGCCGGCTGCCAGGCGGGCGGCGAGCTCGGCGACGTACGCGTCGATCTTCTCCGCGTCCACCACCCACGTCACGAGGCCCAGCGACCGCGCCTCCTCTGCGTCGATCGTCTCGGCGAGCAGCGCGAGCCGTTTCGCCTGCTGCAGTCCCACGAGCCGGGGCAGCAGCCAGGTGCCGCCGCAGTCCGGGGAGAGTCCACGGCGAGTGAAGATCTGCGAGAACCGGGTTTCCGGGGTGGCCACGACCAGGTCGCAGCCGAGTGCCAGGTTCCAGCCCGCCCCGACCGCCACACCGGTCACCTTGGCGACGGTCGGGACCGGCAACTCGTGCAGGAGCAGGGCGACTTCGTTGAGGTCGCGCAGCTTCTCCAGGGGATGGCGGGCGTCGGTGGCGGCACTGGTGAGGTCGGCACCGGAGCAGAAGGCTCCCCCGGCGCCGGTCAGGACGAGGGCTCGTACGGCGTGCTCGTGGGCCGCCTCGGTGAGCGCGTCACGCAGCGCGGTCCACAGTGCCGGGTCGATGGCGTTCTTGCGGTGCGGGCGGTTCAGGGTCAGGGTCCGTACGCCGTCGCTGTCGTCGGTCAGCAGCACGGATTCGCCGGTCATGTGCCGCCCCGCAGTACCGCCAACTCCGCGTCGGAGAGACCGAGTTCGGCAAGGACCTGCGCGGTGTGCTCGCCGAGGGCGGGGACGGCGCCCATCGGAGGGTCGTAGCCCGAGATGACCGGCGGCGGCAGCAGCGCCGGTACCGGCCCGCCCGGGGTGTCGACCCTGCGCCAGCGGTCACGGGCCGCCAGGTGCGGGTGGGTGAGGACCTCGCCGGGCGTGTTGTAGCGGGAGTTGCCGATGCCGGCCTCGTCCGCGCGTCGCTGGACGTACGCCAGGTCGTGCCCGGCGCACCACTCGCCGACCGCCGCGTCGAGGAGTTCACGGTGTTCGACCCGGCCGGGGTTGGTGCGCAGCCGCTCGTCGTCCGCCAGGTCGGGCCGGTGCAACAGGTCGCGGGCGAACCGCTGCCATTCGCGGTCGTTCGTCGTGCCGAGAACGACGGTCTGCCCGTCCGCCGTGCGGTGGGCGCCGTACGGGGCGACGGCGGGCGAGCCCATGCCGATCGGCTGCTGCTCCACGCCCGAGTGGCGGGTGTAGGTGAGCGGGTACCCCATGAGCTCGGTCATGGTGTCGAACAGGCTGACCGCGACGGCGCCGCCCCGGCTGCCCCTGCGCTCGCCCCCGTACAGCAGCGCCACGATGGACAGCGCCGTGTACAGGCCCGTGCTCGCGTCCGCGATGGGCGGGCCGGGCTTGGCCGGAGCGCCGGGGTGGCCGGTGATCGCGCAGACGCCGGACTCGGCCTGGACGAGAAGGTCATAGGCGCGTTTGTGAGAGAGGGGTCCTCCCTGCCCGTAACCGTCGATCTCGACGGCGATCAGGTCGGGGTGGCGGGTGGCCAGGTCGTCGGGGGCGATGCCGAGTTTGGCGGTGGTGCCCGGGGTGAGGTTGGAGACGAGGACGTCGGCGCGCTGGAGCAGTCGGTGCAGGATCGCCATCCCCGCCCGGGACTTGAGGTCGAGGGTGACCGACTCCTTGCCGCGGTTGACCCACACGAAGTGCGCGGCCAGGCCGTTCACCACGTCGTCGATGTGCCGTGCGGAGTCGCCGCCCTCGGGGTTTTCCACCTTGATGACCCGGGCTCCGAAGTCGCAGAGAACCCGGGTGCACATCGGTGCGGACACGGCCTGTTCCAGGGCCACCACCGTCACGCCCGACAGCGGGCCGCGCTTGTCGGAAGGCGGCGTCGGAGAAGGCGGCATCAGATCACCAGACCGCCGTCGACCGGCAGGACCTGCCCGGTGACGAAGGAGGCCGCGTCCGAGGCGAGGAACACGAAGGCGCCGGCGACCTCCTCGGGTTCGGCCCAGCGGCCGAGGGGGATACGGGCGAGCATGGTGGCGGCGAACTTCTCGTTGGTACGGATGGTTTCGGTCATGGGGGTCGCGGCCAGGGGCGCGAGGGCGTTGACCTTGATCTGTCTGCGGGCGAGTTCCCGGGCCAGGGACTTGGTCATGCCGATGATCGCGGCCTTGGCGGCGGAGTAGTTGACCTGGCCGAGGGTGCCGGTCAGGCCCGCCGAGGACGTGACGTTGATGATGCGTCCGGTGCCGTCCGTCGGCAGGTACGGGAGTGCGGCCTGGGAGCAGGTGAAGGTGCCCAGTACGTGGATGTCGAGCAGCCGGCGGAAGGTGTCCTCGTCGAGGTCGGAGAACATGGCCGGCGCGGTGACGCCGGCGTTGTTCACGAGGACGTGCAGGGTCCCGTCGGCGAGGGCGGCCGCCCTGGACACGGCGGCCTCGGCGGCGCCCCGGTCGCGAACGTCGAGTTCGGCGCTGTCGGCCGCGCCGCCCGCCGCGGCGATCTTCCCAGCTACTGCGGCCGCTGCCGTACCGTCGACGTCGGTGACGAGGACGGCGGCGCCGGCACCCGCGAGCGCGTGGGCGACGGCGGCGCCGATGCCGCCCGCGGCTCCGGTGACCAGCGCCGAGCGTCCGGTCAGGTCGAACAGCCCGTTGCCGTACGACTCGTGTGCCACTGCTTGTGCCTCGTACGCCACTACTTGCTCGCCGCCGCCACGGCCGCGCGTGCCCGGGCGCGGAACTCCGCCAACTTGTCGACCGGCTCCTTGAGTTGGCGACTGCGCGCCCGGATGCTCACGTCGTGGCCCTCGGCGGCCTTGCGCAGGGCGCCCACGGTGGCCTGCTCGCGCGGGATGTGCGAGAAGGGGTCGAAGGAGTACCAGCGCATGGCGTTCTCGTGTGTGATCTTCACGGTGTCCGCGTCCGGGACATCGCATTCTTCGAGTACGTCATGCAGCTGCTCGGGGGCGTCGGGCCACAGGGAGTCGCTGTGCGGGTAGTCGCCCTCCCAGCAGATGTTGTCGATGCCGATCTCGTGCCGCAGCTTCACGCCCAGCCGGTCGGTGATGAAGCAGGTCAGGAAGTGCTCGCGGAAGACCTCGGAGGGCAGCTTGCCGCCGAAGTCCTGCAGGGTCCAGGCGGCGTGCATCTCGAAGGTGCGGTCGACCCGCTCCAGGAAGTACGGGATCCACCCGGTTCCGCCTTCCGAGAGCGCGATCTTCAGATCGGGGAAGTCCTTGAGCGTGCGCGACCAGAGCAGGTCGGCGGCGGCCTGGACGAGGTTGATGGGCTGGAGCGTGATCATCACGTCCGGCGGCGAGTCGACGGCCGGGATGGCGAGGCGGCCCGACGAGCCGATGTGCACCGACAGGACGGTGTCGGTGTCGCAGGCGGCCTGCCACACCGGGTTCCAGTACGGGTCGTGGAAGCTCGGGTAACCCAGGGCAGCAGGGTTCTCCGGGAAGGTCATCGAGTGACAGCCCTTGGCGGCGACCCGCCGTATCTCGCCCGCGCACAGCTCGGCGTCCCAGATCGCGGGCAGGGCCATCGGGATGAAGCGGCCCGGGTAGGAGCCGCACCACTCGTCGATGTGCCAGTCGTTGTACGCCCGCACCAGCGCGAGCGAGAAGTCCGAGTCCTCGGTGGCGAACATCCGCGCCGAAAAGCCGGGGAAGGAGGGGAAGTTCATCTGCGCGAGCACGCCGCCCGCGTTCATGTCCTTGATGCGTTCGTGGACGTCGTAGCAGCCGGGGCGGATCTCGTCCATGCCCTGCGGGTCGAGGCCGTACTCCTCCTTGGGCCGTCCCGCGACCGCGTTGAGAGCGGCGTTTCCGACGCTGTTGTCCCGGAACTGCCACCGGTCGCTGCCGTCCTCGCGGTGGACGAGCTTGGGAGCGTCGTCCAGGTACCGCTTGGGCAGGTGGTTCACGAAGATGTCCGGCGGCTCGATGATGTGGTCGTCGACGCTGATGAGGATCAGCTCGTCCTTGTTCATGCGCGGTCCCTTTCGCTGGTGAGGCCGGTGCGGGGATGGGGCGGTGGGAGGTCGGTGGCGGGCCGGTGGGGGGTCGGTTCAGTCGGAGGCCGGGAGGGGTTTGGCGGCCTTGAGGGTCATGGGGGCGCCGTCGCAGGCGAGTTCACCGGCTCCGGGGCTGGTGCACAGCAGCTCGAGGGTGCCGTGGGCGTCGACGTAGCGCTTGCCGAGGAGGGTGACCGGCTCGGCGTTCGCGGCGGGCGGAGGCGGTGCGGTGGCGGCGGGTACGAGGGGGGCGCCGCCGCAGGTCAGGGTCGGCTGCCGGTCGGCGGGGGCGCGGATCACGACCACGCGGGTGGTGCACACCGTGCTGGCGAGCTGGTCACCGGGGCGCAGCGTCGGTGCTGGTGAGGTCATGGTGCGGGTCCCCTTCACAGAGACGGTCGGCGAGCACGGCGAGGTCGTGGGACTGGCGGGCCATCCAGAACCGCAGGAAGCCGGTGAGCGAGTAGCGCAGGAACAGTGCCGCGCCGACGACGGTGCCGGCGATGCCGCCGAGGCCGAGGGCGAGGGCGTCGCGCTGGTCGAGGGGGTTCTGGGTGTTGTGCGAGACGAAGTAGGCCGACACCGCGAGCACGAGGCCCACGACCATCAGCGTGGCGCCGAGGCGCAGCCAGAGGCCGGTCCGGGCGGCGGCCGGGTCGGGGATCTTGAGGTCGGCGAGTTCGCGGACGAAGCGGTCCGCCCGTGAGGGGCCGGTCCGGGTGAGCGGCTCGGGGACGTCGGTGTGTGGCTCTCGGGAGTCTGTATCGGGCTCGGCGGGTGTCATGCGGAACTCCCCAGGTAGAGGGCGGACAGTTCGTCGCGCAGCCCGCCGTCGGGGCGGCCCTGGCGTTCGATGCGGCCGCGCACGAGGACGGCCGCGTGGTCGGCGATGCCGAGGACGGCGGCCGCGAACTGCTCGACGACGAGCACCGCGACGCCCTGCCGGGCGATCTCGGCGACCTGTTCGTAGAGCCGGGAGACGACCAACGGGGCCAGTCCCATGGACAGTTCGTCGAGGAGGAGCACGGCGGGGTCGGTGGCCAGGCCCCGGGCGAGGGCGAGCATCTGCTGCTCGCCTCCGGAGAGGGTGCCTGCCGCCTGGTTCGCGCGCTTGCCGAGGGCGGGGAAGCGTGCGAAGGCGATCTCCTCGATCTCTTCCCGGGTGCGGCCCGTGAAGGTCATCATCAGGAGGTTGTCGCGGACCGAGAGGTTGGGGAACACGCCGCGTCCCTCGGGGATCAGGCAGACGCCGGCGCGGGCGAGGTCGCGGGGCTCGGCGCCGGTCATGTCCCGTCCGCCGAGCAGGAGTTGACCGGACCGGGCCGGGTGGAGGCCGGCCGCGACATGCAACGCCGTCGTCTTTCCGGCGCCGTTGGGGCCGAGCAGCGCGACGACCTGTCCGGCGCCGACGCTCAGGTCGACGCCGTGCAGGACGGTGATGCCCTCGTGGGCGGCGCGGACGGCGCGCAGTTCGAGAAGAGCGTTCACACGTCCCCCAGATAGGCCGCCAGCACCGTCTCGTCGTTCCGGATCACCTCGGGCGGTCCCACGGCGATGATTTTGCCGAGATCGAGCACGTGCACCTCGTCGCACACGCCCATGACCAGGCCCATGTCGTGCTCGACCAGGACCACCGCGGTGCCGTCCTTCGCCAGGGAGCGCAGCAGGGTGGCGAACCGTTCGGTCTCCTCGCCGTCCTGTCCGGCGGCGGGCTCGTCGAGGAGCAGGAGTTCGGGTCGTACGGCCATGGCCCGGCCGACCTCGACGAGGCGGGCGACTCCGGTGGGGAGGTTGTCGGCGCAGGTGTCGGCGAGGCCGGTCAGACCGAGCCGTTCGAGGAGGACGTCGGCCGTGCGCCCGGCGTGCCGTCGCTCGGGGCCGAGTTCCGCGGCGACGAGGAGGTTGTCGCGGACGCTCAACCGGCCGAAGAGTTCCAGGCGTTGGAAGGTGCGGGCCAGTCCGTGTCGGCAGCGGCGCGCGGGCCCGAGCCGGGTGACGTCACGGCCGCCGAGAACGACCTTTCCGGACTGGGGCCGCCGCAGTCCGGACACGACGTCGAACAGGGTGCTCTTTCCGGCCCCGTTGGGCCCGATGAGCCCGGTGATCCGGCCGCGTTCGGCGCTCATGGCGACGCCGTCCAGCGCGCGGTTGCCGCCGAAGGCGACGGTCACGCCGCTAACTTCCAGCAGTGGCACGGGCCAGCACCTCCCCGTCCTGCGCACGCCAGGGACGTCGTACGCCCCACCACTCGACCGGGACGTCCGGTTCGGTTTTCGGGGCCTGGCGAGCGGCGGCCCAGGCGCGCAGGGCGAAGCCCGCCACCAGCGAACCGATCAGCAATGTCCAGCCGTTGATCACGTCGGTCAGCCGCAGCGTCCAGCCCAGGGCCAGTGCACCGAGCAGCACCGGGAGCGCGACCAGGTCGCGGCCCAACGGCTCCCACTCGTGCCGGAAGCGGGCCACGATCCCTTCGGGGCTGTGGCCGAGACCCATCCCGGCGAGGGCGGGCAGGACGGTGACGATGTTCTGGGTCCAGGAGGCCACGCCGACCAGGACGTTCGGTCCGATGTAGGCGGTCCCGGCGAACAGGCCGTTGCCGACCGCGCCGAGGCCGCCGATGACGGCGACGAGGAAGATCGGTAGTCCGGCGACGAGGTTGAACTGCTCGGCGGTGATGGAGCGTTGCTGCATGCCGTAGAGCGCGCCGCCGAGTCCGGCGATGCCGGCCGACAGTGCGAACACGAGCACCTTGGTCACCAGCAGGTTGCCGCCGAGGGTCGCGTACGCCGCCTCGCTGTCCCGCAGGGCGATCAGCCGCCGCCCGAAGCCGCTGCGCCGCAGCCATGCGACCGCGAGCGAGGCGAGGCCGAGGCAGACGGCGGCGGCGACCGTCAACTCGGCGGCGGAGTCCAGTCGTTGGCCGAACAGGTCGGGTCCGCTCATCTCGACCGAGCCCTGGTCGAACAGGGCGATGCGCGCCCCGAACAGGTGGAAGGACGGCAGGGTGAAGATCCACCGGTCGAGGATCACCGCGAACGCGGCCGTCCCCAGGGCCAGATACACGCCGGAGAACCGCAGCGCGGGCACCGCGATCAGTGCCCCGGCGGCCCCGGACACGGCGATCGCGGCGGCCAGTGCCCACAGCTCCCCGTGCGCGCCGAGGTGTCCCCAGACGACGGCGCCGATGCCGGCCATGCTCAGCTGGCACAGGGAGATCTGGCCGGCGTACCCGGCGAGGGGAACGTAGGAGAGGGCGACGATGCCGAGCGAGAAGATCGGCCCGTAGGTGACGAGGTCGGCCTCGTCGAGCACCGTCGCCAGGACGACCCCGAAGGCGATCGTCGACGCGGCGAAGACGGCGGTGCCGCGCAAACTCGGCGCCGGGACCTGCACCAGGCGTCGGTCGCGGCCGCGCAGGCGTGGGTGGCGGAAGAGCAGCAGGGCGAGGAAGAGGAGCAGGGCGGGGGCCGCCAGGCGAAGGCCGGGCAGGTACTGGTTCTGCGGGAGATAGCCGGTGAGGTAGCTCTCCAGGCAGCCGACGACGACCGCGCCGGCGAAGGTGTACGGCAGGCTGCGCAGCCGTCCGAAGACGGCGGCGGTGTAGGCGCTGACGATCAGCAGGGAGAGCTGGGAGGCGTCGAGGGCGACGGTCGGGGCGATCAAAATGCCGCCGATCGCAGCGAGTTGGGTGCCGAGGATCCAGGCGACGCGGCTGGCGCGGATGGGGTCGGCGCCGGTGAGCCGGACGAGGGCGCGGTCGTCGACGGTGGCGCGCATCTCGGCGCCGGTGCGGGTGCGGTTGAGCAGGAACCACAGTCCGGCGGCGACCGCGACGGCGACGGTCATGGTGAGGGCCTGGTGCCAGGTGAGGGTGGCCGGTCCGATGTGAAGGGGCTTCTCGTCGGCGAAGAACACCGACAGCGGGCGCGGGACATCGGGGTCCCAGATCCAGCGGGCGGCGGCGATGGCGCCGCTGAGCAGCGCCACCGTCATCACCAGCCGTTCGGCCTCGCCGAGTTGCTGCACGGGCCGCATCAGGACCCGTTCGACGGCGAGGCCGAAGGCGGGGGCGAGCACCAGCAGCACCAACGCCAGGGCCACCGGGACCGGCCAGCCCCAGCCGACGGTGAACTGCCAGTAGCAGAACGCCGCCAGCATGCCCGCCGCCCCGTGCGCGAAGTTGAACACGCCGGTGGTGACGTAGGTGAGCACCAGTCCGCTGCCGATCACCGCGTAGACGGCGGCGGTGCTCAGGCCGACGATCCCGAAGGTGAGGAACTGCTCCATCAGGTCACGTCACTTCACTTCACGTCGGCCATGCTCTTGCCGACGTCGGCGAGGGTGAGCGGTTTGCCGTAGTCGCCCTTGAACTTGTAGGTGGGCGCGTTGCAGCGGTAGGCGCCCTCGTCGGGCTTGAAGTCGGCGGGCGCCCAGCCCTTGGAAGTCGCCTTCTCGATGTTGAAGCAGTTGAGCGGGGCGTCGTTCTTGGACAGGTCGACGGGGGCGAGCAGGCCGCCGCCGGTCCACGAGGTCTCCTTGCGGGCCGCCTCGTAGACGCACTTGCGGGTCAGGTCGTCGCCGCAGGAGGAGGCCGCCTTGGCGAACAGCAGCCAGGCGGCGAAGCCGCGGACACCCGGCAGGGTCGGTTGTGCCTTGGGCGCGTACTTCTTGAACAGCTGGACCAGTTGCTCGGTCGCCGGGTTGTCGGCGGCCTTCTCCAGCGGGTGGACGCCGCTGAGGTCGGCGAAGTTGTTCTGGAAGTCCAGGGACTTGCCTGCCAGTTGGAGGAAGGCGGGGCCGTAGGCGTTGTTGTTGGCGTCGATCCAGTCCAGCTTGTAGTTCATGCCGGTGAGGATCTGTTCCAGCTTGGACAGGCTCGCGAAGTCCCCCAGGAAGACGAGGCCCTTGACGCCCTTGCTCTTGAGGGCCTGCGCGTAGGGCGTCCAGTCGGAGACGCCGGCGGCCGGGTAGAGGTCGTGGTAGGTGACCTTCGCGCCGGCGGCCTTGAGGCTCTCTTCGGCGCGGGCGGCGATGACCTTGCTGACCGCGGCGTCGCCGGCGATGGTGCCGACGGCTGAGGCGGACTTGGGGTAGGCGGTCTTGAGCAGCCACTGGTAGTAGCCGGGGTAGCGGTCGTAGGAGGCGCCGCCGGACTCGTTGAGCTGGAGGTCCGAGCCCTGGTTCTGGATCTGGCTGACCTGGGCGGGGAAGTCGGGCAGCAGGCAGTCGAGGCGGTCCTTGACGCCGAGGGCGTCCAGGGCGGAGCCGCCGCCGACGAGCGCGAAGTCCTCCTTGCAGGCCTCCAGCATCCGCTGGCGGACCTCCATCAGCTTGGAGTCGCGGGTGGTGGCGACGAGTTTGCGGCCGTTGATGCCGCCGGCCGCGTTGCACCAGGAGGTGAACACCTTTGCGGTGTCCACGAATTCGGAGTTCTTGCTGAAGCCGACGTCGGAGAAGACACCGAGCTCGATGGCGTCGGCGGTGACGCCCTGGGCGGGCGAGCTCTTCGCGTCGCCCGGCCCGCACACCTTCTTCAGGTCGCCGAAGTCGCCCGCGGTGGCCTGCTGTGCCGCCTTGGTGGCGCTCGCGTCGCCGTCGCCCGCGTCGCCGGCGCTGTCGTGGCCGCCGCATCCGGCGACGGCGAGCAGTGCGGCCGCCGCAAGGGCGGCGGGGATTGCCTGGACTCTCACGGGGTGCCTCCTCGGTGGTGTCCCCGAACTGCTGGCCAGCAGCGGTTACTTGACCGCCACGGCAAAGGTCTTGAGCTCGAGGAACTCCTCCAGCCCCGCCACACCCATCTCCCGGCCGATGCCGGACTGCTTGAACCCGCCGAACGGGGCGTCGGCGGCGAAGTAGTTGCCGCCGTTGATGCTGAAGGTGCCGCTGCGGATCCGCCGGGCCACCGCGGTCGCCCGCTCGTCGTCGGCGCCGAGCACCGCACCGGACAGCCCGTACACCGAGTCGTTGGCGATGCGGACGGCGTCGTCCTCGTCGTCGTAGGAGATGACGGCGAGGACGGGCCCGAAGACCTCTTCCTGGGCGATCTCGGCGCGCGGGTCGACGTCGGCGAGCAGTGTCGGCTCGTAGAAGAAGCCTTCGCGCTCGGCGGGCCTGCCGCCGGTGACCAGGCGGGCTCCGGCGGCGACGGCGCGCTCGACCATGCCGTGCACCTTGGTGCGCTGCTTCTCGCTGATCAGCGGTCCCATGTGGGTCGCCGGGTCGGCCGGGTCGCCGCACCTGACCCGGCCGAGCATGGCCGCGACCAGGGCGACGATCTCGTCGTGCTTCTCGCGCGGGACGAGGAGCCGGGAGGTGAGCGCGCACCCCTGGCCGGAGTGCGAGCAGATGGTGAAGGCGGCGAACATCGCGGCGCCCCCGAGGTCGGCGTCGTCCAGGACGATCATCGCGGACTTGCCGCCGAGCTCCAGGAACACCCGCTTCAGGGAGGTCGAGGCGGCCGCCATGATGGCCTTGCCGACCGGGGTCGACCCGGTGAAGGTGATCATGTCGATGCCGGGGTGGGTGGTCAGCAGCTCGCCGGTCGCGGGGCCGGAGGAAGCGAGAACGTTGACCACGCCCGCGGGAATGTCGGTCTCCTCGGCGATGATCCGGCCGAGCGCGAGCGTCGTCCACGGGGTGTCCGGGGCACCCTTGAGTACGACGGTGCAGCCGGCCGCCAGCGACGGGGCGAGCTTGGCGAGGGCCAGTTGGTTGGGGAAGTTGTAGGGCAGGATCGCCGCGACGACCCCGGCGGCCTCCTTCTCCACCCAGCGGCGGTGCCGACTCCCCCGGCTCTGCACGGTGGGGAGCTCCTCGCGGAACTCGTAGCGTTCGAGCAGGTCGGCGTAGTACTTGACCATCTCGATGGGCTCGTCGAGCTGCGGCCCGTGGGTGAGTGCGCGCGGTGCGCCCACCTCGGCGATGGTCAACTCCCTCAGCTCCTCGCGGTGTTCGCGCAGGGCGCCGTGGAGCTGGCGCAGGCAGCGCAGCCGCAGGTCGCGGTCGCGCATCCAGTCGGTGGTGTCGAACGCCCGGCGGGCGGCCGCGACGGCCGCCTCGACATGGCTGGCCTCCGCGTCGGATGCCGTCCCCAGCACCTTCCCGGTGGACGGATCGACGGTCTCGAAGGAGCCCTCGGCCCGCACGAGTTCCCCGTCGATCAACAGCCGGTCCTCATGGAAAAGACTCACGGCTCCCCATCTCTTCTGGGTGTCACGGGTCCTGCTTGCCACGGCCCCGCCTGCGGTGGAAAGTAGCTTCTCGCTAGAGGAGAAGCAACCTGTCGCGCAGGAGAATTAGGCATTCACACGAGAGCGGGAGGAATCATGCCCGGTCAACGCAGGGGAACCGCGATCACCATGACCGAGGAGGAGCGGGACGCCTTTCTGCGCTCGCAGCCCGTGTGCCGGGTGGCGACCGTCGGCCCGGGCGGACGCCCGCACGCCGGGGCACTCTGGTTCGTCTGGGACGGAACAGCGCTCTGGCTCAACTCGCTGACACGCAGCCAGCGTTGGACCGATCTGGGCCGCGACCCACGGCTCAGCGTGCTCGTCGACGACGGCGGCTTCGAC
Source organism: Streptomyces sp. NPDC047043 (assembly GCF_040644055.1). Taxonomy (NCBI): domain Bacteria; kingdom Bacillati; phylum Actinomycetota; class Actinomycetes; order Kitasatosporales; family Streptomycetaceae; genus Streptomyces; species Streptomyces sp. NPDC047043. Next base: position 33,428 of record NZ_JBEYVO010000048.1, read on the forward strand.
TTCCTGCGACTGCGCGGTGTCGAACTGCTGGGCACCGCCGAGATCGTCGGCGAGGTACCGCGCAAGGGCGGGGCGGTGGCCGAACTGGCCGGGCCCGAGCATCTCTTCGCGGGCAAGTACATGGGCGGCGGGGAGTTCCGGCACGACGGCAGGCACGCCTGGCTCCGGCTGCGCCCGGAGAAGATCGTCAGCTGGGACTTCGGCAAGCTGCGCGCCTGACGATTGACGTGGCGGCACACCGGGTGAAAACCTGACACTCGAATATGAGAACATCATTCTCAACATGGTTCACGAGGGAGTCTGCATGCCGCCTCGCCTGCCTCCGCTGCCGGACGACCAGTGGGACGACCGGGCCCGCGAGGTGCTCGCCCCCCTGCTCCCCCGGAGCATGCGCAACGCCGAAGCGGCCGGCAACCTGCTCTCCACACTCGTCCGCCACCCCGAGCTGACCGGGGCCTTCCTCCCCTACAGCACTTACGTCCTGGCCCGCTCGACGCTGCCGGACCGGCTGCGCGAGCTGGTCATCCTGCGCATCGCCAAGCGCCGCGACTGCGCGTACGAGTGGACGCATCACTTCTACGCCGCCCGGCAACTCGGTCTCACCGAGGCCGAGATCGAGGCCGCCGGGCGGGGCAAGGCGGCCGATCCGCTCGAGAGCGCGGTTCTCGGCGCCGTCGACGAGCTCGAGGACGGCTCCGACGTCTCCGATCGCACCTGGGCCGCGCTCGCCGACCACCTCGACGAACACCAGCTGATGGACCTGGTGTTCACCGTGGGCACGTACGCCCTGATGGCCATGGCCTTCAACACCTTCGGCATCCGGCCCGAACACGACGCGCGCGAGCGTGCGGAAAGGAGGGGAGCCCGTGGCCACTGACGACACGACCACCGACCTCGTGGAGATCCAGCAGCTCCTCGCCCGTTACGCGGTGACCATCACCCAAGGGGACATGGACGGACTGCTGGCGGTCTTCACGTCCGACGGCACCTACAGCGCCTTCGGCGACACCTATCCCCTGGCCGACTTCCCCGCCTTGGTCGCGGCCGCCCCCAAGGGGCTGTTCCTCACCGGCACACCCGTGATCGACCTCGACGGCGACACCGCGACCGGCACCCAGCCGCTGTGCTTCGTCGACCACGCCACGCACGACATGCGCATCGGCTACTACAACGACACCTACGTCCGCACCGCCGAGGGCTGGCGGCTGCGTACCCGCGCCATGACCTTCATCCGCCGCAGCGGAGCACACGACTCGGGACGCCCGCACGCCTTCGAACGCCCGACGGTATGAGCGCCTTCACGACCACGACGGAGTTCCGCACCGCCCTGCGTTCCTGGCTCGACGAGCACGACCTCTCCCCCGGCCCCGAGCACTCCCTCGACGCACAGGTCGCCCAACTGGGGCGGGTACGCCGGGCCTTGTTCGACGCGGGCTGGATGCGCCACGGCTGGCCGGAGCAGGTCGGCGGGCTCGGCGGACCCGCGGTCCTCCGGGCGGTGCTCGGCGAGGAGGTCGCCACCCGCGGCCTCGCGCAACCCGGCATCTACTCGATGGTCGAGGTCCTGACCCCGACCCTCATCTCGCACGCCCGCCCCGAACTGGCCGCCGAAATGGTCCCGTTGCTCCTGAGCGGCCGGGAACAGTGGTGCCAGGGATTCTCCGAACCGGGCTCGGGCAGCGACCTGGCCTCCCTGACCACCAAGGCCGTACGGCAGGGCGACTCGTGGGCGATCAACGGCCAGAAGGTCTGGACGAGCCTCGCCCAGTACGCGGCCCGCTGCGTCCTGCTCGCCCGCACCTCCCCCGGCCACGACGGCATCACCGCGTTCTTCGTCGACATGGACACCCCGGGCATCACCGTGCGGCCGTTGCGCACGATGCACGGCGTCGACGAGTTCGCCGAGGTCTTCTACGACGACGTGGTCGTCCCCGCCGACCGGATGCTCGGCCGCCCCGGCGACGGCTGGCGCCTGGCCATGGACCTGCTCCCGCACGAGCGCTCCACCTGCTTCTGGCACCGCGTCGCCCACCTCTACACCCGGCTCGACCGGCTGCTCACCGAGAGCGACGTTCTCGACGACGCCGCCCTGGGCTCCGCCTACCTCGCCCTGCACACGGTGCGCTGCCGCTCGTACGCGACGCAGCGCCGCCTCGCGGAGGGGGCCCGGCTCGGCCCGGAGACCTCGGTCGACAAGGTGCTGCTGGCCTCCGCCGAGCAGCAACTCTTCGAGACCGTACGGGACTTGCTGCCCGGGGTGCTGGAGCTGACCGAGTCTGCGTGGCGGTCGGAGTACCTGTACGCACGGGCGGCCACCATCTACGGCGGCACCGCCGAGATCCAGCGGAACATCATCGCCCGCCGGCTGCTCGGCCTGGGGAAGGACTGACCGTGGACACCGCCGAGCTGGAGCTGCTGTCCCAGACACTCCGCAAGACGATGACGGCCACGGCATCGGGCCCGGCCCTGGACACGGCCCTTGTCGAGCTGGGCTGGCCCGAGCTGCTGGCCGAGTTTCCCGAGGTGGCGATCCCGACCGTCTTCCGGTTGCTGGGCGAGACGGGCGCACACGCCTCGATACTGGCCGATGTGGTGGGTGCGGTGGCATTGCCGTATGCCGGTGGCAGATGGGTCGTGTGGGAACGCGGTTCTACGGCGGTGAGCACGGGGTTGGACGAGGAGTTGCCCCTGCGTGAGCTGCCCACGGGTGACCCGGTGCCGCTCGACGCCGGCCGCCGTGCGGTCGGCTGGTGGCTGGTCGGTACCGGGCGGGCCATGCTGGCGCTCGCGCGGGCGCATGTCCTGGACCGCGTCCAGTTCGGTCGGCCACTCGCCTCCTTCCAGGCCGTACGGCACCGGCTGGCGGAGACCCTGGTGGCGCTGGAGGGCGCCGAGGCCGCCCTCGCCGTCGCCGAGGACGAACTGGGCTCGCTGCTGGCCAAGGCGGCGGCCGGTCAGGCGGCGCTGACGGCGGCCCGGCACTGCCAGCAGGTGCTCGGCGGGATCGGATTCACCGCCGAGCACCCGTTGCACCGGCATGTGCGCCGGGCCGTCGTCCTGGACGGACTGCTGGGCAGCGCACGGGAGTTGACCCGTCAGGCCGGGGCGCTGCTGCGTGCGGAGGGCTCGGCGCCCCGGCTTGCTCAGCTGTGAATCACGTTCTCCTGTGACTCACCTGCGGCTCAGACTCACCAGGGCAGCGGACCGTTGACGTCGAAGAAGCCGCCGGTCGGGCCGTCGGACGCAACCTGCGCCATGCGCACGATGATCTGGGCCGCCTGCTCGACGGTCTGGGTGCCCGTGTTGCCGTTCAGGTCCGTCTTGGTGAAGCCGGGCTCGACGGAGTTGATCCGCATGTTCGGGAACGCCTTCGCGTACTGCACGGTGAGCATGTTGACCGCCGTCTTCGAGGTCGGGTAGGCGACGCCCGGGTAGAAGTGCGCGGGGTGGTCGGGGTCGGAGAGATGGGTCAGCGAGGCCAGGCCGCTGCTGACGTTGACCACGACCGGGGCTGCCGAGCGCTGCAGCAGCGGCAGGAATGCGTGGATGACGCGGACGACCCCGAAGACGTTCGTCTCGAAGGTGTTGCGCATCTGGTCGGCGGTCACGGTCTGGGCGGTGGGCACGCTGTTGCCCTCGCCCCTGGTCTCGATGCCGGCGTTGTTGATCAGCACGTCGAGTCCGCCGTCGGCCTCGATCGTCTTGGCCGCGGCCTCGACCGTGGTGTCGTCGGTGACGTCGAGGAGCACGAACCGCGCTCCCAGCACCTCTGCGGCCCGGCGTCCACGCTCGGCGTCGCGGGCCCCCACGTACACGGTGTGACCTGCGGCGATGAGCTGGCGGGCGGTCTCGTGGCCGATGCCCTTGTTGGCTCCGGTGATCAGTGTTGTCGTCATGCGTCCAGGCTGCGCCGCAACGCAGCGGTCAGCCAGAAGACCCTCTTTCCTGGGACTGCCGGTACCAGGCACATGCGCGGCCGAGGGTGTTCACTGGGGGCATGACGGCGACGGAACTCGGACAGGCGCTGCGTCGCTGGCGCGACCGGGCCTCCCCGGACGCGGCGGGGCTGCCCTCTGGCGGGCACCGGCGCGCGGCCGGTCTGCGGCGCGAGGAACTGGCCCTGCTGGCCGGGATCTCGGTGGACTACATCACGCGCCTGGAACAGGGCCGGGCGGCCAACCCCTCCGCTCAGATCGTCGAGGCGCTGGCCCGGGCGCTGCGGCTGTCGGGGGACGAGCGGACGTATCTCTTCGGGCTGGCCGGGCTGGTGCCGCCGGGCCCCGACTTCGTCCCCGGCTACATCACGCCCAGCATCCAGCGGCTGCTGGACCGGCTGGTGGACACGCCCGTCGCGGTCTCGGACGCGGCCATGACGCTGCTGCTCGCAAACCCGATGTATGCGGCGCTGATGGGCGACCCGTCGGGCCTGCGCGGCTTCGAACGCAACGGTGTATGGCGCAACTTCACGGGCGTGCCGACCCGGGTGCGGCACTCGGCGGAGGAACGGCGTTCCTTCGAGGTCGGCATGGTCGCGGAGCTGCGTTCGACCGCCGCGCGCTACCCGGCGGATCGCCAACTGCAGCGACTGATCGTTGAGTTGCGGGCCAAGAGCGAGCGGTTCTCCGAGCTGTGGGACGCGGGTGTCGTCGGCCGGCTCGAGGCCTCGCGCAAGACGATCGAGCACCCGCAGGTGGGCCTGCTCACGCTGGACTGCGATCTGCTCCGGGTGGAGGAGAACGACCTTCACATCCTCGTCTACTCGGCCGAACCGGGCACCGAGGCCGCCGAGAAGCTGGCGCTCCTCTCGGTGGTCGGCACCCAGAGCCTGGTCTAACGCAGGTATTGCGCTGCTTGTACGTCTCGCGGTCGAGGACCGGTGGTCCGCCGCCTCGGCTCCCGCGTCGCAGTTGGTTGCCGCGTTGGTCCGCCGGGACCGGGATCACGGCACGGATGCCGCGTCGGCGCAGGTGCTCGCGGATCGCGCGGGACGCATACGCCTTGTCCGCCAGGACCACGTCCGCTCTGGTGCGCGGCCGGCCCCGTCGGCAGGGAACACGTGGGCGGGCCATGACCTCGGTGAAGGCGGGTGCATCGCCTGCCTGTCCGGCGGTGAGGACGAAAGCCAGAGGCCGACAGCGGGCATCGGCAGCCAGGTGGATCTTCGTGGTGAGTCCGCCGCGGAACCGTCCGATGGCATGGTCGTCGGGTTCGCCGGCCGGGGCCCCTTTTTGCGGGCCCCGGCCGCATGCTGGTGGGCTCGCACGATCGTGGAGTCCACCGAAACCGCCCAGTCGAGGTCCTCATCGGCGTCGGCCTGGGCCATCAGCGCGGTGAACACCCGCAGGGTCGTCGGTGTCCCGGGCCTTCTCTGATCATGAAGATCTGCAGCAGTTTCTGCGTGTCACTGCGAGCCTGCGGCCACCAGGGTCGCGGTGATGGGTTCGAGCTCGGTGATCAGTTCGTCGAGTTCGGCGGGGGACAGGGCGTCGTAGGGCGGGGCGGCGAGTTCGTCGGTGAGGGATTCAATGCGTTGTTTGGTCGCGCGGCCGGCCTCGGTGAAGTGGCCGTCGGTGTCGACGAGTCCGCGTTCGCGCATGCCGTCCATGACCGCGGCCAGACGCTCTTTCGGCAGGTGATGGATGCGTCCGAACGACTCTGGGGGGTGGATGCCCTGTTCCAGGGCGGAGAGCACGTGGGCCTCCGTGCCGCCGATGCGCGCGCCGACGAGAGCGGCGATGTGCCCGTCGCCGCGGTGCTCGCGCAGCATGGTCGCGGAATGCCACAGCCGGGCGACGGGGTCGCTGGGTACCTCAAGGGTGCGCATGCCGGCGTACATCACCCGGCCTTCGGTGGGGGCGCTCGTCGCGGCCTTGGTGGTCAGGTCTGCGGCGCGCACCAGGCCCGGGGAGTCGGCCAGCTCGTCGCCGAGGATGCGCCGTAGGGAGGCCGCGCTGCCCCTCTCCCGCGCGGCGACGGAGGCCTCGGGCGGGATCGTCTCCCAGGCGCTGGGGATGTGCCGTGCGGCTTCCCCGTCGGCGAAGTTGTAGAAGGCTGCGTGCACGACTTGGGCCGGCACCCGTCCCAGTGGTGCGGCGCGGCTGGCGAAGTAGCCGTCCCAGTAGGTGCGGTGGCCGAGTGCGGCCAGTTCCTCGTTGCACTCGTCGGCCATGAAGGTGATCAGGCAGATCGGCTCCAGGAGCTCGAACATGCGACGGGCGATGTGAGTCATCGGATGCAAGCGCGTCTTGCCCATCGGGTTCTCCCTTTGTTGGGTGTGCCGACTTGGACCGTCCGGCACACCGAAACTCATCGGCGACCGATGGGAAGCAGTGCAGATGGGTTGGCGCCTGCGTGGCTGTGTATGCGAGAGCGGGTTCTGGTCCAACTTACGGGCTCTGTCGCGGATTTGGTGGTGCGTGACGATGACGAGCAGGTGGGCATGGTCGTCGGGTTCGCCGGCCGCCCCCCTTTTGCGGCCCGGCCGCATGCTGGTGGGCTAGGCTCGATCCCTGCCCACTGCGCATCAGTCAACGACACACCAGACCAACGATCCGATGATCTGAACGAAACGCCTAGCGCAGCTTCTCCTTCATCTCGTCGAGCTTGGCGAGAATCGGGTATCCGCTGACGCTGAGCGCGTTGCCGTGTCCGGTCTGGTGGATGTCGAAGACGGACTGGATCGCGGCGTAGAAGCCCTGTACGTCGAGGGTCTGGTTGACGGCGCGCTTGGCCTGGCGGAGCCCGAAGGCCGGCATCTCGGCTATCTGCTCGGCCAGTTCGCGGGTGGCGTCGTCCAACTCCTCTCGCGGGACGATCCTGTTGACCATGCCGACCCTCTCGGCCTCGCCGGCGGTCAGCGGCCGGCCGGTGAAGAGGATCTCCTTGGCCTTGCGCGGGCCCAACTCCCAGGTGTGGCCGTGGTATTCGACGCCGCCGATGCCCATCTGCGCGACCGGGTCGGAGAACAGGGCGTCCTCGGCGGCCACGATCAGGTCGCACGGCCAGCACAGCATCAACCCGCCCGCGATACAGCGCCCTTGGACGGCGGCGATGGACGGCTTGGGCACGTTGCGCCAGCGCAGCGTGTACTCCAGGTACCGGCGGTTCTCGGCCCGGTAGATCCACTCCAGGGTGATCTGGTCCGGGGCGGGCCAGCGGTCCTTGAGGTCGTGCCCGGCGGAGAAGTGCTTGCCCTCGGCGCGCAGCACGATCACCTTGACGTCCTCGTCCTCGGCGGCCCGCGTCCAGGCGGCGTCGAGTGCGTCGAGGAGAGCCATGTTCTGCGCGTTGGCGACCTCGGGCCGGTTCAGGGTGAGAGTGGCGATCCGGTCCTTCACCTCGTACAGGATGTGCACGGACGTCTCCTCAGCGTCGGGGCAGACCGAGCACCCGCTCGGCGATGATCGTGCGCTGGATCTCGGACGTACCGCCGGCGATGGTGCCGCCGAAGCTGCGGGCGAAGCGGTTGAACCAGCTGGCGGAGTCGTCGTCGAAGCTCATGTGGTAGTACGGCGCCGTCGCCGCCGGATGGTCCAGGCCGTCCGGGCCGCAGGCCTCCAGGACGTGTTCCAGGGCGTGTTGCGCGGACTCGGAGCCGAACACCTTCAGGACGGACAGTGCGGGTACGTCCTGTTCGCCGCGGGCGGCGCGCGCGAGTGCGGCCGAGCCGAGCAGCCGTAGCGCCTGGAGGTCCATGACGAGGGTGGCGTACCAGTCCTTCTCCAGGGGCGTGGCGGGCGTGAAGTCCCGCAGGATGGCGTCCATCCGCTCGGCCTCCCCGAGCCACATCAGTGTGCGCTCGTGTCCGAGCGAGCCGTTCGCGACCCGCCAGCCCTGGTGGAGAGGGCCGACCAGGTTTTCGGCGGGGACCCGCACGTTCTCGAAGAAGACCTCGTTGAAGTCCTTGTCCTCGGGGGCGGTGTAGGAGGCGAAGGGGCGGCGGGTCAGGCCGGGGGTGTCGGTGGGGATGAGCAGGACGCTGATGCCTCGGTGTTTGGGGGCGTCCGGGTCGGTGCGCACGAAGGTGAGAAGCACGTCGGCGTCGTGGGCGCCGGAGGTCCACACCTTCTGGCCGTTGACGGTGAAGTGTTCGCCGTCGAGTTCGGCGCGGGTGCGCAGCGAGGCGAGGTCGGAGCCGGCGCCCGGTTCGCTCATGCCGAGGGCGGCGGTGATCTCCGCGCGCAGGATGGGTACGGCCCAGCGCCGTTTCTGTTCCTCGGTGCCGAAGGACAACAGGGAGGCGGCGATGATGCCGACGCCCTGGGGGTTGAAGCTGTGGCAGATGCGCCGCCGGGACAGCTCCTCCCGGTGGACGTACTGCTGCAGGACGGTCGCGTTGCGCCCGCCGAACTCGGGCGGGTTGCCGGGCAACAGCCAGCCCTCGTCGAACTGCAGGCGCTGCCAGCGTCCGGCCCACTCGGGGAGGTGTCCGGTGGAGCGGGACCGCTCGCCGGCTTCGGCCTCCGTCGGCAGGTGGGAGTCGAGGAAGGCCGTGAACTCGGCGCGGAAGGCCTCGATTTCGGCGTCGAAGGTGAGTCTCATGACACCGCCTCGGAAATCCGCTTCTCGGTCACGAACCCCTCGGCTATCAGCGCCCGGTGCTCGGCGGCGCCGCCCAGCATCAGCTCGCCCGCCTTCGCTCGCTTGATGGCGAACTGCAGGTCGTTCTCCCAGGTGTGGCCCATCGCGCCGAACAGCTGGACGGCGTTGCGGAACACCAGGGCCTGGCACTCGCCGGCCGCCGCCTTGGCCATGGCGGCGGCAAGGCTGCGGCACGGGTCGTCGGCGGCGATGGTCAGCGCCGCGTAGTAGGCGAGGGCGCGGGCCCGCTCGACGGCGACGTGCATGTCGGCCGCCTTGTGCTGGACGGCTTGGAAGGAGCCGATGGGGGCGTCGAACTGGTGCCGGGTGCGGACGTGGTCGAGGACCAGGTCGAGGGCGCGCCGGCAGGCGCCGACCATGGTCAGGGCCATGCCGGTGAGGGCCAGGTGGCGGGCGCGTTCCGGGTCGGCGGCGCTACGGCTGCTCCCGGCCACCCGGACCTGCGGGAAGGTGACTTCGGCGAGGTGCAGGACGGGGTCGAAGACCGGTGTGCGCACGGCGGTCACCTCGGCGGCGGGCACCACGAAGACGCCCGCGTCGGTCACGACGGCAAGCTGGTCCGCGCGGTCGCCGTCCAGTACGTGGCGTGCGGTGCCCTCCAGTACCCAGCCACCGCTGTCGGGGCGCGCGGTGACTCCGGAGTGGACGGCGGTTCCGGGCCGGTCCGGGGCGCCGAACTCCGGTGCCAGCGGGGCGAATTGGGTCAGCGTCGCGAGGTAGGGCGTGGGATCGGTGGCGCGGCCGAGCTCCTCCAGGACGATCGCCAGCTCGACCGTATCGGCCGGGTCGGTCAGTTCGGTCCAGCCCAGGCTGGCGTAGACGCGCCACAGGGGAGCCGGATCGGCACCGTCGTCGGCGACGGCACGGACCAGCGCCGGCGGGCACTCCTTGACGACGGCCTTGTGCACGGTGTCCTGCCACAGCCGCTGCTCGGCGTCGAACTCAAACAGCAACGAACGCCCTCCTTGCCGCGGTGTCGGTGCCCACCGGGCGGGTGCCGGGTGATGCACCGTAGAGAATGGTATTCTCTCTATTGGGAATTCGCAGTCTCCTCCACATCGCCGAAGGTGTCCAGCCTGGCCGCAGGATGCTTGCCGCTAGACTGCAGTAATGTTCTCCCCATGGCACAGAAGGCGGACCACCAGGTGAGCAGCCCGAGCGAGGAACCGGCCTGGAAGCAGCGCGCGGTCGAGCGTTCCACCCAGGCGGCGAAACGTCGGGCCGAGCAGAGGGTCGAGCGGTTCCTCGACGCGGCGCAGGCGATCATGGCGGAGAAGGGCACGACGGACTTCACCGTGCAGGAGGTCGTCGACCGGTCGAAGCAGTCGCTGCGGAGCTTCTACCAGCACTTCGACGGCAAGCACGAGCTGCTGCTCGCGCTGTTCGAGGACGCGATGGGCAAGTCGGCCGACGAGCTGCGCGCCCTCGCCGCCGAGCAGGCCGACCCCCTGGACCGGCTCAGGGTCGTCGTCCAGGAGCTGTTCGAGAGCTCGCGTCCCGACCTGAGCGGCAAGCAGCGCCCGCTGTTCACGGACTTCGCCATGCGCCTGCTCGTCTCACACCCGGCCGAGATGCGAGTGGCGAACGCACCGCTGCTCACCCTGTTCACCGAGCTGATGACGGAGCTGGAGGACGCCGACCTCCTGCGCTCGGGCTTCAAGGCCAAGCGGGTTGCGGCGCTGACCATGCAGACCGTCATGTTCAACGCCCAGTCCAGCGGCCAGGAGGGCGCCCACCCGTTCACCGCGGAGGAGATCTGGGACTACTGCGCGAACGGGATCACGCGCGACTGAGGCGATTCCGGCGGCCTCGCCGCCGCCGGACGACCGACCACACCGCCGGTGAACGGCCAGACCGGCAGGCCGTACAGGAGATCCGTCACGAGAGCGAGCTTCTCACGGCGGAGATGTCCCGAATCGGGGACGAGGTCCCGGCGGTCGGAGGTGCGCCAGTTGAGGCGCGGCACACCCAACTTCGCGGGGTCACCGGCGAGTTGGTCCAGCGGGGCGATGACCGCCTGCCGGACCGGGATCACGGGATCGCCGAGCCGGGCGGCGCAGCACGCCACCGCCGACGCCCGCGGCGGCCCGACGCCCTCGACGCCCTCGACGCCCTCGACGCCCGATCATGACCCTGCCCATCCGACCGACGGTGCACATCCGAACCCCAGGGGTCGCATCGTCCACATTCGAGAATGGCATTCTCACCAGAAGAAATATCCCTTACGATCCCTGCCATGCCGCTTGCCTCGATGGAACTCTGGGACGACCTGCTCGCGTGCCTCGATCTGCACGCCCGTCCAGCGGATGATGCACGCTTCGTGTACGAGGGCCGCAGCCAACGGCTGGGCTACCACCGGCTGTTCGGGGGGCAGTTGCTGGCCCAGTTCGTCCGGGCGGCTCATCTGGCCTGCCCGGGCAAGACCGTCAAGTCGCTGCACGCCCTGTTCGCGCGTGCGGGCCTGCCCGAGGAACCGGTGCGCTACGAGGTGGACCGCCACCACGACGGTGGTTCCTTCGCCGCGCTGACGATCGTCGCCCGGCAGGCGAAGGGCGTGGTGGCCACCGCGTCGGTGTCCCTGCACACTCCCGAGGAGGGGCCCGCCCACCAGGCGATCACCGCATTGCCCGCCGTGCCGGGGCCCGAGCACCGCACGGAGTTCCATCCCCTGCCCTGGGAGACGCGGGCGACCGCCGACCTGGACTGCCCCACCGCCGAGCCGCCCGAGTTCGACCTGTGGATGCGCACCCCGTCGCCCGAGGCGGAACTGGCCCCCGCGCTCACCGCCTACGCCACCGATCTCACCCTGATCGGCACGGCGCTGCGTCCGCTGGCGGGGGTCACCCAGCATGACGCCGGAACGGCGTTCTCATCCGCCGTCACCTCGCACACCGTCTGGTTCCATCGCCCGTTCCACGCCGACAAGTGGCTGCTGCTGCGCCAGCACAGCCCGGTTCTCGCCCACGGCCGCTGCTTCGGCCGGGGCGATGTCTTCACCGAGAACGGCTCTCTCGTGGCGTCCTACGCCCAGGAGGCCCTGCTGCGCTTCACTGATGGGCACTTCACGGCGGGACGCTTCACGGCGGGCGCCCGATGACGACGTACCGCGTCGTCCAGTGGGCCACCGGCACCATCGGCGCCCGCTCACTGCGCGGCGTCGTCGAGCACCCCGGCCTGACCTTGGCGGGCGTGTACGTCCATACGCCGGACAAGGCCGGCCGGGACGCGGGTGAACTGTGCGGGCTCGGCGGTGCCACCGGCGTCACGGCCACCCGCGACATCGAGCACATCCTCGGCCTGCGCCCGAACTGCGTGCTGTACATGCCGCTCGTGTGTGACGTCGACGAGGTGTGCCGTCTGCTGGAGTCGGGGGCGAACGTGGTGACGACCCGGGGCGAGTTCCATCATCCGGGGAGCATGGATCCCGTCGTACGCAAGCGAGTCGAGGACGCGTGTGAACGTGGCGGGACGTCGATCCACAGCACGGGCAGCAGTCCCGGCTTCATCTCCGAGGCGGTGCCGCTCGTGCTGACGTCGATCGCGCGCCGGCTCGACGGGCTGACCATCGACGAGTTCGCCGATCTCTCCCAACGCCCGTCGCCAGAGCTGCTGTTCGGCGTGATGGGCTTCGGTGTCGCGCCCACCGATTTCGAGGAACGCCGACTCTCGCGGGCGCGCACCAGCTTCGGCCCGTCACTGCGCCTGATCGCCGACGCACTGTCGCTGCCGCTCGACTCCCTCGAGGCGAGCGGTGAGTTGGCGACCGCGCGGCATCATGTCCGGATCGCGGCGGGTGAGTTGGCTCCGGGCACGGTCGCCGCGCAGCGCCTCACGGTCACCGGCCTGCACGCGGGCCGCCCACTGCTGCGCTTCCGCGCCACCTGGTACTGCACCACCGACCTCGAACCGGCCTGGAACCTGCACGCCACCGGCTGGCATCTCTCGGTCGAGGGCGACGCACCGCTCGACGTCACGGTCCGGCTGCCGGTGCCGCTCGACCGCATGGCGGAGGTGTCCCCGTCGTACACGGCGAACCGCGCGGTCAACGCGGTGCCGTTCGTGTGCGCGGCGGCTCCCGGGATCCGTACGACGCTCGATCTGCCGCAGGTTACGGCGGCGCTGCCACAGAGACCCCCAACGAGCCGTACTACAGGGTGTCCAGGCGCTGGCGCAAAGGTCCTCTGAGGCTAGGCAGACCTCAGCAACCGCTGTGCCCCGTCATCATGGGGCTGTGGTTGTTCGGTACCGAGTGGCACCGCCGGCGGATCGGAAGCCGGTAGAGCGCGGCACGCTGCTACTCCATCAAGGCGATTGGAGGCCGCGTGGTCAGGCCGTCAGTCGAGCCAGACAAGCAAGGCGTCATCCGCTGCGGAGGTGGCCTCGAAGAACTCTGTCAGGGCGTTGTACCAGTGACGCCCCCACTCAAGCGCTCCGGGCTCCTCCCATCCCAGGGGATACACCTCGGCCCTGGTGACTTCGGCAGGATTCACGCCGTCGATGAGCTGGTCGTACGTGATGGTGCGAAGAGCTTGCGCCGCGAGCCGAACACGTTCAGACCTCAGGTAACGCGGGGGCCACGTCCCAGGCTTTGTACGTGCTGAAGTGGCGCGCCTCGGCCGGCACGGGTTCTGACTCCTCCTCGGCGTCCTGGACCGGCGTGTCTCTCTGATGGGCTCATCAGTTGTTCGGGGGCGCCTGTCCGACGGGCAAGCCCGCAGGTCAGCCGAGCGACACGCAGCACCGCCGGACTGCAGACGCTCCGCGCCGACCCGCCCGTGCCAGGGATGCTTCCGGCGGGGAACTACGGCACCGGGATGGCCAAGACGATGCACTTGTGTCCGGTAGATCGTGGTTGAGGTGGGATCTGTCGTCCCGCCCGCCGACGTCCAAAGCGAAGCCGAGCAGACCCACCCCCACGAAAAGGCTTCCGCTGACCAGGGCTCTCGTCCTATCGTCTCAGCCCGTGATCAGAAACGGCGTTCCACTGCCTCCGACGGTCTACCCGCTCGCCAAGGGACGTGTGTGGGCCATGCTGGCCGGCTCTCTGCTCTTCGTCGCTCTGGGCATAGTTTTCCTGGTCGCCCACAGCACCATGAAGATGACCGTGGCAGGGGCGCTGGCCGTGCCCTTCTTCGGGTTCTGCTCGGTGATCATCATCCAGCGTCTGCTCCGCGATCGACCGGAGTTGGTGCTGGACGACGCGGGAGTGGACCACGTGAGGCTGGGCCGGTTCGGCTGGGACGAGATAGCCGCCGTGCGGTTACGCGAGCAGCGGGTACGTAACACCTCGCAGTGGTTCATCGAGCTGGTGCTGCATGATCCGGACGCCTATCTGGCCCGAGCGCCCAAGCTCGTCCGCAGCACCGCGTCCATGAACGCACGACTCGGCTTTGGTCCGGCCAACATGCCCACAAACACCTTGCCGGTGCCACCTCAGGCGGTGCTGGACGCGATGCGGCGTCACCGCCCCGGACTTGCAGTACAGCACTGAGCGCACTCGTTGGCCGACCGGCTGGTTCTGTCTCTTTGGTCAGCGTCGGGTCCGCATGAGGATGCCGGCATGAGGATGCCGGTCTGAGGATGCCGGCGATGTGGAGTGCGGCCTGGCAGGCGATGGCGGGTTGGTCGGTTCGCTTGGCCGGGCCGCGCCACTACGCCGTGGGCGGTGGCCGATCTGGTCGGAGGGCTGCGGGACGACCGCGCGGATTCCCCGGCTCGCAGGTGCCTGCGGATGGCGCCGGACGAGTAAGCCCGGTCGGCCAGGGGATGAATAGGCCCGGTTGGCCAGGACAGCGAAGGGCCGGGTTCTCGGCCTGACCGGGCCGCTTCGGGGCGCCACGCGGCCTGAAACGACCACAACTGATCCACGGGGCATGACTCCCGCCCTCCCAGCCCGGCAGCAGGCCGGCGCGTCGGGCCTATGAGTTTGCCGGTTGTCTGAAGTCTTCCGTGTGACAAGCCCGCCCCGTCGGCGGATCAGGAAATGCCGGATCCCGGTGTCATGGAGGAGAGATGGGGGCCAGGATGAACAGTCCGATTCGGCTGTACATGTCGATGTCGCTCGACGGCTATATCGCCGGCCCGGACGATCGGCCGGGGCAGGAGCTCGGACGCGACGGTGGACGGCTCTTCAACTGGCTCGACGACCGGGAGTCCGACGGTCCGAGCGGCCAGGTCTACCGCGAGGCGCTGGCGACCGGCGCGGTGATCTCCGGCCGTCGCACCTTCGAATTCGCCGGGCGCTGGCAGGGCGATCACCACGACGGCGTGCCGATCTTCGTCCTCACCCACCAGGTGGACGACGGGGACGTGCCACCCGGCCACGCACGTTTCGTCACCGATGTCGAGGACTGCGCCCGTCAGGCGCGCGCAGCCGCAGGCGACCGGCCGGTCATGGTCCACGGGGCGGGGGCGGCCCAAGCACTTCTTCGAGCCGGTCAGGTGGACGAGATGGAGATCCACCTGGTTCCGGTCCTCCTCGGGGACGGCCGACGGCTGTTCGACCACCTGGGTAGCGATCACATCGAGCTCGACCTCGTCCGACGGCTCGAGGATCGAGACGTCACGCATCTCCGCTACCGGGTGCATCGCCCCGAGGAGGCCGCGTGAAGACGCTCTTCGTCGGCTACCGCGTCACCGACCTGGACCGCTCGCTCGGTTTCTACACCGCCTTGGGCTATGCCGAACTGGGCAGGGTCGAGGTCGGCGACGGGGCTCGCCTCGTGATCCTCAAGTTCCCCGACGAACCGGCGGCCTCGCTCGAACTGGTCCACCGCCCTGGCGACGGACCGGTCGACGTGGGCAGCGGTTTCGACCACCTCGCGATCCAGGTGGAGAGGCTCGCCACCACCCTGGAGACGCTGACCGAAGCCGGCCTGAGTCCCGAACCCCTTCAGTACCCTGGCGGCCCTCACGGCCCGAAGACGTCGTGGCTCACGGACCCGGACGGTTACCGGATCGAGTTGGTGGAGTGGCCGTCCGGACATCCCGACGGCATCACCGCAGCGGACTTCGCCTGAGGCGGCCACGGTCGCTCTCTCGGCTGGGAAGGTGTCAGCCGCTTGGATCCGGGCCCCAGCGCTCCGGCCCCACTCCGCGCCAGTCGATCCATGGCGCCCCCGCCACCTCGGAAGGGTCGATCTCCAGGCCGGCTCGGCGCAGGAACTCGGCGACGTCGGCCACGTTGTGGGCCAGGCCGAGGATCTCGCCGTCCACGCGCACGCGTCGGCCACCCGTGGGCGACGGCGGGTGCACGATCACGCGAATCGGTCCGGACACGCCTTCAGGATCATCCGGGAGGTACGCCCCCGCATTCCAGCTCGTCATTGGAGGACCCTCAGTGTCCGGACGGCAGCGCGCGTCGCGTTGAAGCCGCAGGTAGATCCGTTGATGAAGCCACTCACCTCACGTCCCGGTCCGACCGTCCAAGCTCGCGCAGTTCCCACCACTCCGCAGGGCTTGGCCGCCGTTGCCGCCAGTAGGGGTGGAAGAACAGCCGAGCCGACAGCCGGTACAAGCGCCGGCGCAACTCGGTACGGCCGGGCTGCTCCGCAAGCTGCCGGTAGGTGGCACTCCACTCCTGCTGCGCCCGGGTGAGGTCGGCGGGAAACGGTCGCATGCACAAATTCAATCACGTGTTCGAATTATGAGTCCAACGAGGCGGAGGATCTCGCCTGCGATGATGCGTGACCAGGGTTGTTGATCAACACGTGGCGACGCTCAGCCCTCGTCGGCCGGCAGTCGAGGAGTGGGGCCGAGGCGGGACCGGGGAGGGCGTCGTAGGCGCCGTGGCCCACGTTCCCTCGCACCCGAACCAGGTCGGGAATCATTGATCGGGATGCGTTGTCAGAGCCTGGTGAGATCGTTCGCCCATGGACACGCTCTTCGATCTCCCCGAACCGCAGGCACCGGAACAAGCCGTCATCGCCCACTACCGACTGAGTGACGACCAGTACGGCTCGCCTGCCGAGCGTGCAGCGATCTTCGACGCCGAGCGGGCCATGACTGCCACAGTCGAAGCGGCGGGGGTCGGTGAGGTCGACGGGAACGAGTTCGGTGGAGGGGAGGCCGTGTTGTACGCCTATGGGGCGGACGCCGAAGCGCTCTTCAAGGTCATGGAGCCGACCCTGCGCGGCCTGCCCTTCAGACCGGCATACGTCGTACTGCGACCGGGGAGCCGTCAGACGGAGTACCGAGTGGATCTGTGATGCGGCACCGCAGCGAAGTACTGCAGTCTCAGCAACCGGCAGCGCCCGACACCGTCCGGCACAGCCCTCACGAGGGCGTGTGCGACCTTCGACGACCGATCTCTGCAGAGCTACGGATCAGAAGATCACCCCGTGTCGCGAAGCAGAAGCCGGCGTCCAGGCCTCTCTCACGACACCTCGATCACCATCGCCGACCCCATCCCACCCCCCGCACACATCGACGCAACCCCAACTCCCCCGCCCCTGCGCCGCAGTTCATGCACCAGCGTCACCAGCATGCGCGCGCCGGTCGCGGCGACAGGATGGCCCAGGGAGCAGCCGCTGCCGTTCACGTTGACGTGGTCCGGGTCGAGGTCGAGGAGGCGCACGACGGCGACCGCGACCGAGGCGAACGCCTCGTTGACCTCGTACAGGTCGACATCGGCCGGTGAAAGGCCCGCGCGGGCCAGTGCCTTGGGGATCGCCTTGACCGGCGAGAGTCCGGTTTCCGCGGGGTCGACGCCGACGGACGCCCAGGACCGTACGGTGGCGAGCACGGGCAGGCCCTCGGCGGTGGCCGCACCATCGCTCGCGACGACCAGCGCGGCCGCGCCGTCGTTGCCGCCGCAGGCGTTGCCCGCGGTGATGCTGAAGCCCTCGATCTCGGGGTGCAGCGGCTTGAGCGCGGCAAGTTTCTCCAACGACGTGCCGCGGCGCGGGTGTTCGTCCACGGAGAAGAGGCCGTGAGCGGTCTCGATCGGGACGATCTCGGCGTCGAAGCGGCCCTCGTCGATGGCGCGTACGGCGTTCCGGTGCGAGCGCAGCGCCCAGGCGTCCATGTCGGCCCGGGTGATGTCCGCGCGTTGGGCGACGTTCCAGCCGATGGTGATCGACATGTCGTTGTTGGGGGCGTCGGGGCGGTCGGGGTGGGTGGGCGGCATCCAGGGCTCGGTCCATTCGCCGTCGACCCGGAAGGCTGATTTCGGTGCGGTGGAGGCCGAGTTGACGCCTCCGGCGATGACGAGGTCGTCCATGCCGGCCCGGATGCCCGCGGCCGCGCCGGCGACGGCGGACAGGCCGGCGGCGCAGTGCCGGTTGAGGGCGAGCCCGGGGATGGCGGGGAGTCCCGCCGTCAGGGCCGCGTGCCGGGCGAGGACGCCGCCGCCGTAGAGGCCCTCGCCGAGGATCACGTCGTCGACGCGGTCCGGATCCAGTCCGTCGGCCGCGGCGCCGACGATGTGGCGGGCCAGATCGAAGGCCGTGGTGTCGCGCAGAGTCCCCTTGAAGGCGGTGCCGACAGGGGTGCGCAGGGCGGACACGATGACTGCCTCGGGCATGGCGGTCTCCAACTCGGCAACTCGACGACTCGGCACTCGACGACCCCTTACTCGACGCTCGGTAACTGGGCACTTGGCTCGGCAACTCGGCGGGCCGGGCAGGGATCACATCACGTTTCGAGAATGCTACTCTCGCAATACTAGAACCATGTATCCCTGGGAGGGGAGCCGCGATGCAGGTTCAGGGGACGTCCGCGGTGGTGGTGGGTGGCGCCGGCGGTCTGGGCGAGGCCACGGTCCGCCGGCTGCACGCGGCGGGTGCGGCCGTGGTCGTCGCCGACCTCGCCGACGACAAGGGCAAGGCCCTGGAGGAGGAGTTGGGCGTCCGGTACGTACGCACCGATGCCACCGACGAGGACGATGTGCGCGCGGCCGTCGACACGGCGCAGGCGCTCGGCCCGCTGCGGATCTCGGTGGACGCGCACGGCGGTCCCGCGAGCGGCGGGCGGCTGGTCGGCCGGGACGGGGAGCCGCTGGACCTCGCCGGGTTCCGGCGGACCGTCGACATCTATCTGACCGGCGTCTTCAACGTGATGCGTCTGGCCGCCGCCGCGATGGCCCGGCAGGAGCCGATGGACGCGGACGGCGGCCGGGGCGTCATCGTCAACACCGCCTCGATCGCGGGCTACGAGGGCCAGATCGGGCAGCTCCCCTACGCCGCCGCCAAGGGCGGGGTCGTAGGCATGACCCTGGTGGCCGCGCGCGACCTCTCGCCCCTCGGCATCCGTGTCGTCACGATCGCACCCGGCACGTTCCTCACTCCCGCCTACGGCAGGGCGGGTGACCAACTCGAGGCGTACTGGGGGCCGCAGGTCCCGCACCCGAGGCGTATGGGCCGGTCCCCCGAGTACGCCGCCCTCGTCCAGCACATCTGCGAGAACGACTATCTCAACGGCGAGATCATCCGTCTCGACGGGGCACTGCGCTTTCCGCCCAAGTGAGGCCGCTGCTCGACGCGGCCCGGACGCCTAGCCGCCGTTATCGGGCGTCCGGGAAGCCGTCCCCGGCGTCGGCCGGGCGACCCGACTCCCACACGCGCTCGAACTCGGCCTGGAAGTGCTCGTACCAGGGGCCGTCGCGCCCCGGCTTCAGCGCGAAAACAGCGTCGCCGCTGGCGGAGCTGTGCGAGTACAGGTCGACGTAGATGATTCCGTTCGATCTCCCGGGGTCCAGGAGTATCACCCCGTGGGCGGGCACGAAGGGCAGGAATCTGACCTCGACCCTGCCGTCCACGCCCGGCCGCTCCACGAGTTCCTTGAGGAGGTCGATCGAGGGGCGCAGCCGGTTCTCGTACACCTCGGGGCGGTTGGCGATGGTGCTGCGCCGGGCAGCCTCCGCAGGCGCTGTGGACAGGGGGTCGATGAGTGCGACCTTGACGACCGCTCCGGCCAGGGCGCGGTGCTCCAGTTCGTCGACGAGGTTGCGCAGGGTCCGGGCGAGGGTGATGCCGACGATCCTGATGTCCCGTGCGGTGCGGACCTGTTCGCGCACCTCCGGCTTGTCCGCGGTGAAGAACTCCGCCGCGGAGGGCGCCCCGGAGCGGCTCTCGCGGATCTGTGCGGCGAGGGTGGCGATCTGGCGTCGGCTGCCCAGCAGGCTTCCCGCCAGCAGGGCGAGCGTCGCCAGGGTGGCGGCAGCAAGAACCTTGCCGTCTGCCACGTCGAACACGCCGAGTACGGCGAGGGTCAGCGAGAGGAGTGCCGTGACGTAGAGCTCGAGGTTCTCCCCGGTGGAGAGGTCGTCGCGTACTCGCCGCAGGAAGCGCATGGCGGCCATCGTCCGGATCCGGGCGGCCATCCGTCAACGCCGCGGCGCAGGCGCTCAGGTGGACTCCCGCACCACCAGCCGGCACGGCACCGTGTGCACCCCCGCCACCGGCCCCGAGTCGATCGCCTCCAGCAGCTGCAGCGCGGCGATCCGCCCGATCTCGGTGAGGTCCATGTCGATCGTGGTGAGCGGCGGGCGGCAGGCCAGTGCCATGGTGTCCCAGTTGTCGTAGCCGACGACGGCGATCCGGCCGGGCACGTCCAGGCCCCGTTCGCGCAGCGCGTCGGCCACTCCGCGGGCGATCTGGTCGTTGCCGCAGAAGAAGGCGTCCGTGTCGGGTGCCGTGCGCAGCACCGCGTCGACGGCGCGGCGTCCCCAGGCCTCGCTCCACTCCCCGAAGTGGACGCGTCCGGTGGCGAGTTGGAGTGAGGAGCGCTCGAGCAGGTCGACCGCGTGGCGGGCGCGGTCGCGGGCGGCCGCGTGGTGTTCGGGGCCGGTGACGTGGGCGATCCGGGTGCGGCCGGTGGCCAGCAGGTGTTCGACGGCGAGGTGGGCGCCGCCCCGGTCGTCGGAGACCACCGAGATGTCGGACGGGTCGGTGGACGGGGAGAGGGCGTAGACGACGGGGATCCCGTCGAGGCCCTTCAGGGGCGGGCGCGGGTCCGTGCGGCGGCCGGTGACGATGATGCCGTCCACGCGCCGGTCCGTGAGGTTGCGCAGGTGGTGCTGCTCGCGGATGGTGTCGCCGCGGGTGTCGCACAGCAGCACCGAGATCTTTCCGGCGCCGAGCGCGTCCTCGGCGCCCAGCAGCACGGGTGTGCTGAAGCGGCCGATGCCGTCCGTCGTCATCAGCCCGACCGTCCAGCTGCGGCCGGTGTGCAGGCTCTGCGCGTGCTGGTTGGGCCGGAAGCCGAGCCTCTCCACGGCGTCCAGGACCCGCTGGCGGGTCTCCGGGCGCATCCGGCCACTGCCGCTGAGCGCCTTGGAGGCCGTGCCCACGCTGACGCCGGCGAGTGCGGCGACATCGGCGAGCTTGGCCCGGCCGGCGGAGGGGGATCGCGGAGCAGCTTCGGTCACGGGCAATCCTTTTCTCACTCGTGGTGTTCGACGGGTCGGCTCCAGTCATGGTCGCAGGCGGCTGCGTCGAGCACCAGTCCTTGAGCAAACAGAGAAACCTTACGCAGCACTCTTGACCGCGATTCCCCGTTTCCCCTCTACTTTGCGGCGAGGAAAACGGTTGCTCATCTTGTTGCTCATTCGTCGTTTTCGCATCGCCGTCACGCCCCCGCCTTCCACCTCCCGGAGAGCCATGCCGCACACCCGCTCCACCCAGCCCTCCCCCATCGGCCCGGTCCGTCTCGGCCCCGACGCGCGTGCCGCCCTGCGCCCCGCCGGTGCCGAGGTGGGCGGCGGCTTCTGGCACACCCGCCGCGAGGTCAACGCGCGCACCTCCATCCCGCAGGGCCCCCAACTGCTGGACTCCGCGGGCAACTTGCACAATCTGCAGCTGGCGGCGGGGCTCGTCGAGGGTGAGTTCCAGGGCGCGTACCCGTTCGTGGACACGGACGTCTACAAGTGGCTGGAGGCTGCGGCCTGGCAGCTGGCCCAGGGCCCGTCGGGCGAGCTGGAGTCCGAGGTCGAGAGGATCATTTCCCTGGTCGCCGCCGCGCAGCAGCCGGACGGCTATCTCAACACCTGGTTCCAGCTGGTCAAGGGCGGCGAGCGCTACCAGGACCTGCGCTGGGGCCACGAGCTGTACTGCGCGGGCCATCTGATCCAGGCGGCCGTCGCCCACCACCGGGCCACCGGCCGCACCCAACTCCTCGATGTGGCACGGAGGTTCGCCGACCACATCGACTCGGTGTTCGGCCTGCCCGGCAGCGGCAAGGAGATCGACGGCATCGACGGGCACCCCGAGGTCGAGACCGCCCTGGTCGAGCTGTACCGGGAGACGGGAGAACGCCGTTATCTCGACCTGGCCGGCTACTTCGTCGACCGCCACGGCCACGGGCTGCTCGGCGGCGAGGCCTACTGCCAGGACCGGGTGCCGGTGCGCGAGGCGACCAACGTCGAGGGCCATGCCGTACGGCAGTTGTATCTGTTGGCCGCCGTCGCGGACCTGGCCACCGAGACCGGGGAGGCCGAACTGCGGTTGGCCGCCGAGCGGTTGTGGCGCGCGATGACCACCACCAAGACCCACGTCACCGGCGGTCTCGGCGCGCACCACGACTGGGAGGACTTCGGCGACCCGTACGAACTGCCCAACGAGCGGGCCTACTGCGAGACGTGCGCGGCCATCGCCTCGATCCAGTGGAGCTGGCGCATGGCCCTGCTCACCGGCGAGGCCCGCTACTCCGACCTGATCGAGCGCACCCTGTTCAACGGCTTCCTGGCCGGGGTGTCGCTCGACGGCGAGCACTGGCTGTACGTCAATCCGCTCCAGGTCCGCGACGGCCACACCGACCCCGGCGGCGACCAGTCGGCCCGCCGCACCCGCTGGTTCCGCTGCGCCTGCTGCCCGCCGAACGTGATGCGGCTGCTGGCCGGCCTGGAGCACTACCTCGCCACCGGCGACGACGGCGGGCTGCAGATCCACCAGTACGTCACCGGCCGCTACACCTCCGGCCCGATCGCCGTGCGTGCCGAGACCGACTATCCCTGGCACGGCACGATCGCCCTCACCGTCGAGGAGACCCCGGCCGACCGGCCCTGGACGCTGTCCCTGCGCATCCCCGAGTGGTGCCGCGAGTTCCGGGTGCGGTGCGGGGAGGAGTCGTACGACTCCCCCGTCGAGGACGGCTGGCTGCGGCTGGAGCGGACCTGGGCGCCCGGGGACCGTATCGTCCTCGAGCTCGCCCTCGAACCCCGGCTGACCGCGGCCGACCCGCGTGTGGACGCCGTGCGCGGGTGTGCGGTGATCGAGCGCGGGCCGCTCGTGTACTGCCTGGAGCAGGTCGACCACCCCGGCGGCGGCCTGGACGACATCGTCCTGGACACCACCCGCCCGCTCGCCGTGAAGCACCGCCCCGACCTGCTCGGCGGGGTCACCACGGTCGTCGCGGCCGGACGGCGCCGCAGCATCCCGGACGCGGGCTGGTGGCCGTACCGGAGCGCCGGCACCCCCCAAGCCCCCACCGGCGGCGAGGCCGTCGAGCTCACCGCGATCCCCTACTACGCCTGGGCCAACCGGCAGGACGGCTCCATGCGCGTCTGGCTGCCCACCTCCTGACACACCCTCAGCACTGCCCTACGACAACGAGGTCACCCCGTGATACCCACCCGCCGTACCCTCATCGCCGCGCTCGCCGCGGTCGGCACGCTCGCCTCCCTCACCGCCTGCGGTGGCGGCTCCGGCTCCTCGGACTCCTCCTCCGGCGGGTCCGGGGGGACGTACACCTTCTGGGACCCCTACCCCCAGTTCGACGCCTCCTCGGCGTGGGGCAAGCTCGTCACCGGCTGCGGGACCAAGGCCGGGGTGAAGCTCAAGCGCACCCCGTACGACACCACCGACCTGGGCAACAAGGCGCTGCTCGCCGCTCAGCAGGGCAACGCGCCCGACGTGATGCTGGTGGACAACCCGGTCGTCTCCACGCTGGTGGAGGCGGGGATCCTCAACAAGACCAGCGACCTGGGCCTGGACACAAAGTCGATCCAGAAGAACATCATCGGCGCGGGCACCATCGACGACGCGGCGTACGGGGTGCCGATCGGCGCCAACACCCTCGCGCTCTACTACAACAAGAAGGTCCTTTCCGCGGCCGGCGTCGACCCGGCCTCCATCAAGGACTGGAACTCCCTCACTGCCGCGCTGAAGAAGGTCAAGTCGGCGGGGAAGAAGGGAATCACGTTCTCCGCGATCAACACGGAGGAGGGCAGCTTCCAGTTCCTGCCGTGGTTCTGGGGCGCGGGCGGCGATCTCACAAAGCTCAACTCCGCCAAGGGAGTTGCGGCTCTCACCCTCTGGAAGCAGTGGGTGGACGGCGGCTATGCGCCCAAGGACGTCCTGCAGAACACGCAGACGACCAGCTGGCAGGAGTTCGCCACCGGCGACTACGCGTTCGGCGAGAACGGCACCTGGCAGCTCGGGAACGCGGACAAGGCCGGCTTCGACTACGGCATCATCAACATCCCCGCGCAGAGCGGCGGTTCGGCGCCGGTGCCGACGGGCGGCGAGTTCGTGACCGTGCCCGTGCAGAAGGACACCGGCCGCTACGACGTCAGCAAGAAGATCGTCACCTGTCTGACCAGCGACGCGAACCTGCTGCCCACCGACACGACCCTGCAGTACGTCGCTCCCACGGCCGCCGTGCAGGCCGAGCAGGTGAAGCAGAACCCGAAGCTCAAGCCCTGGGTGTCCGCGGTCGCGGCGGCCCGCGGCCGCACCAGCGGCGGTCTGGGCACCAAGTACCCGACCATCTCCCAGCCGATGTGGACCGCCGTCCAGGCCGCGCTGTCCGGCAGCAAGAGCCCGCAGGACGCGCTGGACACCGCCCAGTCGAGCGCGCAGAAGGGCTAGGTCCGGCATGACCATCGCCCGGGTCGACCGTCCGCGGCGCGCACCGGCCGCCGCGGCGGGGGCGAGCGGCGCCGACGCCCTGTCCCTGCGCCGGAGGCACCGGCGCAGGAGCCGCCTGACCGCGCTCGCCTTCGTGACACCCCTGCTCGCCTACCTCGCCGCCTTCTACGTCTATCCGCTCTATCGCAACCTCGACCTGAGCCTGCGCGACTACACCGTCCGGTCGTTCGTGGCGGGGGATGCACCGTTCTCCGGCTGGGAGAACTTCCGTACCGTCCTGGACGACCCGACGTTCGGCCCGGCGATGCGGCACACGATGGTCTTCACCTTCGTGTCGATCGCCTTCCAGTACGCCATCGGGCTCGCCCTCGCGGTCTTCTTCAACCGGCACTTCCGGCTCGCGCCCACCCTGCGCGCGCTGTTCCTGATCCCGTGGCTGCTGCCGCTGATCGTGTCGGCGTCGACGTGGTCGTGGATGTTCAACAGCGAGTCGGGAGTGGTGAATTACTTCCTGCACTTCTTCGGCGTCGACCCGGTCGGCTGGCTCACCTCGCCGGACTGGGCGCTGACGTCGGTGATCGTCGCGAACATCTGGATCGGCATCCCGTTCAACCTGGTCATCCTCTACAGCGGCCTGCAGAACATCCCGGCCGAGCTGTACGAGGCGGCCTCCCTGGACGGGGCGAGCGCCTGGCAGCAGTTCCGCCGGATCACCTTCCCGCTGCTGCGCCCGGTGTCGGCGATCACCCTGCTGCTCGGGCTGGTCTACACGCTCAAGGTGTTCGACCTGATCTGGATCATGACCAAGGGCGGCCCGGGAGACGCCTCGTCGACCCTGGCGACCTGGTCGTACCAGCTGGGCTTCGGCACGCTGCTGCCCAAGTTCGGCCCCGGGGCCGCGGTCGGCAACATCCTCATCCTCATCGCGCTCGTCTTCGGGCTGCTGTACATCCGCGTCCAGAGGAGGCAGGAGGCGTGAAGTCCCGTACGGCGAAAGGCCGTTACACGGCCGTCGGGCTCGTCCTGACCGCGCTGATGCTGTTCCCGGTGTACTGGATGCTGAACGTGTCCCTCACCCCGCAGCAGGACATGCGCAAGGACCCGCCGGACCTGCTCCCGCTGCACCCCACCTTCGAGGGCTACCGGGCCGTCCTGGACGACCAGTTGCCGTATCTCGGCACGAGCCTGCTGATCGGCCTGGGCACGGTCGCCCTCACCCTCCTGCTCGCCGCCCCGGCCGGCTACTCGCTGGCGAAACTGCGCCCGCGCGGCGGCGGCGCACTGGGCCTCGGCCTGCTGATCGCGCAGATGATCCCCGGGATCGTCATGGCCATGGGCTTCTACGGCATCTTCCTCGACCTCGGGCTGCTCAACTCCTGGTGGGGCCTGATCATCGCGGACTCCACGATCGCCGTGCCGTTCGGCGTGATGATCTTCACGGCGTTCATGTCGGGCATCCCCGGCGAGCTCATCGCCGCCTCCCGCATCGACGGTGCGGGGACCTTCCGCACCTTCTGGTCGGTCGTGCTGCCGGTGAGCCGCAACGCCCTGGTCACTGTCTCGCTGTTCAGCTTCCTGTGGGCCTGGTCCGACTTCGTCTTCGCCAACACCCTTGACGGCGGCGGCGATCTGAGGCCGATCACCCTCGGCATCTACAAGTACATCGGCAACAACAACCAGGAGTGGAACGCGATCATGGCCACCGCCGTCGTCGCGTCCGTCCCCGCTGCCGTCCTGCTGGTCCTCGCACAGCGCTACGTGGCCGCGGGTGTGACCGCGGGCGCCGTGAAGGACTGACGTCCCTCGCTCCACGCACTCCCCACCCCCCTACCTCCGTGAGGAGAACCCTGTCATGAGCCGCACAAGACCACCCGTAGCCGGCCGCCTCACCGCGAGCCTCGGCGCGGCCGCCCTCATCGCCGCCGCGCTCGCCACCGCGGCCCCCGCTCAGGCGGCACCCACCTCGTCGACGACCCTCGTCGTCAACGCCAACCAGACCCTGCGCCCGGTCACCCACGTCGCGACCGGCAGCCTCTACGGCCTCGCCGACGCGAGCACCCCGACCGACAGCCTGACGGGCGCGCTCAAGCCCAACACGTTCGTGCAGATGGCGCCGGGCGGCTCCCAGCTGCCCAACGGCGAGCCCAAGCCCGCGGGCGACGCACTTGTCGTGGCCTCCAAGGCGGCACGGGCCGGCGCCAAGGTCGTCGTACGCATGCCGGACTGGTATCCGAACTTCCCGTACAAGTGGGTCAGTTGGAGCGACTGGCTGTCGGCGGTCGACAAGCAGGTGGCGTCCGTGCAGTCCTCCGGCGCCACGAACATCGCCGCGTACGAGCTCTGGAACGAGCCGGACTGGACCTGGGACACCACCAACGCGGGCGCCTTCAACGCGGGTTGGGCACGCACCTTCAAGGAGCTCCGCACCAAGGACACCACGACCCCGATCCAGGGCCCGAGTTACTCGGCATGGAACCAGTCCTGGATGAGCTCCTTCCTCACCGACGCCAAGGCCAGCGGCACCGTGCCGGACATCATCGCCTGGCACGAACTGCAGGGCAGCAAGGACATCGCCGCGCACGTCTCCGCCTACCGCGCGCTGGAGAGCAGCCTCGGGATCAGCCCGCGGCCGATCGCCATCGAGGAGTACGGCGCCCCCTCCGAGATGGGCAACTCGGGCGCCCTCATCGGCTACGCCGCCAAGTTCGAGCGGGCGGGCGTCCATGACGCGGAGCTCGCGTTCTGGAACCACTACGGCACGCTCGGCGACACCCTGGTCGACACCGGCGGATCGCCCAACGGCTCGTACTGGACCTACAAGTGGTACGGCGACATGTCCGGCAGCATGCTGGTCACCACGCCGCCCGCCCAGACGGGCATCGACGGCCTCGCCTCCCGCAACAGCGCCGGCAACCAGATCAGCGTCGTCGCCGGCGGCTGCACCGGCTCCTGCGCCGTCACCGTCAACGGCCTGTCGTCCCTGTCGGCCTTCGGCAGCACGGTCCACGTCAAGCTGGAGTACTCCCCGGGCACCGGCCGCACCACGGCCTCTTCCGGCCCGATCACCATCTCCGACGCCGACTACACGGTCAGCAACGGCTCCATCACGGTGCCGGTCACGATGAACGCCTCCGACGGATACCACCTGGTGATCACCCCGAGCGGCAGCTCCACCTCGCTCGCCGGCCGCTACCAGATCACCAACAAGAACAGCGCGCTCGCCCTCGACACCGTGAACGCGGGCACCGCACAGGGCACTTCGGTCGTCCAGGCCACGTCCACCACGGGCACCGACCAGAACTGGACCCTGACGGCCGCCGGTTCGGGCCTCTACAAGATCGTCAACCAGAAGAGCGGACTGCTGCTCGGCATCACCAACATGAGCACCTCGGACGGCGGCACCGCCGTGATCTGGGGTGACAACGGCACCGCCGACCATCTCTGGCAGCTCATCCCGGCCCGGGACGGCTACTACAAGATCGCCAACTACAACAGCGGTCTGCTGCTCGGCGTGGACGGCATGAGCACGTCGTCGGGCGCCCAGGTCCTCCAGTGGGACGACAACGGCACGGCGGACCACCTGTGGAAGCTGACGTCCCGCTGAGTCGGCTCCCGGTGAGTCACTTCTGCCGGTCGATGAGCCGGGCGAGCGTGTCCCGGAAGTCGTCCGTCTGGAAGGACTGTTCCTCGGCGGTCGTGGCGTAGTCGAGGGTGGCGAGCACCGCGCGTTCCAGGTGCATGTTCAGGACGCGTTTGGTGCTCTCCGCCGCCTGTCTCGGCAGTCCCGCGATCCGTTTCGCGCAGGCCGTCGCCTCGGCCAGCGGGTCGGCCACCACATGGTTGGCCAGCCCCAGGGCGACGGCCTGCTCGGCCGGTATACGGGCGCCGGTCAGGGCGTACTCCTTGGCCAGCAGCAGGCTGGTGTGCAGGGGCCAGGTCAGCGGGCCGCCGTCGGCCGCGACCAGTCCGACCTGGACGTGCGGGTCGGCGAGATAGGCGTTCTCGGCCATGTAGACGATGTCGCTGAGCGCGACCAGGCTGCAACCGAGGCCCACGGCGGGGCCGTTGACGGCGGCGACGACGGGGACGCGGCAGCGGACCATGCCGAGGACCAGGTCGCGGCCGTGCGCGATGGTGCGGGAGCGCAGGTCCGGGTCCTGTCTGATCTCGTCGAGGTAGGCGAAGTCACCGCCTGCCGAGAACGCCGTTCCCGCCCCGGTGAGCACGGCTGCGCGAGCGTCCCGGTCGTCGGCGAGTCGGGGCCACAGCCGGGCCAGGCCGGTGTGGAGCGGGTCGTTGACGGCGTTGAGGGCCTCGGGCCGGTTGAGGGTGATGATCCGCAGCGGGCCGTCCGCGCGGACGTCGATCTCCTCCGGCATGCCGTAGAGGTTGTGACCGTCCGTCATGTCAGGCTCCCAGTCCGAGGATCCGTGAGGCGATGATGTTCTTCTGGATCTGCGAGGTGCCGCCCATGACGCTCTGCGCGCGGCTGTAGAGATACGCGTGCAAAAGGTCCGCGTCGCTCGTGCCGCCGACGGCCAGGGCCGCGTGGCCCACGGTCTGTTCCGTCCAGGTCATCAGCAGCTTGTCGAGGGAGCCCTCGGGTCCGTGCGAGACGCCGTCGAGCTGCTCGGACAGCCGCCGCCGTACGTGCAGGCGCAGCATCTCCGTCTCCACGACGGCCCGGGCGAGCTCGGGTGGCGGGGCGCCCTGTGTGCGGGCGACGAGCTCGTGGACGAGCTTGCCGTACCGGGCGGAGAAGCCGAGCGTGGCGGGCTCGCGTTCGTGCCCGACGACCGTCATGGCCAAAGCCCAGCCCTCGCCGGGAGCTCCGACCATCTGGTCCGCGGGCACGGTGGCCCCGTCGAAGAGGACCTGGCCGAACTCCTTGGTCACGCCGCTCATCATCTTCAACGGGCGCTGTTCGACGCCGGGTTGGTCCATGGCGACGATGAACGCGGAGATGCCCTTGTGCCGGGGCGCGTCCGGGTCGGTGCGGGCGAGGAGCAGGCACCAGTCGGCCACGTCGGAGTAACTGGTCCAGATCTTGTGGCCGTTGACGATGTACGTGTCGCCGTCGCGGGTGGCCGTGGTGGTGAGGGAGGCGAGGTCGGATCCTGCGCCGGGTTCGCTGAAGCCCTGGCACCAGCGTTCGGTGCCGTCGATCATGCCGGGAAGGAAGCGGCGGCGCAGCTCCTCGCCGCCGTGGCGGCCGAGGCCCTGGACGAGGTAGCCGAGGCTGGGGCGCGCGGGGGCGCCGGCGCGGGCGAGTTCCTCGTCGAGGATGACGTCGTAGACGGGCGGGAGTGCGTGGCCGCCGTACTCCTTGGGCCAGGACAGTCCGAAGAAGCCGGCCGTGTGCAGGGCGCGGTGCCATTCGCCCTGGCGGGCCCAGTACTCGTCGCCCGCGGCCGGGAAGGTGCCGGTCCGCTCGGCCAGCCAGGTGCGCAGGCGGGTGCGGAAGGCGGCCTCTTCGGGCGAGTCACGAAAGTCCACGGTCGATCTCCTCCAGGCGCACGGGGAACAGGTCGGTGGACGTCAGCGCCCGGCGCAGATGGACATGGGCGAGGCACTCCCAGGTGTTGCCGATGCCGCCGTGCACCTGGACGGCCGTCTCGCACACGGTGCGGGCGGCGCGGGCGCAGTAGAGCTTGGCGATACGGGCGGCGTGGAGAGCCTCGGCGGGCGGGAGTTCGTCCACGGCCCAGGCGGCGTGCCGGAGCACGCTGATCGAGCCCTCGATGAGGGCGAGCCCCTCGGCGAGGAGGTGGGCCACCGCCTGGTAGGAGCCGATCGTCCGCCCGTACTGCTCGCGGATCTTGGCGTATTCGCAGGCGAGGGCGTGCGCGCCGCGGGCCGTGCCCACGAGGTCGGCGGAGGTGGCGACCAGGGCCAACGCCCGCCAGCGGTCTGCGGTCTCGTCGGAGACCATGGCGATCTGTTCGGGGGCGCCGAGCAGTCGGGCGTTGCGTCGGGTCAGGTCGGCGCCGGCGGCGAGAGGGCCGATCTCGGTGGAAAGAACACGGTTGCCTTCGAGGGTGACGGCTCTTCGCATGCCGCGTGCGTCCCGTGCCTCGCCGTCCACGGCGACGGTTGTCGGCGCGGCCTTAGGGGTCAGGTCGTCGGCGAGTACGGGTCCGAGGAGCGGTACGTCGACCAGCCCGCGGCCGAACTCCTCGACGACCAGGGCGACTTCGACGCCGGACGCGCCGTCGGACCGTAGCACGCGCCAGCCGGTCGCCTCGACCGCCTTCTCGAGTCGCGCGATCCGGTCGGTGTCCTCCAGGTCCAGGACGGAGCCTGGTCCGAGATCGTCCGCCAACCGGGCGGCGGCGGCCCGGAGTTGGCGCTGCTCAGCCGTCAGACGTACGTCCATCGCGCTCCTTGAGAACCTGGTTCTGGAGGGCCCGTTCTTCGATGGCCTGTTCCTTCAGGACGCGCCGCAGCACCTTGCCGGAGGGCAGGCGGGGGATGCCGTCGACGAACTCCACCCGGCGCGGCCGCTTGTAGGAGGCGAGCCGGTTGCCGACCAGTTCGATGAGCTCGGCGGCCTCGACGGGTCCGCTCCGCTGCACGGCCGCGACGACCGCCTCCCCATCCGCACCGTCGGGGACGCCGAAGACCGCGCAGTCGGCGACCTCCGGATGGCCGTGCAGCACGGCCTCGACTTCGGCGGGGGCGACCTGGAAGGCCCGCACCTTGATCATCTCTTTCGAGCGGTCGGTCAGATACACCCAGCCGTCCGCGTCGACCCTGCCGACGTCACCGGTGCGGTACCAGCCGTCGTGGAGGGCCTCCGCCGTGGCCTCGGCCGGCAGGTAGCCGGCCATCAGGGACTGCGAGCGCACCTCGATCTCGCCGGTCTCGCCCGGCCCGAGCGGCTGCCCGTTCCCCAGCGAGACCACGCGCAGGTCCACCCCGGGCACGGGCCGCCCCGGTGTGTCCAGGCGGGCCCCGTCGAGCGGATTGCAGGCGATGACGGGCAGTTCGCTGGCGCCGTAGGCGGGCACCCAGCCCACCCCGGTCCGCCGCGTCACCGTCTCGGCGATGCCGGGGGTCACCGGTGTCGCGCCCCACATGATGTAGCGCAGCGAGGACAGGTCGTACCGCTCCAGCTTCGGGTGAGAGGCGAGGGCGAGCGCGATGGGGGCCACGGCCATCTCGATGGTGATGCGGTCGAGTTCGATGTGGTGCAGCAGCCGGTCGAGGTCGAAGCGGCGGTGCAGGCGCAGCCAGGAGCCGGTCTCGAGTGCCGTGACGATGTTGAGCAGGCCGAGGATGTGCGAGGGCGGGGTGACGATCTGGATGCGGTCGTGGGAAGTGAGCCGGAGTGCGTCCCGCCAGTGACGTACGGCGGCGGCGAGGGAAGCGTGCGTGTGACGGACCGCCTTGGGCAGGCCGGTGGTGCCCGAGCTGAACACGAGGACGGCGTCCGCGGCCGGATCGTAGGGAACGTCATTGCCGTGCCCGGGGGTGATCGGCTCGTCCAGGTGCAGCATCGGCATCAGCTCGGCGAGTACCGGGTGGTCGCCGACGGCGTGCTCCGGCTCAGTGATCTCCAGGGCGTGTTCGACCTCGCCGCGCTTCCAGGCAGGGCTCAGCAGGACGACCGCCGCGCCCAGCCGCCAGATCGCCTGCACCGCGATCACGAACTCCGGCCGGTTGGACGACATGAGCGCGACCCGCTGCCCCGCCCGTACGCCGCGCCGGGCCAACGTCGCGGCCAACCCGTCGGCGAGGGCGGCCAGTTCGGCCCGGCCGTACTCCCGGTCCTCGAAGACCAGCGCGGCGCGTTCGCTCATCTCGCCCCCACCCGCATCTCACCCCACCCGTTGAGAGGGTCCCATCTTCCAGACGAGAATAGTATTCTCACTCCGACAGAACCTTAATACCAGAGCTCGAGGAGGGCGTCCATGGCGAGCCCCGCCCTGTTCCGGCGCGCTACCGTCGTCAAGATCGTCCAGGAGACGGCCGACGCCCGGACCTTCGTGCTGGACCCGCACGACGGCCCCTTCTCGTACCGGGCCGGGCAGTTCTGCGTCTTCCGGGTGCGCGTGGACGGCAGGGATTTGCTGCGCTCATACTCGATGTCGAGCGCCCCGGAGACCGATGCCGAACTGACGACAACGGTCAAGCGCGTCCCGGGCGGCAAGGTCTCCAACTGGCTGATCGACCACGTCGGCGAGGGCGACGAGCTCGAACTCACCCAGCCCCGCGGCCTGTTCTGTCTGCGCTCCGCCGAGACACCGCTGCTCGGCTTCAGCGGCGGCAGCGGCATCACCCCCATCCTCTCGCTGGCCAAGAGCACTCTGGCGACCAGCGACCGCAGCGTGCGGCTGCTGTGCGCGGACCGCGACCGGGATGCGGCGATCTTCTGCTCGGCGCTGGAGGACCTGGCCGCGCGTCATCCCGGCCGGCTGACGGTCGTACGGCACCTGGATGCCGATCAGGGGTTCCTCGACCCGGACGCCGTACGGGAGTTCGTCGGGGCGGACGGGGACGCGGACGCGTATGTGTGCGGGCCGGAGCCCTTCATGGAGCTGGTGGAGTCGGCGTTGCCGGGGCCGGGGCGGGTGTTCAGCGAGCGGTTCGGCAGCGGTGCGGCGGCGCCCGCGGTGAACGGGACGGCGGCGAAGGCTCCCGAGGACACCGGCACCGTCACGATCCTGCTCGGCGCCAAGCATGTCTCGATACCCAAGCACCCGAACGAGACTCTCCTGCAGAGCGCCCGCCGGGCCGGCCTCACCCCGCCCTTCTCCTGCGAGGCGGGCAACTGCGCCACCTGCATGGCCAGGGTGACCGAGGGCAGCGCGACGATGCGGGTGAACGACGCTCTCACCGAGGAGGAGGTGGCCGAGGGTTACGTCCTGACCTGCCAGGGTGTTCCGGACGCCGGTTCAGTCACCGTCCACTACGAATGAGCCGTGCTCGCCCAGGCGGGGCGGCGGCCGGTACTCGGGCTCGTAACCGGCGATCCGCACCGGGCTGCCGACCAGCCGGTACTCCCCCGCGCGCACGATGTTCTCCGGAGTGGCGTCCAGGGCTTCCGGCAGTGTGCGCACGGCCGCCGCCGGGACGCCGAGCGGGCGCAGCCGCGCTTCCCAGCCCTTGGCCGTGTCGGCGGCGAGGGCGCGGGTGACGACGGCGAGGACCTCGTCGCGGCGGGCGGCACGCTCGGCCATCGTCGAGAAGCCGCCGGTCCCAGCCGCTTCGGCGATCCCGGCCTCGGCGGCGAAGGTCTTCCAGAAGCCGTCGTGCGTCACGAACAGTGCCAAGTACCCGTCCGCCGTGGGGAACAGCTGGGCGGGGACGTAGTACGAGTGCGCGCCGAACGGCATCCGGCGCGGCTCGACACCGTCGTTGAGGTAGGCGGCGGCCCGGTAGTTGAGCTGGGCGAGCATCACGTCCCGCAGCGCGACCTCGACCTGACCGCCGCGCGCGGAGACGATCTGGGCGAGCAGTCCCAACGCGGCCGTCAGGGCTGCCGAGTTGTCGACGGAGGAGTACCCGGGCAGGGTCGGCGGGCCGTCGGGGTCGCCGGTCAGGGCGGCCACGCCGGTCGCGGCCTGGATCACGTAGTCGAAGGCGGGGTCGTCGCCCGCGTCCAGCCCGTATCCGGTGACGGCGACGCACACGATCCGCTCGTTGAAGCGGCGCAGGCTGTCGTACGTCAGCCCCAGTCGCCGTATGACCGAAGGCTTGAGGTTCACCAGCAGCGCGTGCGCGTCGGCCACCAACTCACCCAGTCTTCCCTGGCCTTGCTCCGTCGTGAGGTCCAGGCGGATGCTGCGCTTGTTGCGGTTGATACTGGCGAAGTAGGCGTCGCCCACCTGGCGTGACAGGTCACCGCCGGGCGGTTCGATCTTGGTCACCTCGGCGCCGAGGTCGGCGAGCAGCATCGTGGCGAAGGGACCCGCGAGGATGTGGCCCACCTCGAGGATCCGCAGGCCGGCGAGGGGGCCGGCGATCACCTGAGCTCCGCGGCGAGGTTCGCGATCATTTCCCTGGTACGGCGCTTGGAGGCGACGAGTTCGTCCCGGCCCTCGCCGATCGGCAGCAGCCGTACGGACAGGTCGGTGACCCCGGCGTCGGCGAACCGTTTGAAGCGCGCGGCGATGGCCTCCTCGTCGCCCGCCGCGCACAGGTCGCCGACGTCCTCGGCGTCGCCGTACTCGAGCAGCCGCTGGTAGTTGGGCGAGATCTCGGCCTCCCCGAGAATGCGGTTCGCACGTTCGCGGGCCGCGTCGACCTCAAAGGGGCGGCACAGGCAGACCGGGACGCCGGCGACGATGCGCGGGGCCGGGCGTCCGGCCGACTCGGCGGCCTTGGTGATGCGGGGAACGACGTGTTCGGCGACGGCTCGTTCGTCGGCCATCCAGAGCACGGTTCCCTCGGCGCGCTCGCCGGCGAGTTGCAGCATGACCGGGCCGAGGGCGGCGAGGAGGACCGGCAGCGGGGCGACGGGGGCGAGGTCGAGGGGGTTGTGGACGGTGAAAGTGCGGTTCTCGACGTCGATGGGGCCGGGACCGCGCCGGGCGGCGTCCAGGACGTCGAGGTAGTCACGGGTGAGGCCGGCCGGGCGTTCGTAGGGCAGGCCGAGCATCTCCTGGATGATCCAGTGGTGCGAGGGGCCGATGCCGAGCGCGAGCCGTCCGCCGGTGGCCGCCTGGGTGGACAGGGCCTGGCGGGCGAGCGCGATCGGGTGCTGGGCCTGCAGGGGGACGACGGCGGTGCCCAGCTCGATGCGCGTGGTCCGGGTGCCCATCAGCGCAACAGCGGTCAACGCGTCGAAGTCCATGGGGATTTGGGGAATCCAGGCGGTGTCCAGGCCGGCCGACTCGGCCCACTCCACGTCCGCGAGCATCCGCGCGACCTTGCGGGCACTGTCGCCCCGCTCCGGCCCGATCATGACGCCGATCCGCACGTTCCCTCCAGGTGTTCGGGGTCGAGGCTCCGCTCGCGCGGTGGGTCAGGGTGAGGCGGGGCTCGCGGTCAGGGCGCGGACCTCCGCCACGACGACGTCGAGGGGCGTTCCGGTGGGGAAGACCGCGGCGGCGCCCGCCGCCCGCAGCCGCGGCACGTCCGCCGGGGGGATGGTCCCGCCGACGACGACCGTGATGTCACCGGCGTCGGCGGCCCGCAGGGCTTCGACGGTCCGGGCCGTGAGCGCCAGATGGGCGCCGGACAGCATGCTCAGACCGACCATGGCCACGTCCTCCTGGACGGCGGTCGCCACGATGTCCTCGACGCGCTGCCGGATGCCGGTGAAGACGACCTCGAAGCCCGCGTCCCGCAGTGCCCGCGCCACGATCTTGGCGCCCCGGTCGTGGCCGTCCAGACCGGGCTTGGCGATCAGTATCCGGGTGCCCATCAGAACACCACCGGCTGCTGGAACTCGCCCCACACGTCCTTGAGGGCGGCGACCATCTCGCCGACGGTGCAGTAGGCGTTCGCACACTCCACGAGGGGGCCCATGAGGTTGTCGGTGCCTTCGGCGGCTCTCGCCAGCGCCGTGAGGCGGGCGCGGACGGCAGCCGGATCGCGCTCGGCCTTGACCCGGGCGAGGCGCTTGAGCTGCAACTCCCTTCCCCTGGCGTCCAGTTCGTAGGTGGCGATGTCGGGGGCGGGCTCGTCCTCGTCGACGTACCGGTTGACGCCGATGACGGGCCGCGTACCCGCCTCGACCTGCTGATGCACCCGGTAGGCCTCATCCGCGATGAGGCCCTGCAGATAGCCGTCCTCGATCGCCCGGACCATCCCGCCGTGCCGCTCCAGGTCCGCCATGACCTCGACGATCCGCTCCTCGGTGGCATCGGTGAGCGCCTCGACGAAGTAGGAGCCGCCGAGCGGGTCGGCGACGCGGGCGACGCCGGTCTCGTGGGCGAGGATCTGCTGGGTGCGCAGGGCGAGCGTCGCCGACTCCTCGCTGGGCAGCGCGAACGGCTCGTCCCAGGCGGCCGTGAACATCGACTGGACGCCGCCGAGCACGGAGGCCAGCGCCTCGTACGCCACCCGGACGGTGTTGTTACGGGCCTGCGGGGCGAACAGCGAGGCGCCTCCGGCGACGCAGCCGAAGCGGAACATGGCCGCCTTGTCGGATCCGGCGCCGTAGCGCTCGCGCACGATGGTCGCCCAACGCCTGCGTCCCGCACGGTACTTGGCGATCTCCTCGAAGAAGTCGCCGTGCGTGTAGAAGAAGAAGGAGACCTGCGGGGCGAACTGATCGATCGTCATACGGCCGCGGTCCAGCACCGTGTCGCAGTAGGTGACGCCGTCGGCGAGTGTGAACGCCATTTCCTGCACGGCGTTGGCGCCCGCGTCCCGGAAGTGCGCGCCGGCCACCGAGATGGCGTTGAACTTCGGCACCTCGGCCGCGCAGAACTCGATGGTGTCGGCGATCAGCCGCAGGGACGGCTCGGGCGGCCAGATCCAGGTGCCGCGGGAGGCGTACTCCTTGAGAATGTCGTTCTGGATGGTGCCGGTGAGCTTCGCCCGGGGCACTCCCCTGCGCTCGGCGGCTGCCACGTAGAAGGCGAGCAGGATCGCCGCCGTCCCGTTGATGGTGAAGCTGGTGCTGATCCGGTCCAGCGGGACGCCCTCGAACAGCACCTCGGCGTCGGCCAGCGTGTCCACGGCGACGCCGACCCGGCCGACCTCCTCGCTCACCTCCGGGTCGTCGGAGTCGTAGCCGCACTGGGTGGGCAGGTCGAGGGCGACCGAGAGCCCGGTTCCGCCCTGCTCCAGCAGATAGCGGTAGCGCCGGTTCGACTCCTCCGCGGTGCCGAAGCCCGAGTACTGCCGCAGCGTCCACAGCCGCCCCCGGTAGCCGGTGGCGTAGTTGCCGCGCGTGAAGGGGAAGGTGCCCGGTTCAGGCGGCTCGGCAGCCCGGTCCGCCGGTCCGTAGACCGGCTTGAGCGGGATGCCGGACGAGGTCTGGGCGAAGTCATTCATCGCCGGATACCGTACTTGCGAAAATGGAGAATGCCAATACCGCGAGGGAGAATCGAATGCTTCCAAGTGCGGGGCAGGGTGCTGAATACGCTGGTCGGGTGGACGGGACGACGAGCGGCGTGGACGAGGGGCTGCGGCTGTCCCCTGACGGGCGGCCGGAGGCTCCGGTGCGCTGCCTGCTTCTCGACGACTGGGACGACCGGCAGGACACCGATCCGGAGGCTGCCGCACACCGGGTCCGCGACTCCCTGACACTCACCATCGGGATCGCGACACAGCAGCCACCCGATCAGCTACGACCGCTGCTGGAATCCCTGACTCTCACCCTGGCCGGCCCCCAAGTGGACGCGAAGGACCGGCGGTTGGTGCCGGTGGCGGATCCGCGCAAGGCGTACGACGTACTGGCCCGGGCCGTCGAGCGGCACCCCCGGGCGAGCGTGGCCCTGGGCCAATTGCTGCGGCAGACCTCGTCGCCCGGCACGCTTCAGGGGCTGGCGGCGGAGGCGGCGGTGTACTCGATGCTGCTGGGCGGGAGCGAGTTCGCGGCCTGGCTGGCCGAGCGGGGACCGCGTGCCGTCGTCGAGGAACAGCGGCCCCTGGTCCGCGTGGAGCGGGCCGGAGGCAGGCTGTCGGTGTTGCTCGACCGGGCGGAGCGACGGAACGCGTTCAGCTTCCGGATGCGGGAGGAGCTGTACGACGCGCTGGAGTCGGCCGCCCTCGACGACACCGTCGAGGAGGTCGAACTGGCCGGTGCCGGGCCGGTGTTCAGCAGCGGGGGCGACCTCGCCGAGTTCGGGACCGCCCGGGATCTGGTGGCCGCCTGCCTCGTACGGCTGGACCGGGCGCCGTGGCGGCTGATCGACCGGATGCGGGAGCGGGTGACGGTCCGGGTGCACGGCGCGGCGGTGGGCGCGGGCATCGAGATGGCCGCCTTCGCCGGACGGGTGGTGGCCTCGCCGGAAACGTTCTTCCTGCTGCCCGAGGTGGGGATGGGGCTGGTGCCGGGAGCGGGCGGGACGGTGAGCGTGCCGCGACGGATCGGACGGTGGCGGGCGGCCTGGATGATGTTGAGCGGGGCGCGGCTGGATGCCGTGACCGCCTTGCGGTGGGGGTTGGTGGACGAGCTCGACACGGACATGAGCGACGACGATGGACGGTGACGTGCTGCTGCGTGGGGTGGAGTGCCACCCGGCGCGCTCCGCGCTGCGGGGCGGGCTGCTCGACGTCCGGATCCGTGCGGGGGTGATCGCGGAGATCGGCCCCCAACTGCAGCCGCAGGGTGATGAGTTGGACGTACGAGCGGACGGCGGCGCACTGCTGCCGGGGCTGGCCGATCATCACCTGCACCTCGCGGCCATGGCGGCCCATGCGACGTCGCTCGACCTGTCCGGGGTATCGCAGGACGGTCTGGCGGCTGCGGTCTCGGGCGCCGCGGCGGGCGAGGACGGGTGGGTGCGGGCCGTCGGCTACGACGACGTGGTGCACGGCGAACTGGACCGGGACGTACTGGACTGGTGGAGTCATGGCGTGCCGGTGCGGGTGCAGCACCGTTCGGGGGCACTGTGGGTGGTCAACTCCGTCGGGCTGGAACGGCTCGGGGTGCGTGAGTGTGCTGCGCTCGGGGTGCACGCGGGCGGCGTCGAGTTGGACGGCGCGGGTCGGGCGACGGGGCGGCTGTGGCGGGCGGATGCGTGGCTGCGTACTGCCGTCGGAGGGCGGCCGCCGTCCCTGCGGGCGGTGGGGGCGCGGCTCGCAGCCCTGGGCGTCACCCATGTCGCGGATGCCACGCCGGATGCGGGAACGGCCGGGGTGGTCGCCGAAGCCGTACAGCGGGGCGAACTGCCGCAGCGGGTCATGGTCATGGCCTCGGAGGCCGATCCGACGCGCGTGAGCGTGGGCCCGTTGAAACTCGTGGTCGCCGACCATGCGCTCCCGGACCTCGACGACCTCGCCGAACGGATGCGCACGGCGCACGCCGCCGGCCGCCCGGTCGCCGTGCACTGCGTGACGCGCACGGCCCTGGCGCTGACGCTGGCCGCGTTGGACCAGGCGGGCGGGCTGGACGGTGACCGGGTGGAGCACTGCGCCGTCGCCGACCTGGCCGCGGCCAAGGAGCTCGCGGCACGCGGAATCCGCGTGGTCACCCAGCCGACGCTGGTCGCGCTTCGCGGTGACGACTACTGGGCCCGGACCGAGCCCGAGGACCGGCCCGATCTGTGGCGGTACGGAGGTCTGCTGCGTGCGGGCGTACAGGCGGCTCCCAGCAGTGACGCGCCGTACGGAGACCCGGATCCCTGGGCGTGCCTGCGCGCGGCAAACGAGCGGAGGACGCCGTCCGGGCGCGTACTCGGACCGGAGGAAAGGGTCCCGGTCCGGACGGTCCTGGACGGCCTGCTGTCACCGCTGCACGATCCCGGCGGTCCCCCGCGCCGGATCGCGCCCGGCGAACCGGCGGACCTGGTGCTGCTGGACCGTCCGCTGACGCAGGCGCTGCGGTTGCCGGATGCGGGTTGCGTGCGGGCCACGTTCATCGGCGGGCGGGTGGTCTACGGCGACGTGGGATGAGGGGGAATCAGCGGTCGGCCGAGTCGGTTGCCCCATGGGCACGCTGATTCGGCACGCTGCAGCCGCTGCTGAATGGCCACCTTCTGCAAGTTCGACAAGGAGAGTCAGTTGAGCGGTCCCGATCCCAGGTTCATCACGTTCGACATGTACGGAACCCTGACGGACTTCGCCATCGGCCCCGCCGCCAGAGAGGTGATCAAAGACGTAGCCCCGCCTGAGAAGTTGGACGCCTTTCTCCACCGGTTCAGCTGCTACCAGCTCGACGAAGTCATGGGCGACTGGCGGCCTTACGACGAGGTGAT
Source organism: Streptomyces sp. NPDC047043 (assembly GCF_040644055.1). Taxonomy (NCBI): domain Bacteria; kingdom Bacillati; phylum Actinomycetota; class Actinomycetes; order Kitasatosporales; family Streptomycetaceae; genus Streptomyces; species Streptomyces sp. NPDC047043. The sequence continues at coordinate 73,653 of NZ_JBEYVO010000048.1, forward strand.
TCACCGAGCCTTCGAGCGGGCCTGCAAAAGCACCGGAGTCGAGTTCCGGCCGAGCGATCCCGCCAAGATCTTCGCGGCGATCCCGGGTTGGGGACCCCACGCGGATGTCCCGGAGCCCCTCGCGAAGCTCGCCGAGCGTTTCCCTCTCGTCATCATCTCCAACGCGGCAGACATACACGCCGAGCAGAATGTCGCGAAGCTCGGCGCACCGTTCCACGCGGTGTACACGGCCGAGATGGCGCAGGCGTACAAGCCGAGGCTGCGCGCCTTCGAGTTCATGTACGAGCAGTTGGACTGCAGGCCGGAGGAGACATTGCACGTGTCGTCCAGCCCACGCTACGACCTGCAATCGGCAACCGACCTCGGCGTGAGGGAAACCGTGTATCTCAACAGGGGATACGAGCCGTCGGCGCCCTTCTACCATGCGCACGAAGTCAGCTCCCTCGCTGGGGTGGTGGAGATTCTGGGCATCTGAGCGGCACCCGCCCGCATTCGGGCTACTGCCAGACCAGCGTGGCGACGCGATGGAAGTTGCCGCCCAGGATCGCGGTCACGGCGTAGCCCACACTCACCGAAACGAAGCCACCTCCGGGTCCGCGGTAGCGGGCCAATTCACCGACGTCCGCGCGCCTTTCCAACGGCAGGCAGCAGTGCTGCTCCCACAGCAAGGGGCGGCGATACGGTGCTGCAGATTCGTTCGGCATGGTGTGCAGCATGCCCGTATCCCACCCTGTGTGGCCTTCACCTGACGCACGTGTACTTGAACCTCGGCACTCCGTACTCGCAGCGAACTGGCCGCGCGTTTCCGGGAGTTGCCGACGGCGGACTGAATCGTCGACCAGGGCGGCTCCAAACCGGTCAACTCTGCTGCGCAGGCGTGCCGTTGAGGGCCGCACGGACGTCCGCCGCCGGAAACGGGGTGCGTTTGGTGCGGGTCAGCAAGCCGTGGACGAAGTCGTCGAAGACGAGTGCGGTTCGGGCATGCCGGTCGATGATCTCTGCGGTCTGCGGGGGCACGCCGGCGGGCCGGCGCCCTGCGGTCCAGTCGCGCAGGAACGTCCGGAGGTCGACGTTCTCGGCTGCGCGCTTGACCAGATGGTGGCGCAGGAGATGCGTCGGGACGTAGGAACGGTCGTAGACGAGGTGGTCGGTGAGGAAGTCGGCCTCTTCCGGGGCGAGTTCGAAGTGCGAGCTCAGTGCGAGGCCGAAGTCCGCGAAGTACACCCGGCGGCCGTCGGTGAGCAGGTTGAGGAAGTGCGCGTCGAAGTGGACGAATCCGCGCGAGCTCATGAACGCCGCCCCGCTGGTCACGGCCTCCTCGACCCAGGGGACGGCATCGCGGTTCTCGCCCAGCCAGGCGGCGAGCGTCTGCGGCACGTGCTCCAGGAAGAGCACCAGGCTGGACGATGACCGGCCGATGGCCTCCAACCGCTCTCGCACGGCGGCCGATCCCTCCCAGCGTTCTACGGCCCCTTCGACGCCCCCGAGTTCGTCGACGAAGCCCGTCGGCGGCCGGTCGGGCAGGATCCGCCAGTGGTACAGCAACGGAAATCCGGCGTACTCGCCCCGCAGCACCCACCCGTTGGCCATGAGGTGCGCGGCCAGCTCCCGCCAGGCGCCGAACCCCGCCGACCCCACCCCGTACTGGTAGAACAGCGGCAGGTCGAAGAGATTCGCCGTCGACCGCACGTTCTCGGGCCGCAGTTCGAGGTCCGTGAGCGGAACGCGCTTCACGAAGACACGCACGCCCTCCACCTCCAGCTCCGCCGACCGGCCACCGATCCCGGAGCCCAGCGCGGGCGCCGCGGCCACGGCGTCGGCGATCCTGCGGTCGCTGAGCAGACCGAGCGCCGCACTCACCGTGGCGTAGGCGGACAGGCGGGCGGGCCAGGGCGGTTCGGTTGCCGAGGGCATGGGCGGACTCCCGGATCGAGCGGTCGGAGCAGTGCGGGGCGCTTCCTCGCTCCTGCGGTCAAAGGAGTGCAGGTCGTTTCCATTCCCGACCCAGGACATGGTGGTCGAGGAAGTTCAGCATCGTCTCGTACATGATCCGCACATGGTTCGGCGACCGGATCGCATGGCTCTCGTCCGGGAAGTACAGGAACCTTACGGGCACGCCGAGTTGCAGCAGGTCGTTGTGGAGTGCCAGGGCCTGGCCCACCGGGACCCGGTAGTCCTTGCCGCCCTGCACGATCAGCATCGGTGTTGCCGACTTCGCCATGTTCGCGGCGTCGAGGTGCGGTGAGTTGGCCTCGTAGCGCTCGCGCCGTGTCCGCGGGTCGCCGAAGATCTTCTGGAAGTAGGCGTGCATGTCCGTGTCGTAGTGGAAGGCCTCCAGATTCCACATGCCTGCCTGCGTGACGAGCGCCTTGAACCGGTCGGTGCGGGTCGCGGTCAGGTTGGCCAGATAGCCGCCGTAGGACCAGCCGGCCAGGCCGGTCCGGCTCGCGTCGAGGTCCGCGCGGGCCAGTGCCGCGTCCGTCAGCGCGAGGACGTCACGGTAGGGCTGACCGGCGTACTGGCCCCGGCCGCGCTCCTGCATGCGCTGCCCGTAGCCGGTGGACAGGGCCGGGTCGGGCAGCAGCACCGCGTAGCCGCGGGCCGCGAACGCCCAGGGGTTCCACTGCCAGGTCCAGGTGTTCGAGGAGGCCTGCGGTCCGCCGTGCGGGACGACGACCAGCGGCGCGGGGCGCTCGGCCGAGGCGCCCTCGGGCAGGGTGAGCCAGGCCCGCAGCGGGAATCCGTCGTCCGCCTCGGTGTGCACCTCGGTCAGGGTGCCGGGGAGCTGGCCGAGGTTGCCGGGGGTCTTGAGCGGCGTGGGGAGTTGATCGGCCGTGGTGGTGTCCAGCCGGACGACTCGGGGTGGGCTGTCGACCGTGCAGTGCAGCGCGTAGAGGGTGGTTCCGTCGGGCGAGACGCACAGCGCGGTGTGGGCGCCGTAGGCGGTCAGACGGGTGACCGTGCCGTCCGCGTCGCGGCGGAAAATTGGGCGGTGGCCCTGTTCGTCTCCGGTGAAGAAGAGGGTGGCGTCCCCGGGGATCGGTGAGGGGACCGGGCGTCCCGGCCACGGCCAGTTGTCGAACTCCGGCAGGAGATCGGTTTCTTCGCCGGAGGCCAGGTCGAACGCGACGAGGGTGACCCTCCACTCCGTGTCGTACGTCTCCTCCCGCTGCCGCTGACAGATCAGCCGCGCGCCGTCGGCGGTGAACACCGGGCAGTAGTACTGGTGGCCGGGGCGCGAGAGGGTGCGCAGTTCGGCGCCGGTGGCGGCGTCGGCGATCACGATGGTGTTCGTGTCCGGGGTACGGCTGGTGGCGGCACGCGTGTGGACAACCAGCGTTCCGTCCGGCGAGAGGGCCATGTCCCCGCTGCCCGCGAAACCCTGGCTTCCGGCGTCGATCACGCCTGCGTCGGTGTGCAGGACGAAGGTGTGCGGTTCGTCGGAGCCGAGGTCGACGCCTCCGCCACGGACCGGGCTCGCCTCGTACAGGACCGCGTTGACCTTGGCCTTCTCGCGGTCTTGGCGAAGCCGGGCGTGCGTGTCGACATCCTCGGCGCCGGGCAGCAGACCGGCGGTGTAGGCGACGGTGTCCGAGCCCCTGGCGACGGTGAACGCCCTGATCCCGCCCGGGTGTTGGGCGATCGGCTCGGCCTTGCCGTGCTCGGTCAGCGCCCACAGTGCCACGCTCCGGGAGTCGCCTTCACTGTCGGCGGATGCGCCGTTCTCGCGGCCGGAGAGGAACAGCAGCGTGCCGTCGGCGGCGAAGGCGGGAGCGAACTCGCCCTGGCCGGACTCGTCCACTGGGCGGGGCTCTCGCTCGCCGGACGGGTCCACTTCCCACAGCGTCGGGACGTATTTCGTTCCCTCGTCGTCGATCGTCTCCACGGACAGGATCAACCGCGTCCCGTCGGGCCCGAGGACCAAGTCCGTGGGACGCGGCTCTGCGATGAGCCGGTCATGGAATGCGGGGACATCACTCGAGGCGTAGTCCATGACGATCATCCTGCACGCCAACCACCCAGGGGGCTACGGGCGTTCCTCCCCCAACGCCTTCATGTCCGAGGCACCCGGCGGGACGGTGTTGTCATAGACGGCCGCCGACAGTACGTCCCGGACGGGTGCGGGCACGGGGACGGTCACCGGGTCCCAGGGCCGGTTGTGGCGATGCGCACCCGGCGGCCGTCCCGCGCGGTGCCCGTGGTCGAGGTGACGCTCGGCTCGTCGGGGAGCCAACTGCCGTTTGAGGCAGGCGAGTTGCGCAAGGTCCTGGCACAGACCGGGTCGGGGACGGTGCCGAGGTGGGGGATACGGCCGTCGGCGTGCAGGTGGGTGATGACGGCCGGCGGGCACCAAAGTGCGGGTGCTGGTACACCGCCAACTCCTCGGCTCCCGGCGGCCGCAGACCGTCCGCCCGGTGCAGGGCGCGGGCCGCGGGCGGGAGTGCGAGGGTGGCGGTACCGGTGACGGAAAGCGGTGCGTCGAGATTGCTGAACTCGTAGTACGTCACCGCGGCCGCGTCGGCCGGACGTGGGGGCCGGGCGTCGGTGCGGGCGGAGGCCTCCTCGTCGGCGTGGGCGAACGCCGGCTCGCGCTATTCGAAGAGATGTCGATGCGCGTTGCTCCAGGCGGCCCTGGCGTCGAGCTCGGCCGGAAAACCGGCCGCGACCCAGGTGGCCTGTGGCTCGTGACCCTGCGCCGCCAACTGCCGTACGGCGGCGGCCGTGTCGCGCTGCCGGTCGATGACGGCGTCGACCATGCCCTCGGTGGACTCCAACCCGTAGGCGGTGCAGAAGAGTTCAAGCCGTCGGCGGCGGTCGGGCGGGACCGGGTACCGCAGCCGGCGTACACATTCCGTGTCGTCGCGGAACGGGGCGACGTACTCCAGCGCGTAGGCCACGTCGTGTACCCGCGGTCCGGGCCGGGCGAAGTCCCAGTCGATGATGCCCACCGGTTGGCCGTCCCGCCAGACGATGTTCCAGGGGCCGAAGTCCCCGTGGCAGACGACGCCTTGGGTGTCGGGTCCGGCTCCGCCCGGGGGCCAGGTCGCCCCGGGTGGTGGCGTGAAGTCCGCGCAGGCGTCGTGGTAGGCGCGCAGGAGGCGGGCGAAGGCGCGCAGGCCGTCGTCGGGTACGACGTTCGCCCAGCCAGCGGGGCCGGATTCGCCCTCGATGTGGGTGAGGATCTCGCGGCCCTCGTCGTCGAAGCCCAGCGGCCGGGGTGCGTGGGCGAAGCCGACGTTCTCGAGGTGTGCGAGGAGCGCGTGGGTGGTGGGGGTCCAGGGCTGGGCGGGCCGCCGGACGGTGTTCCCGATCCGTACGACCCGGCGGTGGGCCCCGTCCTGCAGTACCTCTTCACGCTCCATCGGGCGTCAGCGTATCGGCGTCGGCGCACCCAGCAGTCCGGTCAGCAGGGCGTCGGTCGCGGGCGTCAGCAGTCGTCTGGCGTCCGGAGCGGATTCCAGCCCGGCGACGAGCGCGAGGCAGATGTCCGCCGCTTCGGCGGGCTCGATCACGGACGGGGCGCCGGGATCAGCCGGATCGATCACGGACGAGGCGCCGGCAGCAGCGGGCTCGATCGCGACGGGCGCGCCGGTCTCGGCGGGTTCGATCGCGCCCGGGATGCCGGCCTCGGTGAACAGGGCGGTGAGCAGGTGTCGTAGGTCGGCCGTGAAGGTGTGGCAGATGTCGGCGAACAACCGGGTCTTGTGGTCGAGGAGTTCGGTGGTGTGCGGGGAGTCGCCGGAGAGGTGGAGGACCAGGTCGAGCTTGGCGGCCAGGACGTCCCGGATGCGGTCGACGCAGGGGGCGTCCGGGGCCGTGGCCGCCGTCCGGGCCCGCGCGAGGGCCTGCGTGTGCAGGCGGGCGGCGAGCCGGCGGAAGGCGTCGTCCTTGTTGTTCACGTACAGGTAGAGCGTCGACCGGGACACGCCCATGCCGGTGGCGATGTCGTCCATCGTGGTGCGCCGCACGCCGTACCGGGTCAGGCAGTCGTAGGCGGAGTCGAGGACCTCGTCGAGCCGGTCGGCGGGCATGGTTCAGCCCAGCTTCTTCAGCAGCTCGGCGGCGAGCGGGGCGGAGGAGGCGGGGTTCTGGCCGGTGACGAGGTTGCGGTCGACGACGACGTTCGGCACCCACGGCTCGCCGACCCGGACTCGCACGCCGGCCTCGGTCAGGCGGTCCTGCAGCAGCCACTTGGCCTTGTCGGCGAAACCGGCCTGGGCCTCCTCGGCGTTGGTGAACGCGGCCACCTCGTACCCGGCGAAGGAGTTGCTGCCGTCGGCCTGGGTGGCGGCGAGCAGCGCTGCCGGGGCGTGGCAGACGACGCCCAGCGGCCTGCCGGACTCCAGGGCGAGGGTGAGGAGCCTGCCGGAGTCGGCGTTGACCGCGAGGTCCTCCATCGGGCCGTGGCCGCCGGGGTAGAACACCGCGGCGTAGTCGTCGAGGTTCACGTCCTCCACGCGGATCGGGTTCTGCAGCTCGGGGGCGGACGAGAGGAGTTCGGCGATCCGGTCGGCGTTCTCCTGCCCGCCGTTGACCTCGGCCGCGAGGCTGCCCTTGTCGACGGTCGGTACGACGCCGCCGGGCGTGGCGACGACGATCTCGTGGCCGGCGGCCTTGAAGGCCTCGTACGGGGCGGCGGCCTCCTCCGCCCAGAAGCCGGTGGGGTGCTGGGTGCCGTCGGCCAGCGTCCAGTGGTCGGCGCCGGTCATCACGAAAAGGATCTTCGACATGGTGTGTCTCCGAGGGGTGGCTGGGGCGACTGGCTGACGTTCTGTGCTTGGTTCGTCAGCGTGGCGATGTCCCCGACCGTAAGCCCGCACACCCATTGGAATCCAATAGGCTCATCCATATGAGGCATAGGGAAACCAATGACCTGGAGGAAAGCCGAGAGGAGAGGGCGCAGGTCGGCGCTGCGGCGGCACTGGACCTGAACCTGCTGCGTACGTTCCTCGCGGTGTACCGCACCGGCTCCTTCACGGCCGCGGCGCGCCTGCTCGGGCTCTCCCAGCCCACGGTCACCACACAGATCCGCGCCCTGGAGCGGCAGCTGGACCGCGAGTTGTTCGAGCGCCAGGCGCGCGGCGTCTCCCCCGCCCCGTACGCGGACGAGCTCGCCGCCCGGATCGTGCAGCCCCTGGACTCCCTCGCCGCGGTCACCGGCCGGGGCGGCAGCGGCGAGGACCGTGCACCGGAGCCGGTGCATCTGGCGGGCCCGCACGAGTATCTGACCCGCTCCGTCCTGCCCGTGCTCGCACCCCTGGTGGAGCGGGGCGTGCGGCTGCGCATCACCCCCGGCCTGACCGAGCCGCTCCTCGACGACCTGCGCGCAGGCCGCCACGACCTGGTGATCGCGACCTACCGTCCGCGCGGCCGCGCGCTGGCCTCCGTGCCGCTCGGCGACGAGGAGTTCGTGCTGGTCGCCGCCCCGGGATGGGCGGGGCGCATCGGCGGCCCCGCCCGGATCGCCGCCGCCGGGCCGGCCGTGCTGCACGGCGTCCCCCTTGTCGCCTACGCCGAGGATCTGCCGATCGTCCGCCGGTACTGGCGTCATGTGTTCGGCAGGCGCCTGGTGTGGCAGCCGGCGGTGACCATGCCCGACCTCAACGCCGTGACGGCGGCGGTGGCCGGCGGTGCGGGCTTCAGCGTGCTGCCGCGCTATCTGTGCGCCGACGAACTGGCCTCGGGCGCCCTGGTCCTGCTGCACGAACCCGACGACCCGCCCATCAACACCGCCTTCCTCGTCCAGCGCCCCGGGGCCTCGGCCAACCCGCACGTGGCGCTCGTACGCGACCTTCTGCTGGAGCAGGCACGAATCCTGTAGGCGGTCTCAGTACTTCTTCGCGCCCGCCACGATGGCCTCCCGGATGCGGTGGTACGTGCCGCAGCGGCACACGTTGCGGATCTCGTCGAGCTCGGCCTCGCTGATCTCGCGGCCCTCCTCGCGGGCCTGGCGGACCTTGGCGACGGCGGTCATGATCTGCCCGGGCTGGCAGTACCCGCACTGGGCGACGTCGTACTCCAGCCAGGCCTCCTGCATCGGGTGCAGATCCTTGCCGACGGTGGCGGGCAGGCCCTCGATGGTCGTCACCTCGTCGGTGGGGCCGACGTCCTTGACGGGGACGCTGCAGGGGTTGAACGCCTTGCCGTTGATGTGGCTCGTACAGGCCTGGCACACGCCGAGCCCGCAGCCGTACTTCGGCCCGGTGACGCCCAGGACGTCCCGCAGCGCCCACAGCAGCCGTACGTCGTCCTCGATGTCCACGGTCACGGATCTGCCGTTGAGGATGAAGGTGTGTTCGGGCACGGTCGGCTCCTAGAAGGCGCGGTCGAGGCCGTCGGTGGGCGAGGCGGGGATCGGCGGAGTGGTGGGCAGCGGCTCGAAGCCGAGCGGTTCGCCGTGGTTGATCGGGAAGGTCGTCGGCATGGCGCCGGTCGCGCGGCCGTACGCGCAGGCCACGGCCGCCATCGCGCCCGCGACGGCCAGCTCGCCGGCGCCGCCGGGCTTTCCGGTGGTCGGCGGCATCACGACGATCTCCAGCTCGGGCGGGGTGTTCCACTGCCGGGTGTAGAAGTAGTTGTCCCAACTGCCTTCCAGGAAGTGCCCGTCCGCGAGGTGCAGCCCGGAGCTGAGGGTGATCGCGATGCCGTCCATGATGCCGCCCATCATCTGGGCCTGAAGGCCGCGCGGGTTGACGGCCAGCCCGGCGTCGACGGCGCAGACGACCTTGGTGACGCGCGGGCCGGTGTAGGCGTCGGGGACCGTGCGGCCGGTGGTCCCGGGTCGGCAGTCGATCTCGGCGAGGACGGCGACGCAGGAGTGGTACTCGGGGTGCAGCGCGATGCCCTGCGCCGTCCCGGCGGGCATGCTCCTCCCCCACTCTCCCACCTCGGCGACCTTGTCGAGGACGGCCCGGGCGCGGTCGTCCTTGAGGAAGGTCCGGCGGAACTTGTAGGGGTCCTTGCCCATGCGCTTGGCCAGCTCGTCCACCACCAGCTCCTGCGCGCAGCGCACGTTGGGCGAGTAGATGTTGCGCATGGAGCCGGTGTTGAAACCCTTGTCCACCTCGCTCAACAGCTGGGTGACGACACCGAAGTTGTACGGCGTCTGCTGGGTGAGCGCGAAGATCGTCTCGGAGAAGGTGAGGTCGCCGACCGGCAGTCGGGCGGCCTCGGCGGTGATGATCTCGCCGACGCCGTGGCCGAAGTCGGTGGCCACGGAGGTGTGGCGCTGGTCGTAGGTGAGGACCTGGCCGAGCGCGTAGGTGGCCCGCACCCGGGAGATGGACATCGGGTGGGTGCGGCCCTGGCGGAAGTCGTCGGTGCGGTGCCACATCAGCCTGACCGGCTTGCCCATGGCCTTGGAGATCTCGGCGGCCTCGGCGGCCCCGTCGTGGAAGAGCTTGCGCCCGAAGGAGCCGCCGCCCTCGGTGACATGGACCTTGACCGCGGCCGTGGGCAGGCCGAGCGTGAGCGCGATCTGCTCCTGGGCGGTGATCGGGGACTTCAGGCTCGCCCAGATCTCCGCCGAGTCCTCGCGTACGTCGGCGACGGCGCAGTTGGTCTCCAGGGCGCTGTTGCTGGCGAAGTGGAAGGTGAAGCGGGCGTCGACCGACTTGGTCAGCAAGTCGAGCGCGGGCAGCGGGAGTTCGGCCTTGCGGAGTTCGGCGTGGACGGTGTCGTCGGAGGCGCCCTCCGCGGTGCCCGGCCCCCAGGTCACCTGCAGTGCGCGCACCGCGTCGATGCACTGCCCGAAGGTGCGGCCGCGGACGGCGACGCCGGTGGAGATCCGTACGACGTCGGTGATGCCGGGCATGGCCCGCGCCTCGGCGAGGTTGTCGACGGAGCGGACCGTGCCGTTGATCGTCGGCGGCCGGCACACCATGGCCGGCAGCGCGCCCGGCACGTGCAGGTCCATCGCGAACGTCTTGCGGCCGGTCACCGCCGCCAGCGCGTCGACGCGGCGCTGCGCGGTCCCGATGACCTTGAACTCGGAGGCGTCCTTGAGGGTGACCGACACCTGACTGGTCGTCACACCGGCTGCCCTCTCGGCGAGTTCGCCGTAGGTGAGGCTCTTGCCGCTGACCGAGGAGGTGATGATCCCGGCCTTCGCGGTCAGGGTGTCGAGGGCCTCGCCCAGTTCGAGTGCGGCGGCCTGGAGGAGTCGGCCGCGGGCGACGGCAGCCGCCACCCGGACCGGGGTGAAGGTGGAGACGGTGGTGTTGGAACCTCCGGTGAGCTGGTTGAACAGCAGCTCGGGGCGCGCCTCGGCGAGCGTGACGCGGACCTGGTCCAGTGGGAGGTCGAGCTCCTCGGCGACGATCATGGCGGTGGAGGTGGTGATGCCCTGGCCGACCTCGGCGCGCGGCAGGGCGAAGGAGGCGGTGCCGTCGCTGTCGAGGCGGATGGTGATCAGGTTGGCCGTGGGCAGGGTGGCGTGGGTGAGCATGTCGTTGAGGTCGTAGATCTCGGCGGGCCCCGGCGCGGAGGGGACCGCCGCGGCCGCCCTGGTGGGGGCGAGGGCGGCCTCGCCGAGTTCGGCGGCGACGGTCAGCGTCGAGGCGGCCAGGACGTATCCCAGGAAGCGGCGGCGCCCGATGCCGTCCGCGGCGGGGGCGGCTCCCGGCGGCTGCGGGTGTTCGTGGGCTCCCATCGGCTGTCCTCCCAAGGGCGCGGCTCCCGCCTTGATGGCGGACCCCGACTGTGCACGTCAGGCCCGTGCCGCGGAAGATCCCGGTGCCGCTTCCACACGGAAACGCCATAACTGGCTCCGGGTGTGAAGCCTGGCGGGCCGCGGTCCGGCGTGGTGCCGGGCATCACGCCGGGTCGCGGTCCGGCGCGCTTCCGGGCATCGGTGCGCCGGGGGGCGGCCTGCCGAAAACTCGAATGCGGCCGCCCGAACATCTCTGCGATCCTTCCGGAATGTCCCACCCTCTGGAACCGCTGGTCATCCGGCACACCCACCGTCTCCCCCTGCCGACCGGTCCGGCCGGTCAAGGGGACGTCGCGGCGCGGCAGTTCGACGCCGTGCTGATGTCCGTGGGCTTCAAGCTCTCGGCACAGCTGCTGGAGCACCTGTCGGGGCTGTCCGAGGGGACGGTCGTCGACACCGCCGTCCGCACGCTGCGCACGGTCCGTGAAATGGCCGGCGACCACGTCCGGCACAACGTCTACTTCATCGACTTCCCGGCCAACGTGCCCGACACGTTCGACTTCTGGACGCAGTGCATCGCCGAGGCCCTGGCCGACGACTCCGCGCGCGCCTCGACGATCTCCCAGCTTCGGAGCGGTGTGCTGAACCTGCTCACGCTCCCCTCCTACGGCAACTACCGGCACGCGTACGCCGAAATGCTGGCCGCCCACGACGAGTTGATCGCGGCGGCGGGCGACCGGCTGACCGTCCTGCACCTGGGCGGGACGGCGGACGACGAGGTCACCGCCCTGTATCTGGCGCTGGCCGGCAGCAGCACACCGCTGGGCGAGGAGCACCTGGGCGACCTCAGGACGCTCGCCGGGCACTGTGTGGACGGCCCGCAGCCCGAGGCGATCCCGGTCCGGGAGAACCGGGCGGTCGTCAACGAGGCCCGCCTGTCGGCTGGTTCGGGCCTCCTCCTCGACACCGTCACCGACGTGCTGCGGCTCGCCTGCGCGGTGGCGGGCGGTGATGTGACGCTCCAGGAGCCCACCCGTTTCCGCACGGTGCCGCGTCCGGTCCGCCGCGCGCTGCTCGCCGGCCTGGATTCCCTCGTCGCGGCGACGCCCGCCAAGCTGGCCGACGTCAGCGCGTACCGTGAGCCGTGGAAGCGGCTCGGAGAGCGCCTCCACCCGCACGAGTACCCCCAGTGGCCGCATGCCGCCGAGGTGTTCGCCGTCGCCCGCGGCGAGCAGCAGGTCCGGTCCTTCGACAGCCGCGTCGAGGAGCTGCTGGGCCGGCACGACGTCGCCGGTGCGGCCGAACTGCTCAAGTCCGCGCCGGGCAAGCTGTTCCGTTCCCTGGACCGGCTGCTGCGCATGGCGCTGACGCAGGACGAGCGCGAGGCCGTCGTGGTGGCCGCCGAGCAGGTGGTGTCCGACGTGGCGGGCCGGGTCGTGCTGTCGGTGCGCGAACACCTGCACAACCGGGCCGAGGAGACCGGCGAGCGCCGTGTCTTCGTCAACCGGCTCGGCCGCGCCTGGGTCACCGAGGACGTACGGCCGCCCGTGCTGCCGGCGGAGCGCAAGCGTCTGATCGCCGCCCTGGACGCGGAGATACGGCGCCGACTGCCCTCCCCGGAGCGGCTGTTGGTCGACCCGAGCATCCTGGACGTCGCGCTTCCGCTCAGCGGCAGGGCGACTGCGGCGGGGCTCGGTGTGCTGCCCCGGGGCTCCGTCTCGCCGGTCGACGGCGAGCTGCTGCGGTTCTTCGTGTACTGGAAGCAGGCCGAGCACAGGACGGACTTCGACCTGTCGGCGGTGATGCTGGACGCCCGGTATCGCACCGTGTCCTGGCTGTCGTACACGTCCCTCACGCAGTTCGAGGGCGAGCACTCGGGCGACATCACCGAAGCGCCGGACGGTGCCTCGGAGTTCATCAACCTGCGGCTGGGCGCCGTGCACAGCACCTTCATCGTGCCGCAGGTCAACATCTTCGCGGGCGAGGGCTTCGAGGAGGTCGAGGAGTCCTTCTTCGGCTTCATGCTGCGCGAGGGCGAGCAGCAGGGCCGGCCGTTCGAGCCGCGCACGGTGCGCATGAAGTCGGAGCTGCGGGGTCCGGGCCGGGTCGCGCTGCCGCTGGCGTTCAGGCGCGGGCGGGACGGCAGTTGGACCGCCAAGTGGCTGCACCTGTACCTGAAGGGAACGCCGGCGGCCAACCGGATCGAGGGCAACCGGGTCACGGTCGCGACGCTGCTGCGCGGCATCGTCGAGCGCGACCACATCGGTGTCCGGTACGTCACCGATCTGCTGGCCGAGGGCGGGACCTCGGTGACCCTGTGGGACGGTGAGACGATCCCGGAGGGTCCCGTCACCTACATCGGCCTGGAGCGGCCCGAGGGGCTGCACCCGGACTCCCGGGTCATCACCCCCGAAAATCTGCGCGACTTGATCCCCGACTGACTGTTAGGGTTGCCGCAGGCGAGGCCATGAACGGACTTCCTTCTCACTCACTCCTGAATCTAGTCCGCTCGCTTGATGCCGGGCCCCCTGTTCACTGCGCAGGGGGCCCGGCGCATGTCACGCCAGGGCCCCGCGCGCCGCCGCGAGAGCCTGCTCGGCGTAGCCGCGCCCGAACAGCACGGCGTGCACCAGCAGCGGGAAGAGCTGGTGCAGCCCGACGCGGTCCGCCCATCCTTCGGCGAGGGGTGCCGCCTGCTGGTAGCCGTCGAGCACCTGCTCCAGGTGCGGGCAGCCGAAGAGCTGCAGCATCGCCAGGTCGGTCTCCCGGTGCCCGCCGTGCGCGGCCGGGTCGATCAGCCAGGCGTGTCCGTCGGCGCCCCACAGGACGTTGCCGTTCCACAGGTCGCCGTGCAGCCGGGCGGGCGGCTCGGCGGGCCCCGCCAACTCGGGCAGCCGCTCGCAGACCCGCTCGACGACGGCCGTCTCGGCCGGGCGGAGGGTGCCGCGGTCGACTGCCGCACGCAGATACGGCAGCACGCGGTGCTCGGCGTACCAGCGGGACCAGTCGGTGCCGGTGACGTTGCGCATCGGGGCGAGCCCGATGTAGGCGTTCACGAGACCGCCGGGCGGCGGGGCGCCGAACGCGGGCGCGCCCGCGGCGTGCAGGGCGGCCAGGCCCCGGCCGAACCGCACGGCCGCCTGTGCCGTCGGCCGCCCCTGCGGCACGAGGTCGGTCACCAGCCAGCGCCGGTCGTAGCCGTGCACATGGGGGACGCGGACCGTGCCGGCGTCGGCCAGCCAGCACAGCCCCGCCGCCTCGGCGTGCACCGCGCCGGGCTCGTCCCCGCGCTTGACCATCACCAACTGCCCGCCGTCCAGGCCGACTTCGGCGAGCGACCCGGACAGCCTGCGCTCGCCGCGCACCGCGTGGCCGGTGATGCGCGCGGCCGCGGCGCCCGGGTCCTCGCCGTCCTCGGCCATCAGTGGATGTGTCATGTGACATACCACTGGGCGCACAGCCCACCCCACCGGACGTACCGCTCACAGATCCGCACGGGCACCAGAGTAAGGGCCGCACCTCCGCCCTTTGCATGACCATGCGAGATGATGCATACTCTTCCTATGTCCAAGGTCCTCACCTCCCTCCCCGCCGGCGAGCGCATCGGCATTGCCTTCTCCGGTGGCCTCGACACCTCCGTCGCGGTCGCGTGGATGCGCGACAAGGGTGCCGTTCCCTGCACCTACACCGCCGACATCGGCCAGTACGACGAGCCCGACATCACCTCGGTGCCCGGCCGCGCGAAGACCTACGGTGCCGAGATCGCGCGCCTGGTCGACTGCCGCGCGGCGTTGGTCGAGGAGGGCCTGGCCGCGCTGACCTGCGGTGCGTTCCACATCCGCTCGGGCGGGCGGGCCTACTTCAACACCACGCCGCTCGGCCGCGCCGTCACGGGCACGCTGCTGGTGCGGGCGATGCTCGAGGACAACGTCCAGATCTGGGGCGACGGCTCGACGTACAAGGGCAACGACATCGAGCGGTTCTACCGCTACGGCCTGCTCGCCAACCCCCACCTGCGCATCTACAAGCCCTGGCTGGACGCGGCGTTCGTGACCGAACTCGGCGGCCGCAAGGAGATGTCCGAGTGGCTGGTCGCCCACAAGCTGCCCTACCGGGACTCGACGGAGAAGGCCTACTCCACCGACGCCAACATCTGGGGCGCCACCCACGAGGCCAAGACCCTCGAGCACCTGGACACCGGGATCGAGACCGTCGACCCGATCATGGGCGTGAAGTTCTGGGACCCGTCGGTCGAGATCGCCACCGAGGACGTGACGATCGGCTTCGACCAGGGCCGCCCGGTGACGATCAACGGCAAGGAGTTCGCCTCCGCCGTCGACCTGGTGATGGAGGCCAACGCCATCGGCGGCCGCCACGGCCTGGGCATGTCCGACCAGATCGAGAACCGCATCATCGAGGCCAAGAGCCGCGGCATCTACGAGGCGCCCGGCATGGCCCTGCTGCACGCCGCGTACGAGCGCCTGGTCAACGCGATCCACAACGAGGACACCCTCGCGCAGTACCACAACGAGGGCCGTCGCCTCGGCCGCCTCATGTACGAGGGCCGCTGGCTGGACCCGCAGGCGCTGATGATCCGCGAGTCGCTGCAGCGCTGGGTCGGCTCGGCGGTCACCGGCGAGGTCACGCTGCGGCTGCGGCGCGGCGAGGACTACTCGATCCTCGACACCACGGGCCCGGCGTTCAGCTACCACCCGGACAAGCTGTCCATGGAGCGCACCGAGGACTCCGCGTTCGGCCCGGTGGACCGGATCGGCCAGCTCACGATGCGCAACCTCGACATCGCCGACTCCCGCGCCAAGCTGGAGCAGTACGTCGGCCTCGGCCTGATCGGCACCGGCAGCCCCACCATCGGCGCCTCCCAGGCGGCCGCGACCGGGCTGATCGGCACCATGCCGGAGCTGCCGGAGGGCGGCGCCGAGGCCATCGCCTCCCGCGGCGAGGTCTCCGAGGAGGACCAGCTGCTGGACCGCGCCGCGATGGAGTCCGGCACGGACTGACCGGCACGGCGGACGCCCCACTCGACAAGGCCGGCCCGACGCCACACGGCGTCGGGGCGGCCGGTGCCGCGGGCCGACGCGGCCGCCACGCCCAGGGCGGCGGGGGGCGGGGCGGGCTGCGCCCGGCGGCGGGGCGGGGCGGCCCC